>CAJTZD010000001.1:0-302961 GCA_910584235.1 uncultured Acetatifactor sp.
TTTGGGGGTCGGTCTGCTCCTAAAGATTATGGTGCTAACTTCTAAACACGGGCTGTACACAGGGCTGCATGAGGCGATTCGTGAGGCAATCCAGACAGGAAGAGACTGACGGCGCATGGGACCATCCAGAAAAAAGTTTACAGCATCTCTTCCATATGATACAATATCTATAATGAGTTGATTATAGATTCCGTACAAAAGAACGATATAACAAATAAGGGAGAGTTTTGCATGGCAAACGGAAGTACTATACAACGGAACCACAAGGATACGGTGTTTCATGACCTGTTTTCGGATAAGCGAAATGCCTTATCCTTGTACAATGCGTTAAACGGCACGGATTATGAGGATACAGACGGCCTGGAGATCGTCACGCTTTCCGATGCGATCTACATGCATGGAAAAAATGATGTATCTGTATTGTTTCAGAACCAGATGGCACTGTGGGAGCACCAGAGTACCCTGAACTACAATATGCCATTGAGGGGGCTGATATATTATGCCCATAATATTGATGGGATATTGGAGGCGAAAGGCGTAAAGCTGTATGGAAAGAGACTAATAAAGATTCCGGCCCCGGATTATTATGTGTTCTACAATGGACAGGAGAAAGCGCCGGACAGGCAGGAACTAAAGCTTTCGGACGCATTCCTGGTTCCGAAAGAAGGATATGAGTGGACTGCTCATATGCTGAATATCAATGCAGACACGAGCAGGAGTCTGCTGAAGCAGTGTCCTGCCCTGGAGGGGTATGTAGCATTGGTGCAGTATGTTCGCGAATACCAGAAAGCGGGAGGTAGCCTGTCCGAGGCCATGGACAAGGCAATCGACAGATGTGTAAGGGAAGGGATGTTGAAAGAGTATCTTCTGAAAAGAAAATCGGAGGTGATGCTTATGTTGCTTACGGAATTTGACGAAGAGGCATTTGCAGAGGTAATGAGGAGAGAAGGCAGAGAGGAAGGCAGAGAGGAAGGCAGAGAAGAAGGCAGAGAAGAAGGCAGAGAAGAAGGAGAGGAGCGCGTGTACAGGCTCTATTCTAAATTGATGGAAGAAAAAAGAGCCGGTGACCTGGAACAGGCCATACAGGATAAGGAATTCCGGAATATGCTGTATGAGAGATATGGCCTTTGACGAGAAAGATTATGCTATATGGAAGTAATAAAATCCGTCCCATTGCGCGGGGCGGATTTTATTCCATTTTCCCATTTTCCATTTTCCCCAATTATGCATTGACAAGCCCCCCTCTTTTTCATATACTAGTAGGTATACGACACAATATATTGGAGTTCAAAAAGACGAAACACTATATTTTGTATTTAGTAGATGTCTTATGGAATGGGGGCTATGAGCAATGAAAGAAAGCAATCATATGGAGAACGAGCAGACAGCGAAGGGCGGTATTAATTACGGAGAGACCTACAGACCGAAGAAAGATGTGCATGTCATCAAAAAAGACGGCAGCAAGGAAGCATTCAATGTACAGAAAGTGATCAGCGCAGTGGCAAAGAGCGCCTACAGGGCTCTGGCCAAGTTCACAGAGAAAGAAGAATGCCTGATCTGCCAGTATGTCATTGAAAAAGTGGATGAGCTGAACCTGGACGAAGTCCCTATTCCTGTCATGCACAATATCGTGGAGAGCGCCCTGGAGCAGGTAAAGCCTGTGGTGGCAAAAAGCTACCGGGACTACCGCAACTACAAGCAGGACTTCGTGCGCATGCTGGACGATGTATACAAAAAGAGCCAGTCCATCATGTACATCGGCGACAAGGAGAACGCCAACACGGACTCCGCCTTGGTGGCTACCAAGAGGAGCCTGGTGTTCAACCAGCTGAACAAGGAGCTGTACCAGAAGTTCTTCATGACCACCGAGGAGATTCAGGCCTGCCGGGACGGCTATATCTATGTCCACGACATGTCTGCCAGGAGGGACACCATGAACTGCTGTCTCTTCGATGTGCAGAACGTGCTGAGCGGCGGTTTCGAAATGGGAAACGTGTGGTACAATGAGCCCAAGTCTCTGGATGTGGCGTTCGATGTCATCGGGGATATCGTGCTTAGCGCTGCCAGCCAGCAGTACGGCGGCTTCACGGTGCCCAGCGTGGATCTGATCCTGGAGCCTTACGCGGAGAAGTCCTATCAGCATTACATTGATAAATATGTGAGACTGGGATTAGATGCAAAGAGTGCGGAGCAGGAGGCTTACGAAGATGTGGTTAGGGAATTCGAGCAGGGCTTCCAGGGCTGGGAGTACAAGTTCAACACCGTTGGAAGCAGCCGCGGAGACTATCCTTTCATAACCGTGACGGCAGGAACAGGCGCCGGGAGGTTCGCAAAGCTTGCCACCATGACCATGCTGGAGGTACGCCGGGGCGGCCAGGGCAAGAAAGAGCATAAAAAGCCCGTGCTGTTCCCGAAAATCGTGTTTCTCTATGACGAAAATCTCCACGGCCCGGGAAAGCCCTTGGAGGATGTGTTCGAGGCCGGGATTCAGTGTTCCGCCAAAACCATGTACCCGGACTGGCTCAGCCTTACCGGAAAGGGTTATGTAGCCAGCATGTACAAGCAATACGGGCGCATTGTGTCCCCTATGGGATGCAGGGCGTTCTTGTCCCCTTGGTATGAGAGGGGAGGCATGCATCCCGCAGATGAACAGGACAAACCTGTGTTCGTGGGACGGTTCAATATCGGCGCCGTATCCCTCCATTTGCCTATGATTCTGGCCAAGGCCAGAAAGGAAAGCCGGGATTTCTACGAAGTGCTGGACTATTACCTGAATCTGATCAGGCAGCTCCATATCCGCACTTATGCCTATCTGGGCGAGATGCGGGCTTCCACCAATCCCCTGGCCTACTGCGAGGGCGGTTTCCTGGGCGGGCATCTAAAACTTTCGGACAAAATTAAGCCATTGCTTAAGTCCGCCACTGCCAGCTTCGGCATCACGGCGCTGAATGAACTGCAGGAACTATACAATGGCAAGTCGCTGGTAGAAGATGGGAAGTTCGCCGTGGAAGTAATGGAATTCATCAACAAGCGTATAAACGAATTCAAGGAAGAGGACGGAAACCTTTACGCCATCTATGGCACGCCGGCAGAGAACCTCTGCGGTCTGCAGGTGAAGCAGTTCCGCAATAAATACGGCATCATAGAGGGTGTCTCGGACAGGGAATATGTGAGCAACAGCTTCCACTGCCATGTGACGGAAGACATTACGCCTATCAGAAAACAGGATCTGGAGAACCGGTTCTGGGATTTGACCAATGGCGGCAAAATACAGTATGTGAAATATCCTATAGATTATAACATTGAGGCGATAAGAACTCTGGTTCGCCGCGCCATGGATATGGGCTTTTACGAGGGCGTCAATCTGTCCCTGGCCTACTGCGATGACTGCGGCCATCAGGAACTGGAGATGGATGTCTGTCCCAAGTGCGGCAGCCGGAACCTGACGAAGATTGACCGTATGAACGGCTATCTGTCCTATTCCCGGGTACATGGGGACACTAGGCTCAACGAGGCAAAGATGGCGGAGATCGCGGAACGCAAGAGTATGTAAGTATGAACGGAATGAAGATTTTCTAAGCCCGCAAAGTACGCGGACTAAGAAAATCTAAATCATTTCGGTAAGAATGCCAAGTGCAGGCATTCTTACGGACTTGCACCAATTTATTGATTGTTTGTGCCGCTGAAGCGGCATATCGGGAAGTGTGAACCAAATGAAGATAGGTAGGAGTAGGAGACAAGATGAGATATCACAATATTACGTCCGACGACATGCTCAACGGCGATGGGCTGCGGGTGGTGCTCTGGCTTGCCGGCTGCAGTCATTGCTGTAAGGGCTGTCAGAATCCTCTCACATGGGATCCGGACGGGGGGCTGCTCTTTGATGAAACGGCCAGGCAGGAGATTTTTGAACAGTTGGATAAAGATTATATTTCAGGCATTACATTTTCCGGGGGTGACCCTCTGCACCCTGCCAACAGGCTGGACGTAAGGTGCCTGGTGGCTGAAATCAGGGAGAGATACCCGGCCAAGACCATCTGGCTCTATACCGGGGACAGCTGGGAGGATATCCTGCATTATCCGATCATGAAGTACATAGACGTACTGGTGGACGGTGAGTTCCATGAGGCGGAGAAAGATGTGAAACTTTTATGGAAAGGCAGCTCCAATCAGAGGGTGATCGATGTGAAGAGGACGCTTACACAGGAAGACCCCAGCGTACCGGTGCTGCACTGCGGAAATTATGCGCAGGAATATGCGATAACCCAGAAACCTGGCACTGTCTGCGGGTGCTGCGACTGAATCCTCTGTGGAACCTTTGTAGGCCGGACGGTGGCCAGGATGCGGTAAGCTACAGGGAGCATGAGAGCATAAAGGATATGTTTTGGGATAGGCGGTAGGGAAAGGGCCGTGGCAGGATAGAGCAATGAAATTCAGGTAATCCGGAATAAGATAGGGAGATATGTATGAAAAGAGTGGCACAGTTTTTTAAGGTGAGTTTTGAGAACTTTGCGGAGGCCTTGAAAGGGGACTTTCCGAAATTCTCGGACACCAATATACAGGAAATCTATGATAAAATCCTGCTTCCCCGGCGGGCTACCAGGGGAAGCGCCGGGTATGATTTCTTTGCGCCTTTTTCCTTTACCCTTGCGCCGGGTGAGACTGTCAAGATTCCCACGGGAATTCGTGTAAGGATAGACGAGGACTGGGTGCTGAAGATTTACCCCAGGAGCGGGCTGGGCTTCAAGTACCGCCTGCAGATGAATAATACGGTGGGAATCATCGACAGCGATTATTTCAACTCCGACAACGAGGGGCACATCTTCATTAAGATGACCAATGACACCAACGAGGGCAGGACGGTGGAGGTGCCTCAGGGCACGGGCTTCGCCCAGGGGATTTTCATCGAGTATGGAATCACTGTAGACGACCAGGCGGAAGGAGTGCGCAACGGCGGGCTGGGGAGCACCACGAAGTAGAAGCCCGTAGGTATGCTGTTACCGGAATGGAAACATGCCATTTCCACCTCGGCGCTTCCCAAAAGCGCAGGAAAGTAGTATTATGGAGCAAACGGAAAAAGAGCATTCCAGAAGAAATGCATTCCGGAAAAGCATTCCAAAGGAGGAGAACGGATATGGCATGGAACGAGAATATTAAAATACAGCGCGAGAAAAACGGCCTCACCCAACAGCAGATGGCTGACAGACTCTATGTCTCCAGACAGACCGTATGCAGATGGGAGAGCGGTTCCAGATGCCCGGATCTGGCCATGACGAAGAGGATAGCGCAGGTATTTGGAATCACTATGGATGAGCTTTTGTCAGAGGCGGACGCAAGCTGCGGCTCCGGAAATTACGGATTCCCTTATCCGACAAAAATCCTGGCCCTGGAAAAGCGGCATGCGCAGGGAAAGAGGATACAGGAGCTGATACAGATCGGGGCAGGGATATGCGTAGGCGTAGACATTCTGATCATGGGGGCGTATGACATGCAGGTGCCCACATGGATCTGGGGCCTGGAGACATGCGTCAAGGCGACACTGTTCGGCGCGTATCTCATGGTTTCCAGATGGATGCGGAAAGCAGCATAGCGGTAGAATCGGAAAAGCTGGCCTTTTACGGGCCGGCTTTTTGATGCGCATAAAAATTCCAGGTTTGGCTAAGATAAGTGTGAAAGAAATCACTAAGCTCGAAAGTACCTCGCTAAGTGATTTCAAGCTTCATACGAAAGAATCGCAAGAAAAGCGATTCTTTCCACGGATTGTTTGTGCCGCCGCAGGCGGCATGACGGGAAGTGTGAAAAATATAACACCAACCGAGGCTGAAAAGGAGTTTATCGAAGCATGGAAGAGAAGAGGGACAGCAAACAGAAAATCACAGGCTCCCTGCAGGCGGACATGGCCTGGCTGAACCGCGTCCTGGACGTGGAGCGAAATTTCGACATCATCTACCGTGTCGTCCGCATCGGCGGCAAGGAAGCCTGCATGTACCTGATAGACGGCTTCTGCAAAGACGACCTGGATCAGAAGCTCCTGCAGTATTTTATGGATCTGACTCCGGACAAGATGCCAGAAGACATGCATGGCATGTCCAAACAGTTCACGCCCTATGTGGAGGTGGATATTGAGGATGATCGGGACACCCTGGTACAGTCTTTGCTTTCCGGGATGTTCCTCCTGCTGATAGACGACTATGAGAAAGCGCTGGTCATCGACTCCAGGACATATCCCTCCAGGGGCGTGGCGGAGCCGGAGAAAGACAAGGCCCTTAGGGGGTCTAAGGACGGCTTCGTGGAGACCCTGGTGTCCAACACGGCCCTGATCCGCCGCAGGATCCGCAGCGCGGATCTGCACATGGAGATGCTGAGCGCAGGAGAAAGCTCCCATACGGACATCGCCCTCTGCTACATGAAAGGCAGGGTGGACCATGTCTTCCTGGATGAAATCAGGCGGAAGATCCAGGACATCAAAGCGGACTCCCTGACCATGAACCAGGAATCCCTGGCGGAATGCCTGTATCAGCGGAAATGGTACAATCCTTTCCCCAAGTTCAAGTACACGGAGCGGCCCGACTCGGCGTCCGCCCAGGTGCTGGAGGGGAATATCGTCATACTGGTGGACAATTCCCCCTCGGCCATGATCCTGCCCACCACCATATTCGACGTGATAGAGGAGGCGGACGATTACTATTTCCCGCCGGTAACGGGCACTTATCTGCGGATGACCAGGTTCCTGATTTCCATATTGACTTACCTGGTCACACCCACTTTCCTGCTGATGATGAACAATCCCCAGTGGATTCCGGAGAGCTTTTCATTCATCATGCTCCAGGAGGAGCCCAACCTCCCTCTGATATGGCAGTTCCTGGTACTGGAGCTGGCCATAGACGGACTGAAGCTGGCGGCTATCAACACCCCCAACATGCTCAGCACTCCCCTAAGCGTCATGGCGGCGCTGGTGCTGGGGGAGTTCTCGGTGAACAGTGGGTGGTTCTCCTCCGAGGTCATGCTGTACATGGCATTCGTGGCCATCGCCAACTACACCCAGTCCAACTACGAACTGGGGTACGCCCTGAAGTTCCTGCGCATCATCACCCTGCTGCTCGCACAGTGGTTCAACCTGTGGGGATATATCGGCGGGATACTATTGTCCCTGCTGGCCATTGGCTGCAACCGGACGGTGTCCCACAGGAGCTACCTGTACCCGCTGTTCCCCTTTAACTGGAAAGCATTGAAGAGCAAGCTGTTCCGGATGCGGCTGCCGGGAGCTATGAAAGAGGGGGAATGACCATCTTCCTCGGAAATGCTGTTGTGTGAAAATAAGTCCTGTCTTTCGGCTGTATGCCAGATGGACAGGGCTTTTTGCCAGCTCCCAATATGATTTTACACCATTTTTACACCAGAGCACCGGGCCTGGCATCGTCATAGTACGAGCCTGCCACAGCTCATGATACTTTCCCTCCGCACCCGCCACAGGGGCATCATTGCTCCAATGCCGGATGACGCTGCCTTTGTTGAAGACAATTATATAGTCGCAAGGCTTGCACGAAGACAAAGAAAGCTACAGAGATCTTAACGTGCAATTTCCTCATCGGTAGGAAAGCATATTGTATGAGATTGCGGCTTGCGGCTGGAAAACTTCCGTTATATAATAAGAACAGGGTTGAAAAGCAACTTTGAGGGATATAATATACGGAAAGGAGAATAGGTATGGTAAAAGTTGTATTGGACATGATGGTTCCCGGTGTGGTTTCCGGCATGGGAATCGGAGGAGTTCCCATATTGGCGGTAATCCTGAGTGTAGTTGTGGTATTGTTGTTTTTGATCTTCCTGACGGGGTATGTGAAAGCGCCCCCGGACACGGCAATGATTATTTCGGGCCTTCGAAAGAATCCCAAGGTACTCATCGGAAAAGCAGGCATCAAGATTCCTTTTCTGGAGAGAAAGGATGAACTGAACCTCCAACTGATTCCCATTGATGTGAAGACCTCCAATGCCGTTCCCACAGCAGACTACATAAATATCAATGTAGATGCCACTGTAAACGTCAAAATCAGTGACAACGAAGAACGCCTGAAGCTGGCGGCCCAGAACTTCCTGAACAAAAATGCGGAGTACATCGGACGCGTGTCCAGAGAAGTGCTGGAGGGCAATGTCCGTGAAATCGTAGGGAAAATGGCCCTGGAGGAGATGGTTTCCGACAGACAGAAATTCGCCACTTTGGTAAAAGAAAACGCAGAGCCGGATCTGGCGGCCATGGGACTGGACATTATCAGTTTCAACGTCCAGAATTTTGTGGACGGGAACGGTGTCATCGAGAATCTGGGTGTGGACAATATCGTCAAGATTCAGAAGAACGCAGCCATTTCCCGGGCAGAGAGCGAGAAAGAGATTGCAAAGGCTCAGGCCAATGCCAAGCGGGAATCCAATGAGGCGGAGGTAAATGCGGCCACGGAGATTGCCAAGAAGCAAAACGACCTGGCTATACGCAAAGCCGAGTTGAAGCGGGAGGCCGATATCAAACAGGCGGAGGCCGACGCGGCATACCGCATTCAGGAGGAGGAACAGCGAAAAACCGTTGAGATTACCACAGCCAACGCCAACATTGCAAAACAGGAGAAAGAAATCCAATTAAAGCAGCGGGAAGCGGAGGTCATGGAACAGTCCCTGGACGCGCAGGTTAAGAAAAAAGCCGAGGCGGACAGATTTGCGAAACAGCAGCAGGCGGACGCAAGTCTGTATGAGCGCCAGCGGGAAGCGGAGGCCAAAAAGTTCGAGACCGAGAAAGAAGCGGAGGCCATGAAAGCCCAGGCCGAGGCAAAGCGCTATACCATGGAGCAGGAAGCTGACGGTATCCGCACCAGAGGCCTGGCGGAAGCGGAGGCAATCCGTGCAAAGGCCGTGGCGGAAGCGGAGGGGATTGAGAAAAAGGCGGAAGCCATGGCGAAAATGGGAGAGGCCGCCGTATTGGAAATGTACTTTAAGGCATTGCCCGAAGTAGTCAAAAACGCCGCGGAGCCCCTTGCAAGCGTTGATAAGATCACCATGTACGGCGACGGTAATTCCACAAAGCTCATGAAAGATATCATGGGTACCGTTGTACAGGTGACGGACGGACTGAAAGAATCCACGGGAGTGGATCTCCAGGCGGTTTTGTCCGGTTTTCTGGCAGGAAAGGCCGCACTGGCCAATGGAACGAAACGGGAAGAACCGCCCCAGTAAGGGCGGTTCTTCCCGTTTCAGGTCTCCGTTTCGGGTCCGCTTCGGAACAAAATTGTCTGACGGCAGGTAAATTTGACATATGTCGTATTTTGTGGTAAAGTCAAAACAAATTGTTAAAAGAATTGATAAAGGAAAGGCAAGGGTATCGTATGTTCAAAATCATTACTGACAGTACCACAGATCTGCCGGAAGCTTATTTAAAGGAGCACAATGTAGGCTGCCTGCCTATTAGCTATATACTTGACGGGATTACCTATGGCAGGGATAGGCAGCTGGACTGGAAGCGGTTCTATGCTTTCATGCGGGAGGAGGGCAAGATGCCCACCACTTCCCAGATCAATCCTGCCGAGGCCAAAGAGCAGTTGGAGGCGTATATTCGGGACTGCCCGGAGAGGGAAATCCTGTATCTGGCTTTTTCCTCCGGCTTAAGCGGCACCTGCAACAATATCCGCATGGCAGCGCAGGAACTGATGGAAGAGCGTCCCGACGTAAAAATAATGGTGGTGGACAGTCTGGGGGCATCCTTGGGAGAGGGCCTGTTCGTACATAAGGCCGTCAGAATGCGGGATGCAGGAAAATCCATGGAGGAGACCGCAAATTGGCTGACGGATCATGTGCTGAATTTCACACATGTATTTACGGTAGACGACCTGTTCCACCTCTACCGGGGCGGGCGTGTCAGCAAGACCGCGGCAGTATTGGGAACCATGATTTCCATCAAGCCCAAGCTTCATGTGGACGATGAGGGGCATCTGATTCTCATCGGCAAGGTCAGAGGGCGCAAAAAATCTTTAAGCACCCTGGTGGATTACATGGGTGAGAAAATGGGATCCTGGGTAGAGGAGAACAGGGATGACTATGTATTTATCAGTCATGGGGACGCCCTGGAGGATGCGGAATATGTCAGGGATCTGATTCAGGAGAGGTTCGGATTCCGGAATTTCCTCATCAATCACATTGGTCCTACGATAGGAGCCCATTCCGGCCCCGGAACCATTGCGCTGTTCTTTATGGGAGAGTCCAGATAGAGATGTCGAAAGCCGCCATGCAAGGATTGCCGCCAAAGCGGAAATTCTGCGCATGGCGGCTTTTTCTATGGGGCAGAAACGTCTCATTCCCTTATTCATACTTTCTTTCTCACATTTTTTTATCTTTTTCATATCATAATAGCAAGCAAACATAAAGCTATGAAAGGACTCAAAATGCACGAACATTGGAAAGACGACAATTTTGAAGACTTCCCGATTGCAATGGCCTATGTGCCCTGGCAGAAATTCGAAAGGCTGTATGATGACTTGGAGAAAGGGTATTGTGCGGGAACGATATTCCCGGAACTGGATAAACCTTTCACAGGAAGGAGATGCGTATAATGGGAGACAGAGAGCAGCTTTTGAGAGACATTGGAATCGCGGATTTCGTCCTGACAGAACTGGTTCTGTACCTGGACACTCATCCCCATGACTGTAAAGCAATGGAATACTTCAACCATTACAACCGGATCAAGCTCCAGATGGAGAAAGAATTTTCCCAGAAATATTATCCGCTAAACACCAGATATGCCGAGAGCGGCAAAGAATGGAGATGGGGGGCAGCGCCCCTGCCCTGGGAAGGAGCGTGTGCGTAAATGTGGAGTTATGAGAAGAGATTGCAATTTCCTGTGAATATCAAGGAACCCAACGCGAAGCTTGCACAGGCGATTATCTCGCAGTACGGCGGGCCGGACGGAGAGATGGGCGCCAGTATGCGTTACCTGTCCCAGCGCTATTCTATACCCTACAGAGAGGTGGCCGGGGTGCTGACGGATATCGGTACGGAAGAGCTGGCCCACCTGGAGATGGTTGCCTCTATCGTTCATCAATTGACGAGAAATCTTTCCATGGAGGAGATTGAGAAGAGCGGCTTTGCGAATTACTATGTGGATCATACCATCGGCGTATGGCCTCAGGCGGCGGGGGGAGTACCTTTTAATGCCTGTGAATTTCAGGTAAAGGGCGACCCGATAACTGACCTGATGGAGGATATGGCGGCGGAGCAAAAGGCCCGCGCCACCTACGACAACATTCTACGGTTGGTAAAAGACCCTGATGTCTGCGAACCCATCAAGTTCCTGCGCATGCGGGAGGTGGTGCATTTCCAGAGATTCGGCGAAGCCCTGCGCATGGTGCAGGATAGGCTGGACAGCAGAAACTTCTACGCGTTTAACCCTGCTTTTGACAAATGCGAGAGCTGTGATGACAAGCCGGACTGCGGCTGCGACAAGTGAAAGTAATATTCCTAGTGAGAGAGAGACATCTTCCCGGCCAAGCAAAGCACTGATGTTTATGTCGAGCTTGTCTGCGACAGAGGGAATGAGTGAAATATCCGCACTGAGATTGTAACCGCCTGAAGAGATTGCTCTCCTCAGGCGGTTAGCTGTCAGTAAATCAAGCACAGTATACGGAAATGGCTTTTGCCGCGAATTCCGCCGTGCCTTCTCCTCCGGCCTGGTCGATATTGCACCTCATGCGCTCATCGCAAATGTACATCTGTCCCAGTCCTTTCAGAATTTCATTGGTACAGGTATAGTAATTCTCCGTAATGTGCTGCTGCAGGGAAGCGATTTTTTCCTGGACGGTTCTGTCTTCAGGGGGCAGGGACTTCAGTTCCCCCAACTCCGAGAAAACAGCCAGCAACCGCTCGTTCGCCTCCTGTTTTTCCCGGCCGCTTTTCTGACCGGCCCTTTGGGTATATTCCGCATAGGCTGCGCCGGCGCCCCATCTTTCTTTGACTTCTGCCGCGTATTGTTCCATATCATCTTTCCGAAATGCCTCAAAACTCATATGATCTACTCCTTTCAATTGTATTTCACGGGCGAGAGCAATCATATTCTCAATATGCTTTTTCTGCAGTTCCAGCAAATGAATCTGCTGGTTCAAAGCCTCTGCCGGGTCATATGCAGGGCTGTCCAGAATGGTTTTGATCTCTTTTAACGGAAACTGCAGCTCGCGGAACAGCAGGATATTCTGTAAACGGCTTAAGGCTGTATCGTCATACAGGCGGTAGCCTGCCTCGGTTATTTTGCTGGGTTTCAGCAGATCGATGGCATCATAGTAATGAAGCGTGCGCACGCTTACTCCTGTGATTTTACTGATTTCGTTTACTGTCCGCATCTTTTCTCCCTCCGTGTGAAATTCATTATAAGCTATGACGTAAGGTCAGAGTCAAGTATTTTTTTGATTGACGAACCAGTCTATATTTGATACAATGGAACAAATGTTTGGAAACAGTAATTGTTCTGGCTATTGTTGGGGGAAGCGATGGGCAAATACGATAAGGAGTACGAAGCGTTCCGGCTGTTCGAGCAGATTCAGGAGCAGACAGTCCGGGAGGAACCGTCCATGGAAGAAAGTAATGTGGCGCAAAAGCAGACAGAGGAGACTCCCTATTATGAAATCGAATACGATTCCTGTCCTATGCCGGGGGTGGGAAAGTTTGTATTAAAGTCCGCTAAAATCCAGCCTCCGCCCAGAGAGGCGGATCCCGTGCGGGAGAGATTTAATCAGATGCGGGATATCGCAAGGGAAAGCCGCTGTCTGACTTTCAGCAATTCAAAATTCTACGATAAGCGGATTCAGCAGGAGAACGCAAGGCTCCTGTACAGACAGGGTATGTTCATGAAAGATTTCGAGGACAGCTGCGACAGGAACCTGCCCTATTCGGCCTATTTTCCCACTTACCAGATGATGGGCTACGGACAGCTGCGGACCTATTTTACCTGGCGCACAAAGGTTCGGCAGGGAGATATTCTGCAGACCTCTCTGTCCTATGTATTTCTGTATCTCTATGAACTGCTGAACAACATCGGTGTGGAAAGTCCCCAAGAGGGGATGGAAAGGCTGATGCTTCTTTGGGATGCCTACCGGGTCTATGATGAATCCATTGATAAATATGTGCTGAGATGGCTGAAGGATTACCATATCTACTATGAGCTTCCCTGGTCGTTTCGGGACTTCGTCCAACGACACAATCTGAGTCCCCACTATCCGAAGCTGTTTGCCCCGGAAGACGATTTTGATCTGTATTGCGCCATTTCCAAATACGACATTCGGAAATCCGTTTTTTTCACGGAAGAAAGGGCGGAACTGATCAGAGACTGCTTCCGGTTCGTTATGGGCAGGCTATGTCAGGCTTTTGCCCAAAGCCATGTGGAACTGGAGGATTATGTTTTTCACCCCAAAAAGAATATGTCCGTGTGGATGCCCTTTCAGGGGGCATTATTTTACCCTGCGCTGCGCCAGCCGGACAGGCGGGTAGTGCTCTCGGAAAGGGAAATCTATCTGTGCATTGACAATCGCTGGACATTCAGTACGACAATCACCACAGAGAGCGGGAAGCAGCTGATCGGGTATACCATGAAGCAGATGGAGGCGGTTCTGCGGCGGCTGACCAAGTACAGACATAAGCTTTCCGCCAATATAGGCACTCTCAGCCCCATGCTGGTTCAGGAACTGCAAAAGGACGGAATCTCTCCGGAAGCAGTGATCACCCAGGCGACGGAGGCCTTTTACAAGGAGGCCACGAAGACAGTGGTCAAAGTGGACAGCGCCATGCTTGAGAAGATTCGGCGGGAAGCCCTGGCAACCCAGGAGAGACTGATTGTGTCGGAGGAGAATTTATCGGGGGCTTTGGATTCTTCAGGGGCTTTGGAGGATTCCGGGACGGAAGAGAGGCCGCCTGATGGAAGTCTGTCTGATAAGGCTGCTGGGCAGAATGGGCTGCAGGCAGTTATGCCGGGAAGCAAAACCGCCTTACAGATGCCTTTGCAATCCATAGGGACAGGCTCGCCTGCCGTACAGGAAGAAGCTGACATAACGGACTTGTATACATCCCCTCGGGGAAGTGCAGACGACTCGCGGGCAAGTCTGCGGCCAATCCCACAGTCATTGCCGCAGGCAAAAACGCCAGACTGGCAGATCAGTTCCCCGGCCCGGGAACATGCTGACGAGTGGGCCGACCTGTGGGAGAACTTGACGGAAATCCAGCAGGGCGCCCTGGCGCTTGCCATAAGCGGAGGCGCGGATATCAAGAAATTTGCGGATGCCCACAGCGTCATGCTGGAAGTTCTCATGGACGGCATCAATGAAAAAAGCATGGACTTTGTGGGCGACAGCATCCTGGGCGATGACTTTGAAATTTATGAGGATTATAGAGAGCAGGTAAAAGGAATGGTGGAATCCCTATGACGAAACAGGTACCTACAAGAATTGCCAATATATTGATCAATGCCCTGAAAGGCGGCGTGGTGCCCAGGGCAGGGCTGGAATACATTACGGTGGGCCGCACCCAGGAAATCCAGGCGATCCTGCACGATATTGAAATGATAGAGGAGGGAGGCGCGTCTTTCCGTTTCATTGTGGGAAAATACGGCAGCGGCAAAAGCTTCCTGCTCCAGACCATCCGCAATTACGCCACGGCCAAAGGCTTTGCGGTGGTGGACGCGGATCTCTCCCCGGAGCGCCGGTTTGCCGGAACGAAAGGGCAGGGTCTGGCTACTTATAAAGAGCTCATTAAAAATCTTTCCACAAAATCAAAGCCTGACGGCGGCGCGCTGCCGCTGATCCTGGAGAAGTGGATCTCCGGCATCCAGGCTTCTGTCAGGATGAGGCTTCTTTCAGGGGAAGACAAAGAGATACCAGGAAGCCATCCTGTAGAAGCATCTATGAGCAAAACGGACAGAAGCCTGGACCAACCCTTGACGGAAGCCTCAAAAGATACGGCGGCAGACCCACAGCTTTCACGGACAGGAGCGGGCCCACAGGAGAATGCCGGTGAAGAGGCATTTGACAGGGAAGTGGAGCGGAAGATTTATGCGGTGGCAGGTTCCCTGGAGGGAATGGTAAACGGCTTTGAATTCGCAAAAGCTGTGGTCCTTTACTGGAAAGCCTATCGAAATGATGATACTGCCCTGAAGTCCAATGTGCTGCGGTGGTTTCGCGGGGAATATCCTACCCGGAGAGAGGCCAAAGAGGACTTGGGCATCAATTTCATTGTCACAGACGAAACCTGGTATGATTTTCTGAAAATTTTTGCCGCTTTTTTGGTAGGCGCAGGTTACAAGGGAATGCTGGTGATCATTGACGAACTGGTGAATATCTTTAAGATACCGAATTCCATCACCAGGGCCAACAATTACGAAAAGATACTCACCATGTACAATGATGTGCTTCAGGGAAAGGCGCAGCATATCGGCTTCCTTATGGGCGGCACGCCCCAGTGCATTGAGGATAAGTATAAGGGGGTATTCAGCTACGAGGCGCTTCGTTCCAGACTGGCGGAGGGGCATTTCGCCACAGCGGACGTAAAGGATTTGTCCGCGCCCATTATCCGGCTTCAGATGCTGAACCAGGAGGAGATGTACATTCTCATCGAGAAGCTTCAGAATATCCACGCCGGATTATATAAATATATCCCGGCATTGACCCAGGAGGATTTGGTCTATTTCCTGACTGTGGAATACAACCGAGTAGGCGCCGAGACCCATATCACCCCCCGGGAGATCATCCGCGATTTTATAGAGCTGATCAATATCTTATATCAGAATCCCCAGAAGACCGTAGCTGAGATTCTGGGGGACAACAGCTTTGAGATGGCAAAGGGCGGCATTTCAGAGGAGGAAATCCATGATGAGTTCCGGGAGTTTGAAATCTAGGACAGGTCTGGCATAAGGGATGGGCAGGTGCTGATATGCGGAAGCAAAAGGAGAAATGTATGGACTGGGACGAAATCGAACCGGAAAAGACACTGACGGCTGTCAAGGCACGGTTAAAAGGATTGACATTAGGGATTGGCACAGGGACTGCATGGACATTCAGGGGAGGCAGGGAATGAACGTTTTCAACAGGCTTGCGCCTTTTATACAGGATTTTATCTATGAGAATAAATGGGAGGAGCTGCGGGGGAATCAGGTGGCGGCCTGTGAGGTCATTTTCGACAGTGACGACAATCTATTGCTGTCCTCCGGCACGGCTTCCGGCAAGACGGAGGCCGCTTTTCTTCCTGTGCTGACTTTATATTATGAGCGTCCGGCACGTTCCGTTGGCGTTATGTACATTTCACCGCTGAAAGCCCTGATTAACGACCAGTTTAAGCGGCTGGAGCAGATGCTTTTGGACTCCAATATCCCTGTCACAAAATGGCACGGGGACGCCTCCGTGGATAAAAAGGACCGTCTGATCAAGCATCCGGAGGGAATCCTGCAGATCACGCCGGAATCCCTGGAAAGTCTGATTACCAATAAGCGGGGGGCCTGTCTGTCCATGTTTTCGGATCTGCGCTTTGTGATTATCGATGAGGTCCATTATTTCATGCGGGATGAAAGGGGCCTGCAGCTTCTGTGCGTTCTGGAGCGGCTGAAAGCCCTCACGGGGGTCAATCCCCGCAGAATCGGCCTCTCCGCCACATTAGGAGACGTTTCCCTGGCGAAGAACTGGCTGAATACCGGTACCGGCAGGGAGTGCGCCGCGCCTGTGGCCAATGAGGGGAAGAAACGGGTGCGCCTGCACATTGAGCGCTTTGTAAATTATTCGGACAAGCGCGACTTCGTGGAGCGGGACGGCAGCCTGAATGTGGTGGATGTGGACACCGGCGGGGACATCGGAGACAGGGAACACTATGAATATCTGTTCCGCCAGACTCTGGACAAGAAGACTATCATTTTTGCCAACAGCAGGGAAGAGATAGAGTTTATCATGGCCAATCTGCGGGCCATCGCCCTGAAGAACAAGGCGCCGGATGTGTACCGGGTCCATCATGGCAATGTGTCCGCGCTGCTACGGGAGACTACGGAAGATGAGATGAAATCCGCCGATGAAAAAATCGTCACCGGGGCTACCGTGACCTTGGAGCTTGGGATCGATATCGGTTCCCTGGACCAGGCAGTGCAGATAGGCGCGCCCCTGAATGTGTCCAGCTTTGCCCAAAGGCTGGGCCGCTGTGGGCGCAGAGGCCAGGTGCCCCAGCTTCTGTTTACTTTTGTAGAAAGTATTAAAATTAATTCCTCGGATATTCTGGGCCCCATTAACTGGGAATTTATCCGGACCATCGCCATCATAGAGCTCTATCTGAGAGAGCACTGGATAGAGCCCATTCCGCCCAGGCATCATGCTTACAATCTGCTCTATCACCAGACCATGAGCTGTCTGAAAAGTAATGGGGAGATGTCTCCTGCAGGGCTGGCCCAGGCCGTGCTCAGTTTAGGCGCCTTTCAAAAAATTCCCCAGGAGGACTACAAGAGGCTCTTGCAGCATCTGATTTATATTGAGCAGCTGGAGCGCTCGGAACACGGGGGGCTGTTGATTGGCCGGGCCGGGGAGAGAGAAGTAAACAGTCACAAATTTCTGACGGTATTCCTGGCGCCTGAGTATTTCCTTGTGAAAGAGGAAAACCGCACCATAGGCACGGTGGACAAAACTTATCCCGTGGGGACACGCTTTGCGCTGGCAGGCATGTCCTGGGAGACCGTGGACATCAATGTAAAGTCTAAAGTGATTTTCGTAAAGAAAGTGCCGGGTATCTCTGTGGTGGACTGGGATCGGGATTTTGAGGCGGAATTCCACACGGTGCTGGTTCGGAAAGTGCGCAGCGTCATGGAGCGGGATGACCCTTATCCCTACTTAAGCGACAGGTGTAAAGAGCGCCTTACCGAAATTCAGTACATTGCCCGCAACAGCGGCATTTTGGACAATCTGGTGACAGAGCTGTCCAAACAGAAATTTGCCATCTTTCCATGGATTGGAACCAGGCAGCTTGTGACGCTGTATTATGCGCTGTTGCAGCGTAAGATCAAGACGAAGATTCCCTGGAGCACCAGCCTGTATCTGGAGGTGATCTTTGACGGTAGCAAGGAGGAGCTGGCGGATATTGTCATGGATATCCTGCATTCCGATCTGGATCTCTACAGCCTGCCCCTGCCGGATAAAATTCAGATCAACGGAAAGTACAATGAGTTCATTCCTCTGGAGCTTTTGCGCAAGCAGTTCATTGAGGATTATCTTGATTTCGAAGGGCTGAAGCGGGATATGGGATGCGGCTGAAAAACCAGGCTTTATACACAATTTTCATACCAAATCAAAAATATGGATAGATTGCTTTTTGTGCGGACCTTGGATATAATAACCCCAAAAGCAGATAGTAAATTCCGTATACTTTATCCGGACGGATACGCATATTGATTTTGAACGAATTGCAGACCGAGGAAAGGTCTGGATATTTAGTACGGAAAAAGGCTGCCGCTAAGCGAGGAAAACACAATATGGAGGAAAACGGTATGGAGCTGGCAAAGAGACAGGAATTATTCGAGAATCCCACAAGAGAATATCGCGGGAAGCCGTTCTGGTCCTGGAACGGCAAATTGGAGGAAGCGGAATTATGCCGTCAGGTAGACGTCTTCAAGGAGATGGGCTTCGGGGGATATTTTATGCACTCCCGCACCGGGCTGGAGACAGAATACCTCGGCAAGGAATGGTTTGATCTGACCAACAGCTGCGCGGATTACGGCCGGAAAGCCGGAATGGAATCCTGGCTCTACGATGAGGACCGCTGGCCTTCCGGAAGCGCCGGAGGCATGGCGACAAAAGAAAAGAAGTACCGGGCCATGTTCCTGGAGATGAACTTTCTGACAGAGGATGCCTGGAGCGCCTGGCAGCCGGACGGGAATGTGGTCGCCGTCTATGCCTGCACCATGGGAACGGACGAAGCGGGATGCCCTGACAAAATCTTCTCCCAAAAGAGGCTGCTGCAGGCAGGAGATGCCCTGGCGAAAGGGGAGACGGCCATAGAATTTCGTACCCGCTACAGTGTGTGCAGGGACAATTATAACGGCTACAGCTATTTGAACACCATGTACAGGGAGGCCACGGAGGAATACATAAGGGTCACTCATGAGAAATACAAAGAAAAATGCGGTGACAGATTCGGAAAGGAAATCTACGGTATTTTCACGGACGAACCCCACAGAGGCGGCGTATTTACCAATTTCGCGGAGGGGGAAGTGAATGCGGTGCCCTATACGCCGGATCTGTTCCCGGAATTTGAGAAGCGCTTTGGCTACAGTCTGAAAGACCGTCTGCCTGAGCTATTCCTCCGCAGGAAAGAAAATGAACTGTCCAGGGTCACAAGAGATTATTTTGAACTGTGCCAGGAGCTTTTCCTCGAACGGTTTGCCATTCCCATTCAGAATTGGTGCCGGGAAAACGGCCTGCTCTTCACGGGACATGTGCTCCATGAAGACTCCCTCTGCTGTCAGTCTCTCATGCAGGGCTCCCTCATGCGGTTCTATGAGTACATGGATTATCCCGGAGTGGATGTGCTCACTGAGGGAAACAGGTGCTACTGGGTGGTAAAACAGGTGGTCTCCGTGGCCAGACAATTAAACAAGGAATGGGTATTGTCCGAGCTCTATGGATGCACGGGATGGCAGATAAATTTTGAATCCTACAAGAATATAGGCGATTGGCAGGCATTGTTCGGCGTGAACCTAAGATGCCCCCATCTGTCCTGGTATACCATGAAAGGCGAGGCCAAAAGGGATTTTCCGGCCAGCATTCTGCATCAGTCCTCCTGGTACCGGGAGTATCATTATGTGGAAGACTACTTTTCCAGAATACATGCCGCGGTGCACGGCGGAAAGCCCGAGTGCGACCTGCTGGTTCTCAATCCCATTGAGAGTGTTTGGGCCAGGAGTTACAGCGGGGCTTTTCGCGGCCTCTCCACCACGGACAGCGAAATCCAGCGCTTAGAGCAGCAATATACCGCCCTGTTCCACATTCTTTCCGGCAATCAGATTGATTTCGATTACGGGGAAGAGGATATCATGGCACGCCACGGAAAAGTGGAGAACGGCGTGTTATATGTGGGCGGATGCGCCTACCGCAAGGTTCTCGTGGCCGGCATGGACACCCTGCGCGCAGGCACGCTTGCGCTTTTGGAATCCTTTGCGGCCCGGGGCGGGGAGGTCATCTTTGCAGGGGATGTTCCTGCTTATGTGGATGCGCTGCCCTCAGACCAGGCCCGAAAACTGGCTGAAAAATGCACCCGCGTGGCATTTGAAGAGGAAGCGGTAGCACAGGCTGCAAAAAGCGGAACGGAAGTCCGGATAGTAGACGGCTCTGAAAAAGAAGATCTGAAAAAGAATCTTTTTGTACAGTCTTTCCGGGTGGAGGGCGGCCGTATGGTAATGCTCTTGAATGTGAATCGGGAAAAAGACTATCATAATGTCTCTATAGACCTGGGCGCCGGAGCATATCCGGAGCTGTGGGATGCCAGAAGCGGCAAGGTAACCAGACCTGTTTTCCGAGAACTGGACGGAAGGATTCTTCTGACCATGGATCTGGAAAAGGGCGGGGAACGCATTTTCCTCCTGGCAGACAGACGGCGTGAACTGCCGGATACGGAATGCTTTCCAGGCGGGGAGCCCGTAAAGCTGCCGGATACTTTCCGGTATCGTCTGACAGAGCCCAATATCTGCGTGCTGGATATGGTGTCCGTTGCCAATGACAAAGGAAATGCAATCCCCCGGACAGAAGTGCTGAAAGCGGACAGAGCCCTGCGGGATATTTTAGGCATTCCCTATCGGAGCGGTGATATGCTGCAGCCCTGGTATCAGATAAAATACAAGGGCGGAAATACGACGCTCTTATCTTCGATTTCCCTGGAATATGACGTGGAAATAGAAAAGACGCCGGGAGACATCCGGCTGGCAGTGGAGGATTTGGCGCATATCCGCCGGATCCTGGTAAACGGGGAAGAAATTTCCCTGACCGGCAGCGGCAAGTGGGTGGATATTTGCTTTGACGAACTGAAGATTCCTGCAGGGGTTCTGACAACAGGCCGCAATACAATCACGATTTTCCTGGATTACTATGCCACATCCGGCATAGAGGCCGCTTATCTGCTGGGAGACTTCGGCGTAAAAGCAGAGGAAGACAAAAGAACCATCACTACACTTCCGGAAACACTTATGATCGGAGACATTACAGCCCAGGGACTGCCCTTTTATTCGGGAAGCGTAGTCTATGAGATGGAGGATGCAGACAGCCGAAAGGACCGCCCTGTGGGCGTAAAGGTCTGCGGCTTCGGAGGCTCCCTTGTAAAGCTTCACGCAAAAGACGACGCCGTCATCGCATTTCCTCCCTATCAGGCTGTTGTGACGGATTTGCGCAGCATTGAGGTGGTGCTGACAAGACGGAATACCTTTGGCCCCCTTCATCAATATCCAAAGGAGTGGCCGGACTATGGCCCGGGGAATTTTATGACCACAGGAGAGCGATGGCGCGACGCCTATCTGCTCTATCCCCAGGGCCTGCTGGAAGCGCCGGAGATCCGGATAGGATAGTGAAGTATGTGGTTTTGTTTCCTGACTTTGGCTTAAAAGGCATTTAAGCCCTATTTTGTTTCCGCTGTTTTTGTGCTATGTTAATGGAAGAAATGCATTCCATGGAAGAAATGCACTCCAATAGAAATCCTGCCAATGGAGGAAAACCTATGAATAGCACCGAAAGAGTCCGCAACGTCATACAGGGAAAGCCCGCAGACAGACAGCCGATTTATGGCTGGGTTTCGGCCAATCTGGAGAAAGAGATCAGGGATGTATGGGGATCCGTGGCCGCGTTTGAAGATAAGTATGAATTTGATATGGCCCATCTCTTCGGCGGCCCGGATACTTTTAAAGGGGATGTCCTGGACAGGGTACGGGCCAAAAACGAGGAGATGACGCCGGACCTGCTGACAGAGGAGGATATCTTTGACTCTCCGGACAGGACAGCGGATTACAGGGGACTGGAGGAAGCTCTGCGTTTTCATAAGGAGAGGGGACGTTTCTGCTATGTCCAGACTCCCGGTTTTTTCGAGCAGTTCAACAGCGTGTTCGGCATTGAGAATCAGCTGCTGTACCTTGCCATGTACCCGGAGGAATTGGAAGAGCTGTACCGCCGCCAAGCCGATTGGACCATCCGCTTTGCCGGGCACTGTATTGATCTGGGGATTGACATGATTCATATCTCCGACGACTGGGGGGCTCAGAAAGACCTGATGTTCAATCCCTCGCTCTGGCGGGAGATTATCTATCCCAACATGAAGCGGGTGGTGGATTATGTGCATTCCCGGGGTGCATTCGCAAGTCTTCATTCGGACGGCTGCATCATGAAAGTGGCGGACGGCATCGTGCAGCTGGGGCTGGACGTGGTGCATCCCTGGCAGGAGAGCGCCGGCATGTCCTATGAGACCTGGCTGGAGAAGTATTCGGACCGGTTTGCCATCCTGGGCGGCGTGTGCGTCCAGTCCGCCATCGGCATCCTGCCCAGAGCCAGACTGGAAGAGGAAATCCGCAGGGTCTTTGGGTTGCTGCGAGGGAAGCGTTGGATCTGCTGTACCACCCATTTCGTGCAGAACCATTGTTCCATGGAGGATCTGGCTTTCGCCTATGATCTGATCTACCGGCTGGCGAGACAGTAATGCTTTCGGGGAGCGGAGGAAATGTGAATGGCAAATTTCGACGGACAGCCCTCAAAACTGAAGAAAGAAGAGTGGCTGAAAGAGAATCCCATCTTTCAGAATGTGGTTCCATGCGATAATATATTCAACCCTGACTTTTCCCTGTCCCAGCTGCATTTCCATGAATTCCTGGAAGTGAGCATCATCCAGGAGGGCAGCGGCATCCACCGCATTTGGAACAAGGTCTTTCCGTGCAAAAAGGGAGATGTCTATATTTTGAATGCAGGCGTGCCTCATGAGTATTTTGTGAGAGATCAGGCGGATAAGCTCATCATTCATAATCTTCTTTTTGATGCAAATGACTGGTTTGACGGGGAGCTGGCTTTTCCGGACAGCCCCCGTTTCTGCTATGGAATTTTTGACGAGGATTTGCTGTGGGCCTATGTATACCTGAAAAGCCGTTCCATGGAGAAAGTGAAAAGGATTTATCAGGCCATCGAAAAGGAGACAGCGGAGAAGAATCCGGAATGGAAAGAGGCAGTAAAAGCGCAGCTGATCCTGCTTTTGATCGTCATCAGACGTCATCTGGCGGAATCTGCAGAAAATCCGGATATGACGCCCAGGGACAGGATGGCAGTGTCCACTGCCATGCGTATGGTAATGGAGCGCTACTGCGAGAAAGAGCTGACCTTGGAAAGCATTGCGGATACCTTGTTTCTGAGCAAGTCCTATCTGAGCAAGCTGTTCTTTCGGGTTACGGGAGAGCATTTTTCGGAATATCTCAGAAGCGTGCGTCTGCGCCAGGCCTGCAGGCTGCTGCGGGAGACACAGCTGACCAATGAGCAGATCGTATACGGATGCGGGCTGAAAGATGTGCCCTCTTTCTATCAGCTGTTTAAGGCCACATATTCCGTGACGCCCAGCAGATATCGGACGGAAATGAGCGAAATTATGCCTGATAGAGAAAAAAGAAAAGGAGAAAACCAAATGAGTATTTTAACGGAAATTTCAGAGAACCTGCAGCGCGGGAAAGCAAAAGTCGTAAAGGAGCTGGTACAGAAAGCAGTGGACGAGGGCATCAGCGTAGAGCAGATTTTGAACGAGGGCCTGCTGGACGGTATGGGTGTAGTGGGCGAGAAGTTCAAGAACAATGAAGTCTATGTGCCCGAAGTATTGGTGGCCGCAAGGGCCATGAACATGGGCGCCCAGATTTTAAAGCCTCTGATGGCTGAGGCAGGCGTCAAGGCCACGGGTAAGGTCTGTATCGGCACGGTTCAGGGCGATCTGCACGATATCGGCAAGAACCTGGTGAAGATGATGATGGAAGGGAAAGGGCTGGAGGTCGTGGATCTGGGTACGGATGTGGCTCCGGAGACTTATGTACAGACTGCCATTGAGCAGAACTGTCAGATCATCTGCTGCTCCGCGCTTTTGACCACCACCATGGGCGTTATGGAGGAAGTGGTGAAGAAAGCGCAAGAGGCAGGCATCCGGGACAAGGTGAAGATCATGATCGGCGGCGCGCCGGTGACGGAAGAGTACTGTAGGAAGATCTGCGCGGACAAATATACTCCGGACGCAGCCAGTGCGGCGGATGCCGCTGTGGCGCTATGCGCAGGCTTGAGAAACTTTGAGTGAGGTATCTGTATGAAGAGAGAGATGCGTAAATGGCTGGAGGAGCTGCGGACTGCTCCGGTGAAAAAGGCCATGCCGATTCTTTCCTTTCCGGCTGTGCATCTGTTAGGCATCAGCGTAAAAGAACTGATTTCCGACAGTGACAGGCAGGCTAAGGGGATGCAGCTGGTGGCACAGCGAACCGACGCGGCGGCGGCGGTGAGCCTGATGGACCTTTCGGTGGAAGCGGAGTGCTTCGGCAGCACAATCCGGGTATCCGACGAGGAAGTTCCCACGGTCACAGGCAGAATCGTACAGAACGAAGAGGAGGCAAGGGCGCTTAAGGTACCCGAAGTGGGAAGCGCCAGAAGCGGCCTGTATGTGGATGCCATCAAAAAGGCCGTGGAGCTGATCACGGACAGGCCGGTTCTGGCAGGGGCAATCGGGCCTTTTTCCCTTGCGGCGCGCCTGCTGGATGTGACGGAAATCATGGTGGAATGCTATGACGAACCGGATATGGTACATCTGGTGATGGAGAAAGCTACCGCTTTTCTGATAGAATACTGTAAGGCTTATAAGGAAGCAGGCGCCAATGGCATTGTCCTTGCGGAGCCGGTGACAGGTTTGCTGTCGCCTGCTCTGGCGGAAGAGTTCTCGTCGCCTTATGTAAAGCGGTTAGTGGATGCGGTTCAGGACGACTACTTTGTCGTCATCTATCATAACTGCGGAAATAACACCATTCAGATGATAGATTCCATCCTGTCCACCGGATCCGCGGCCTATCATTTCGGAAATGCTATTGATATGGCACAGATGCTTCCGCATATACCGGAGCAGACGGTGGCTATGGGAAATGTGGACCCTGCAGGGCAGTTTTGCCACGGTACCCCCCAGTCCGTTCGGACTGCAACGCTGCAGGTAATGGAAGCATGCTGTCATTACAAAAACTTCGTCATTTCCTCCGGCTGTGACATTCCGCCCATGTCAAAATGGGAGAATATTGATGCCTTTTTTGGAGCCGTAAAGGAATACTATTATGGGAAAGCATGAGGTTTGATATGACAAACAGAGAACGTGCAATGAACATTCTGCATTTTCGTCCGGCAGACCGTTTTCCGGCGGTTCATTTCGGCTATTGGGGTGAATTGCTGACAGAATGGGCCGAGCAGGGTAAGATTCCTAAGGAACTTGCGGAGGATAATTATGACGGCAGCGAGAAAGATCAGGCGCTGGACCGCCTGATCGGCTGGGATTTCAACTGGTCCAGGACTACCGGCGCCCAAAGCGGTCTGTTTCCGCCATTTGAGTATAAGGTTCTGGAGACACTGCCGGACGGCACCCGGCGTGTTCAGAATAATGTGGGATTGATTGAACGCATTAAGCCCGGCATCACATCCATCCCCTCGGAGGATGATTATACGCTGAAAGACAGGGAGGTCTTTGAGACCTTATACAAGCCCAGGATGCTCTATGCGCCTGAACGCGTGGATGTGGAATACTATAGGCATTTCAACGAGACAAGACCTGTTGATCTTCCGGTGGGGCTGTTTCTGGGAAGTGTGCTGGGCGATATCCGAAGTATGGTGTCCGTGATAGGCATGAGCTATCTGATTTACGATGAAGATGAGGATCTGTTTGCGGACATTGTGGATACCTATGCGGAAATGCAGTACCAATGCGCCAAAAGGATTCTGGAGACCGGCGCGAAGTTCGACTTCGCTCATTACTGGGAGGACATCTGCTTCAAAAACGGTCCATTGGTTTCTCCGGCTCTGTTCGACGAACTCTGCGCCAAGCATTATAAGAAGCGAAACGAGCTGTGCCGGCAGTACGGAATCGATATTATCTCTCTGGACTGCGACGGTGTCACCGAAAAGCTTTTGCCCACCTGGTTTGAAAACGGTGTGAATACCATGTTCCCCATCGAGGTAGGGGTATGGGGCGATCAGTTTGAGGCGGCCCGCAATAAGTTCGGCAAGGGAATGCTGGGCGTAGGGGGCATGGACAAGACAGCTTTCCGCAAGGACAAGGCGGCAGTGGACAGAGAAATCAGGCGCATGCAGCGTCTGGCATCGCTGGGAGGCTTTATCCCCTGTCCGGACCACAGGCTTATGCCCGGTTCCAAGTTTGAGCTGGTACAGTATTATGCCGAAGAAATCAAGAAGATCAAAGTCTGACCCATAAGGAGACAGAGTCATGAAAAAGATAACTGATACCGATATTTTAGATAATCTGGTTAAGCTGGCTCTGGAACAGGGCGCAGACAACGCTGCGGCGATTCCTGTCTCCAAAGTCGAGACAGACGCCGGCTTCCGGAGCCTGTGCCGGCAGAATACCTGTGGAAAATATGGGAAATGCTGGACCTGTCCGCCGGATGCGGGGGATATTGAGACTCTGATGGAGACCATTCGGACCTTTGACTATGCGGTGGTCTATCAGACCATAGGGATGTTGGAAGACAGTTATGACATAGAGGGAATGGAGGCAGCGGCCGGGAAGCATAACGCGCTTATCCGGAAAATCGTGGAAGCCGTAAGCGAGGATTCCTTTGTGCGTATCCTGCATCTGGGTGCCGGAGGCTGTCATATCTGTCCCGTCTGCGCCAGAGTGGACAATCATCCCTGCCGGTTTCCGCATTGGGCCATTTCATCCCTGGAAGCTTACGGAATCAACGTGTCCAGGCTTGCGGCGGCGTGCGGAATGAAGTATATCAACGGGCAGAATACCGTTACCTATTTCGGAGGGATATTCTGTTCCTTAATGTAAATTTCGGATGAAGAGGTATGTATGGCAGAAGTCAGGATAAACGGAGTTGCTTATGAGGCGGAGCCGGGGACGATTCTGGGGGATTTGCTGGCCGGGAAAGGGCAGGCAGAAGGCTTTCAGAGGCAGGCGGTGGCCATGCCCTGCGGAGGACATGGCCGCTGCGGAAAATGCAGAGTCATCGCAACGGGAGCTTTAAGTCCTCTTTCAGAGCAGGAGCGGCGGCTTTTGTCCCCTGAGGATATGGAACGGGGGATTCGGCTGGCCTGCTGCACCAGTGCGGAGGGGCATTGCAGGGTGGAATTGATTTCCCTGGGAGACGGACAGATCCGCACCGCGGGGGATATGCCGGATATTGCATTAAAGCCGGCTTTTTCCGCTTACGGATTTGTGCTGGATATCGGCACCACAACGCTGGCGGCCAGACTCTATGATACAGGCGGAACTCTCCTGGCCCAAGGCAGCGGGATGAATCCCCAGGCCGGCTGGGGCGCTGATGTGATTTCCCGTATAGAGGCCGATCTGAGAGGCGACGGGCCCGGGCTTACCCGGGCAATCCGCCAGGCCCTGGAGGCTCTGTTAAAGGAACTGTCCGCAAAGGCAGGGATAGCGCCCGAAGAGATTGACGGATTGGCGGTGACGGGAAATACCGTAATGCTCCATCTGCTCACGGGTACCTCCACGGAGCCGCTGTCCCATGCGCCCTTTGCGGCGAAACGTCTCTTCGGAGAGACAGTCACGGCAGATCAGCTTACATTGTCCTGCATAGCTCCCGGCACGCCGGTGTATCTTGCGCCCTGTGCGGCGGCATTTATCGGCGCGGATCTTATCACGGCGCTTTTGGCGGGAGGCCTCTGGGACAGCGGGGATACCCGGCTTTTGGCGGATATCGGCACCAATGGAGAGATGGCGCTATGGCATGCCGGAGAATTGTATTGCTGCTCTACCGCAGCGGGGCCGGCCTTTGAGGGAGCCGGAATCTCCATGGGAATGGGCGGACATCCCGGCGCCATTGACCGGGTGACTGTGCGGGACGGAAAGCTTAGGGCCCATGTCATCGGCGATACGGCGCCGGCAGGCGTCTGCGGCAGCGGCGTAGTGGACGCGGTGGCCTGCCTGTTGGAAACCGGTCAGATGGACGAGACAGGCTACCTGGAAGAGGAGGTCGCCCCGATCTGCGAACCGGTTACCTTTACGCAAAATGACATAAGAATGGTACAGCTTGCAAAAAGCGCCATTCATGCCGGGATCCGGACGCTGCTGCACACAGCGGAACTGCAAAGTGTCCGGGAGCTTCTGATCGCCGGAGGCTTCGGCAGCTATTTGGATGTGGAAAATGCCGCGAAAATCGGCCTGTTTCCGGAGGAAATGCTGCCGTGCATCCGGGTCATAGGCAATGCGGCGCTGAGCGGCGCTGCCATGCTTCTGCTGAATACGGACTACAGAAAAGTCTGCGAAAGCCACGCAAAGTGCGCGAAGATTGTAGAACTTTCCTCCAATCCTTTTTTTGCGGATGAATATATGGAGCGGATGTTGTTTTAAGACAAATCAGCAATCGAAAAACAATAGGAAAAATACTATATAAAGAAGCAGGAGGGTAATGAAATGCTATATCCAAGAAAAGGAGAAACGACACTGGATCCGGAATTGTTCCGGAATCCGTCCAGCGAGTACCGCGGCACACCGTTCTGGGCCTGGAACTGCAAGGTGACAAAGAAACAGATTGAGGAACAGACGGAGGCTCTGCGGGAAATGGGAATGGGCGGGGCCCATATCCACAGCCGTACCGGAATGAACATTCCGTTCATGAGCGAGGAATTCCTTGACCTGGTTTCTTACGCCCATGACCAGTTTGCCCGGAAAGATATGCTGACCTGGCTGTATGATGAGGACCGCTGGCCATCCGGCTTCGGCGGAGGGCTCGTGACCTGTCACGAGGAGTACAGACAGCGCTGCCTGGTATTTTCTCCGGAGCCTATCAAAGAGGGGTATCCAAACGAGAGAGGAAAAGCTTCCTCTTCCGCCAGAGCGATCCGCAGTGATTCCAGGAAATTTTTGATGCGCTATGGCGTGCTGCTGAACGAAAAAGGGAATATGACCGACTATGTGGCGCTCGGACAGGACGGGGAAATTCCTGAGGGCTATACACCCTGGTACGCTTATCTTGAAGTATTCGGCGACAGCGCATGGTTTAACAATCAGGCCTATGTCAATACCCTGGATCCTAAGGCGATGGCATTTTTCCTGGAGACAGTTCATGAGAAATATGCGGGGAAGCTGGGAGATTCCTTTGGGAAGGACATTCCGTCGATTTTCACAGACGAACCCCAATTTGTACACAAGGGCCGTCTGGGCAGAGCGGATGACAGGTCGACGCAGTTTATCCCCTACACGGATGATTTTGAAGAGAGCTATCAGGCGGCCTATGGAGAGTCTTTTTTAGACCGTCTGCCGGAAGTATTCTGGGAGAGGGAGGGAGCGCCTGTCTCTGTAACCAGATATCATTATCATGACCATGTTGCGGAGCGTTTTTCCCAGGCCTTTGCCGATCAGATCGGAAAATGGTGCGAGAGCCACGGCTTTGCGCTTACGGGCCATATGATGGAAGAACCCTCTCTGTGGAGCCAGACCGCAGCGCTGGGTGAGGCAATGCGCTCCTACCGCAGCTTCCAGCTGCCCGGAATCGATATACTCTGCGACAACAGGGAACTGACCACTGCCAAACAGGCCCAGAGCGCGGTGCATCAGTATGCCAGAGAGGGCATGCTCAGCGAGCTGTACGGCGTAACGAACTGGGATTTCGATTTCAGGAACCACAAGCTGGGCGGAGACTGGCAGGCGGCGTTAGGCGTTACCATCCGGGTCCATCACCTGACCTGGGTGTCCATGGAGGGCGAGGCCAAGCGCGATTATCCCGCCTGCATCGGCTATCAGTCTCCCTGGTACCGGAAATATAAGCGGATAGAGGATTATTTCTCCAGACTCAACACCGCGCTGGTGAGGGGAAATCCTTTTGTGAAGATCGGCGTGATACACCCAATCGAATCCTATTGGCTCAAATGGGGGAACGAGGAGACCACAGGGGAGAAGCGGGCGGAAATGGACAGAGATTTTTCCGGTCTGACTGCCTGGCTGCTCTATGGACTGCTGGATTTCGACTTTATCTGCGAGTCTCTGCTGGAAGAGCAGGCAGATAATGGAAGAAGAGCCCACGGAGAGGGCTTCGGCGTAGGCGCCATGAGCTATGATGTGGTAGTCGTCCCCAATTGCCTCACACTCCGGAAAAATACCGTGGAGCGTCTGCGGAAGTTCGCAGAAAAAGGCGGGAAAATTATCTATCTGGGAAGTGTTCCCAAATATATAGACGCACTGCCGGCAGCAGAAGATGAACTGGCCCGGCTGGGAGAGCTTCTGCCCTATACAAAGCAGGCTGTCCATGAGGCGCTGGAGCCTTACAGAACCGTGAGCGTACGCGGCAGAAACGGAATGAAATCCACCAATCTGCTGAGCCAGCAGCGGCAGGACGGCGAGAATCGCTGGCTGTTTTTGGCCCATTCCGAAAGGCCCGGCAATCCGGATGATGTGACCAAAGAATATTGGACCGTCCGTGTGCCCGGAGACTGGACTGTGGAATGCTATGACGCTATGGAAGGCACCATAGCTTCTGTACAGGCGGAGTATGAAAATGGTGCAACCCAGTGGGAAGTGACTTCCTATGCCCAGGACTCTTTCCTTTACTGCCTGAAGCCCGGACGCGGGGAAGCGGCTGCAGATACAGCTTCCGGGGAAGAACATACCTGCTATCCGGCGGCCATACCGGAGCTGGTGGAGTTTACTCTGGAAGAGCCTAATGTCCTTGTACTGGATATGGCTGAGTACAAGCTGGATCAGGGAGACTGGAAAGCGAAAGAGGAAATCCTGCGTCTGGACAATAACCTGCGCAGAGAAGCAGGCTACCCTCTGAGAGAGGATGCCTATGCCCAGCCCTGGATCTACGGCGAACGTTCTTACGAACACACAGTAACGCTGCGCTATACAATCTCCTCCGAGATCGCTATGGACCGGATTGAGCTTGCGCTGGAAAATGAGCCCATCACGGAGCTGATCTGGAATGGCGAGAAGATAGAACATCAGGTTACCGGTTATTATACGGACAGGGAAATCCATACGGTGGTTCTGCCCGGTCTGAAAAAGGGCGAGAACAGATTGGAGGCTTGTCTGCCTTACCATATGAGCGTGAACCTGGAGGCTATGTTCCTGCTGGGGCAGTTTGGCGTCAATGTAAAGGGAAGCACCGCAGTCATCACAGAGCTTCCCGAAAAGATCGGCTTTGGGGATATCTGCTATCAGGGACTTCCTTTCTACGGCGGAAACCTGGTCTACCGGCTTCCCGTGGAACTGCCTGAGGACGGGTCACTTTCCGTACAGGTGCCCCGGTTCCGCAATCCGCTGGTGGAGGTGGTTCTGGACGGACAGGAGAGCAGGGACCTGTTTAAGAGTCCTTATCGTGTCAGCTTTGGAAAAGTACTAAAAGGCAGCCATGTTCTGGAGCTGCGTGCCTTTGGCAACCGCAGGAATACCTTTGGCCAGCTGCATAATTGCAGCGGATTTGTGGGCTGGTGCGGTCCCAATGCATGGCGTACCACGGATGAGGCCTGGGCTTATGAGTATCAGCTGACGCCTACGGGCATATTGGTCAGTCCCCGTGTAGAGGGTTCCGCAGAACTATAGGGATTTGCGTGAATAGGGAATTGCAGGAAAAATCGGATATGCCTGAGGATATGTCTGAGGGCAAGAGATAGCTAAAAGGCGAACCCTGGCAGGTTTTTGGTGCCAGGGTTCGCCCTTTGTCTTTCATTTCCCCAAAGCTGTCTTCTGGGCTACCTCGGTCCTCTTCTCATAGCAGGCAAAGGCATTGTCCACAAGCTTTTTGTCGGGCTTTGGCGTGAACAGGCTTACCGCCGGTACGATCACCAGTCCTGCCAGCATGGCGATGGCGCCGCAGTTGATGGGAGACTGCATGATTACCGGGAAAGAAGGCCGGAAGAAGATATTTGCCACCATCAGCACGGAGCTGAAGAGGAAACATACCCAGCAGGCAGCTTTGGTCACTCTTTTAGAGTACAAAGCGTACAGGAAAGGCGCCAGGAAAGAACCGGCTAACGCCCCCCAGGACACACCCATGAGCTGTGCGATGAAAGTCACGGAGCTCTTGTACTGAATCAACGCCAGAATCGAGGAGATGGCGATGAACACAACAATCAGGATGCGCATGGAGAGCACCTGTTTCTTGTCGTCCATCTTCTTGAAGCAGACCTCCTTTAAAAAGTCAATGGTCAGGGTGGAGCTGGAGGCCATGACCAGAGAAGACAGGGTTGACATAGAAGCGGACAGCACCAATATCACCACCAGCGCAATCAGCAGGGGAGACAGGCCGGAGAGCATTGTGGGAATAATGGAGTCGAAGCCGTTTGCCGCTACGTCTATCTGATCGGAGAACAGTCTGCCGAAGCCGCCCAGGAAATAGCAGCCGCCGGCCACCACCAGCGCGAACAGGGTGGAGATGATGGTTCCCTTTTTGATAGACTCTTCATTTTTGATGGCATAAAATTTCTGTACCATCTGGGGCAGTCCCCAGGTGCCCAGGGAGGTGAGGATGACCACGAACAGGAGGTTCAAGGGGTCAGGGCCGAAGAAAGAGGCAAATATGCCCGGGGTAGCAGCCACCGTTTCATCGGACACCCTGGCCAGACCGTCTAAGGCTGCCATGAAGCCGCCCTTGCTTTTCAGCACAGCCGCAATAATGGTGGAGATGCCGAAGAGCATGATGATACCCTGGATAAAATCATTGATGGCGGTGGCCATGTATCCACCGGCAATGACGTAGATGGCCGTCAGTACTGCCATCAGCAGGATGCAGACGGAATAATCGATATTGAACGCCATGCCGAACAGCCTGGAGAGACCGTTGTACAGGGAGGCAGTGTAGGGAATCAGGAAAATAAAGATAATCACGGAGGCGCCCAGCTTCAGGGGACGGCTGCCGAAGCGCTCTCCGAAGAACTGGGGCATGGTGGCAGAGTCCAGGTGCTGGGTCATGATGCGGGTTCTGCGCCCCAATATCACCCATGCAAGGAGGGAGCCGATGATGGCGTTCCCGATACCGGCCCATGTTGCGGCAAGACCGTATTTCCAGCCAAACTGCCCGGCATAGCCCACGAAGACCACTGCCGAGAAATAGGAGGTACCATAGGCGAAAGCCGTCAGCCAGGGGCCCACGGAACGGCCGCCCAGGACGAAGCCATTGACGTCCGTGGCATGCTTGCGGCAGTAGAGGCCGATGGCAATCAATACTGCAAAATAGAGGATCAATAAAATGAGTTTCATGTTCTCTTTTCTCCTTTGGCAATTTAAAGCGCTAAAGCAACTATAGCACAGTTCTCTATAATATGCAAATATTTTTTGCGAGACATAACAAATTCAAAATTGTGGGGAAACTGAAAATTGTAACAAAAATGTAAAAATTTGAAATAAAAGTGCAAAATATTGACAGCCTGTTATTAGATGGTAGAATAGAAAGAAGAGCATTTCTTATGGAAAGAAGAGCATTTTTGCAGAAAGTACCACATTTTTAAAAGAACAGAGATACAAACAGGATACATTTGTAGGTTTTCATATATTATGGAGGAATGGCATTCCATAGGTATTGTTGTCCGAACATTTCGCAAAAGGTGAGGGGATATTATGCTGAAGATATTAATCGCGGAGGATGAAGAGCCTATCGCTAATCTGATAAAGATGAATCTGCGCAGGGCCGGCTACTCCTGCGTCTGGGCGCCTGACGGTGAGAAAGCGGCGGATTTGATGGATACGGAGAAGTTCGATCTGGTGCTGCTGGACGTGATGCTGCCGGGCATCAACGGCTATGAGCTGATGGAATACGCGAGGACGCTGGAACTCCCCGTGATTTTCCTGACCGCACTGGGATCCACGGAGAATAAGGTCAAGGGCCTGAAGATGGGGGCGGACGACTATCTGACCAAACCCTTTGAAATCGTGGAGCTTCTGGCCAGGGTGGAGGCTGTGCTGCGCAGGTATCACAAGACGGAGACCCTTTTGACCGTATTTGACGTGGTCATTGATACCGCTTCCCGCTCCGTGACCCAGAACGGAGAGCCGGTGCCCCTTACCATGAAAGAATTTGAGCTGTTGCTGCTGCTTGCCAGGAACCGCAATATCGCCCTGTACAGAGAGACCATCTACGAGAATATCTGGGGCGGCGAGTATATGGGCCAGAGCCGGACAGTGGACCTGCATATCCAGCGGCTGAAGAAGAAACTGAACTGGGACAACGAGATTACGGCGGTCTACAAGGTGGGCTACCGGCTGGAGGGAGAAGAAAAAATTACGAAATCATGACGAAACAGAGGATTTATGATACATGAGATTTGCAGATAAACTCTTTCTGACCATGACCGCTCTGCTGACGGGGATGTTTGCGCTGTTCGGCACATGGATGCTCTCCTTGGATTTCTCCCAGCTGCTGAATAAGGAGATTGAACAGGGAAATAATGACAGCCGTACATTCCATTTTCTTTTTGAGATGGGCTATCAGTCCACGGAGGAATTGGGGGAGGATTATGCCATCAGCAAGACCCTGAACAGCATCGTGACCAGCGTGGAGCGGGACGGACGGCATATGTTTGTCATGCGGGATGACGGCACACGCTTTTACGGGGGCGAGTATCTGGAGAGTATGGGCTTTGCGGAGGAGGTGGACAGCCTGATAGGGACGCTGGACACCGCAGAGGATCCGGGCAGCAGTATCCGCAACATCAGCATCCGACGGATTGACGGCAACTATTATATGTTTGCCATCACCATGTCGGCCATTGCAGACAGCAACGTGTATCTGGGGATGTGTAAGGAACTGACGGATATCTACAGCGCCAGAGGAAACCTCCTGTCCCGGTACCGCATTGCGCTTCTGTGTCTGCTGTCTGCAGGCGGCGTGGGAATTTATCTGCTTTCCCGCTACATCACACATCCCATCAGCAGTCTGGGGCGGCTGGCCAGCAGGATCGCCGACGGGGACTATACGCTGCGCTCCCAGAACAAGAGCGGCGATGAAATCGGAGCCCTTGCCCGGGACTTTAACCGGATGGCTGATCGTCTGGTGGAGGAGATGCAGATTAAAATCCGGGAGGCAAAGCAAAAGGAGGATTTCACTGCCGCCTTTGCCCATGAATTAAAGACGCCTCTGACTTCTATCATAGGCTATGCGGACATGCTCAATTCCCTGAAGCTTTCGGAGGAAGAATGCCATGACGCCTATTTTTATATTTACAGCCAGGGTAAGCGCCTGGAAAGCCTGTCCCATAAGCTGCTGGAGCTGGTGAGCATGGATAAGAATCCCATTATTTTCCGGCCCATACCTACCAAGGAGCTGGAGCAGAACCTGCGCATTACCATGCGTCCCGTTTGGAAGCAGCGGGGCGTGCGGGGAAAGGTGGAAATGGAAAAGGCTGTGATTCAGGGAGATGCGGAGCTGCTCTTGTCGCTGCTGTACAATCTCATGGACAATGCGGTAAAGGCGATGGATAAGGGGGATGAGAGCTTCATGCTTATGAAAGGAACCTGCCTGAAAGACTTTTACGAGATTAAGGTGGTGGACAACGGCAGGGGCATTCCCGAGGAGGAAATCAGCCGTATCACGGAGGCATTTTACATGGTGGACAAGTCCCGTTCCAGAAAAGAGGGCGGCGCAGGCATCGGAATGGCCCTGTGCCAGAAAATCATCCAGCTCCACAACGGCACTATGGTGGTGCAGAGCAGATTAGGCGAGGGTACGGTCATCAAGATCACTTTCCCGAGAGGGTAAGGTTCTGTGAAAGGGGAACATCCGGTTATGGCAGACAGAACGGCGGAAAATGGGAAGATGAACAGGATGGAGAGAGGGACAGCTCCGAAAAAGGGGACGGCATATGGGAGAAGAGCATTCCAGGGGGAAAAGATATTCCACGAAAGAGCGGCATGCCATGGAAGAGGAGCATTCCGCACAAGAAAAACATTCCGCCGAAAGGATACAGTTCATGGAAAGCGTATAAGTTCCGGCATAAGTTTTGGCCCCGGAAAGGAAAGCCCCGCAAAAACCAAGGCCCGGAGTCGAGTGACGCAAAGCAGGCCGCTCAGATATTACGCGGTCATTTTTTCCACGCTTGCCCTGCTTGTAACGGCTGCTTTTTTCGCCCCGCAGATTCTGTTTCAGGTGCAGGATGCCATACTGTGTAAGGATACCGTCCTGACCCAACAGGAAAGTCTGAATGTAGAGGCCCTCAGCACCACTTATGAAAAGTCCCTGCGCACCAGGATGCAGCATTATGCGGAGGGACTGTCGGAAAATCGTACCTTTTACACCACTTCCCAGAATCTTACGGTGACAAGCGAGGTGCGGGAATATATCTATTCCGACAAGGGATTGTTCAGCCAGCAGGTTAGCAGCTTTGCTGAGCAAAATATGCTGCCCTGGTATATCTGGGAGCAGGACTATACCATTCTGCGCTGGAAGCAGTATGTGATTTACAGCGATGATTTTTCGGAGGGCGTGAATTTCATTCTCTGGTATGTGGAGATGCAGGATCAGAACGGATACGTAGTAAAGCTTCTGTCAGACGCGGAGGATGGCACCATATATGCTCTTAAGACAGAGGGAAAGAGTTATACAATCTCAGACGGAAACGAGAGTCAGGCAACGGAAGTCGGTGTAGTAGTGGATGGAACTCGCTATATTGATGAGCTTTTCTGGAACGATCATGCCGCCACGCAGATTTGGGGTATGCTTGCCTACAATTACGATTGCCTGGACGACAGCGAGATAAAAGATTTTCATATCCTGGTGGGTGAATACGGCTGGACAGGAGGATATATGAGCAGCGATGGATATGATGAGAGATATGTGTATGATGAGGCCGATCGGAAGCGGAAAGATATCATAAACAGCGATATTCTGGCCCGCTATGAAGCCGGGAGTACGTTTCCGGAAAAGGTCCGCTATTATATGGAGGACGATAATAAGGTGATCTTCCAGCTTCCTTACGGAGAGGCCAGGCTGGATGTAATGCTGGAGATTTCGGTTGACGAGGACTCCGGGTCATATATATACGATTATCCTGATATGAAAATAGGCATACGCCAGATTTATGAAATGATACCGGAATTTGCATAAAAAGCCCTTTGTACCAATATATTTAGAGAAACGGCAGGTTTACAAGAGGTTTTTGTGGATATAAGGTACAGGATTTTTTGCATGGCTGCTGACTCCGTCATTGCTGACCCTGTTTTTCTCATGGGAAGCGGGAACGCGGTCTCCGATTTCATCGCATGGCTGGACGACCTGGTCTGGGGTCCGTGGATGCTGGCGCTTCTTTTGGGATGCGGGTGTTATCTGACGGTTCGGATGGACTTTTTCCCTGTCAAAAACCTAGGGTTCGCCCTAAAATGCGCTTTGGGGATGGAAGGCGGGAAAAAGGGACGCGGAAAGAACGGTTCCGGCAACAGGGAGGGCAAGGCGGGCGGCAAGATATCTTCCCTCTCCTCCCTGACAACGGAACTTGCCACCACCTTAGGGATAGGGAACATCATAGGCGTGGCCTCGGCCATGGTGCTGGGCGGACCCGGGGCGCTGTTCTGGATGGTGGTCACCAGCATCATAGGGCTGGCCACGAAGCTTGCGGAGAGCATGCTGGCGGTAAAGTACAGGGGGCACAACGACAGGGGGGAGATTGCGGGAGGCCCCATGTACACTTGTCTGCATGGATTCCCCAATAAGCGCATGGGCAAAGCGCTGGGGCTGCTGTTCGCCCTGTTTGCGGTGACCGCCTCTTTCGGCATGGGGAACATGACCCAGTCCAATTCCATCGCGGACGCCCTGTGGGTGGCTTTTCAGGTGCCAAAGGCAAAGACAGGGCTTTATCTCACCATCCTAACCGTGCTGGTGGTCATCGGCGGCATCGGCGTTATCGGCAAAGTGACCCGGGTGCTGGTGCCCTTTATGGGGGTGTTCTATCTGTGCGGTGCCTTTGTCGTGATCCTGGTGCACTGGCGCAATGTCCCGGTGGCGCTGGGCGGGATTCTCACGGCGGCACTCTGTCCCCGGGCCGTGTCCGGCGGCCTCTTTGGCAGCGTCACCGTGTCCGCGTTCCAGTCCCTGCGCTGGGGCGTCTCCAGGGGGATTTTTTCCAATGAGGCCGGGCTGGGAGCCTCGGGCATCACGGCCGCGGCCGCGGACACGGAGGACTACATAAAGCAGGGCTGCATCAGCATGACTGGGGTGTTCCTGGACACAGTGGTAGTGTGCACCATTACGGGGCTGGCCTTTGCGGCGTCCGGCGTGCTGGGCACTACGGACGCAAGCGGGCGTCCCCTCACCGGCACGGCCTTGACTTTGGCGGCTTTCCGCACCGCTTTGGGGGACTGGGGCGGGAGCTTTATCAGTGTCTGCATCGCGCTGTTCGCCTTTGCCACGGTGATCGGCTGGGCTTATCAGGGGGAGAAGGCTTTTGAATTCCTGATGGGGGGCAGGACGAAGTACAATCTTTGGTATCGGTTCGCCTATGGGCTGACGGCATTTCTGGGGTGCATCTGTTCCCTGGAAACCGTATGGAATTTCTCGGATATCTGCAATGCCCTCATGGCGGTGCCCAATCTCATCTGCGTGCTGGCGCTGTCGGGCAGGGCCTGTAAGGAGATACGGGATTATCCCGTGCCGGAGGGAAAAGGGCGGAACGCGGGAAAAGCGGTTGAAAAGAAAACATATACATGATATGATAGGTGGGAATCCGTGATTGCCGGGCTAAAAAAGGCTCATTTACCGTAAGCGACAGGAGGGAACGTATGCGTATAGCCATTGTAGAGGATGAAGAGGTACACAGCAGCCTGCTTCACCGGTATATTTTGGCATGGGGAACGGCGCGGGGAAAAGCCATCCGCGTGCAGGTCTACGTAAGGGCGGAAAACTTCCTGTTTGACTTAGAGGACCATGCACCGGATGCGGTATTTGCGGACATACAGATGCCAGGAATGAACGGCATGGAAATGGTTCACAGGCTTCGGGAAAAGGACAGCCAAATGCCGGTTATTTTTACGACAGGACTGTCTGATTATCTCCAGGAGGGGTATGAAGTCCAGGCGCTGCATTATCTGCTGAAGCCTATAACAGAGGAAAAAGTGTTTGCATGCATGGACAGGATCTGCACCCGGAAAGACACCAGAAAGCTGTATACCGTAAAGACCTGTGACGGCATGGCCAGACTGGATCTGAACGCGGTCAATTATTGCGAGGCGGAGGGGCATTATGCAAGATTTCTGATGACGGACGGGCAGGAAATCCGGGTGATCAAGAGCATTTCAGATCTGGAGAAAGAGCTGTCGGGAAATGCCTTTGTCAAATGCCATCGCTGCTACCTGTGTAATCTGGAAAATGTAAGGCAGATTATGGAGGACAGCGTCATTTTTGACAATGGGGCTCTGGCGCCGGTGAGCAGGAGGCTGTACAGGGAGTTGAATCGGAAATTCATAGAGCATTACAGGCAGGGAGGCTGAGATGACAGTTCTTTGGATAGCATCGGGAGCTGCCGCCCTTTTTGGGCTGCTGCTTGGCGTAAAAGCTTATCTTATAAGGCTGGTGGACAGACGGATCGGCAATTACCAGAGCGATCTCCTGGAAAGGCATTGTGAGGAAGTAGAAAACATGTACAGACAGACTCGGGGCTGGCGGCATGATTATCACAATCACATACAGACCATGAAAGCATATCTGACCATGGGAGAGACGGAGCGTCTGGGAAAGTATCTTGACAGGCTGGACCAGGATCTGACTACGGTGGATACGGTGGTCAAGACGGGGAATGTGATGATTGATGCCGTGCTGAACAGTAAGCTGTCTCTGGCGAAAGCCAGGAACATCAGGGTAGAGGCGAAAGCCAAGGTTCCGGTAAATCTGGAAATTTCGGAGATTGATCTGTCGCTGATTATCGGCAATCTGATGGATAATGCCATGGAAGCCTGCCTGCAGATCCGGGAGGAAGAGAAGCGTTTTATCAGGATCTATATGGATGTGATGAAAGGGCAGCTGTATCTCTATGTGATGAACGCCGTGAATGGACGCCCCCAAAAGAGGCGTAAGGAGAGCCGTCAGGATGAGGCTTTTCGGGGAGGGCTTTATCCGGAAGAAAATTTGCAGGAGAAAAGCCGGCCTGCGGAATATCTCTCCACGAAAAAAGGCAGGGTTCACGGCTTTGGGCTGATGCGGGTCGACCGGGTAGTGAAGAGGCATAAAGGGTATATTGACAGGCAGAATGAGGAAAATGTATTTGCCACAGAGATCTTGCTGCCACTGGTGCACGAATGAAACCATTCGTGCATTTTTTTGTCAGGGAGCGGCGCAGATGCTATAATGAAACCGCAATGCAGATTTTATTACCAAGGCTAAGACAAGAGAGTAAGGAGGACGGATCTTGAAACAGGCAGAATCCCGGTATGAGAAGCACTACAATATTTTTCAGAACATAGGTTATTATTTCGGATATTACAGACGCAGTGTCCCGGTTTTTCTGTGGCTGTGTCTTGTAGAAATCGTGTTTGGCGCGGTAAGTCCCCTTTTCGGGATTTATCTTCCCAAGCTGGCGGTAGATCTGGTGACAAGCGGAGTCACCATGCAGAGGATATGGCTGACCATTGGGATATTCGGGGGACTGCTATTATGCGTCCGCGTAGCGGCAACGGCCAGCGAAAGGGGGAAATATTATCTGTACAATACCAGGCGCAACGAACTGCTGGCAAAGATATTTCTGAAAACGCTCCGGATTCCCTACCGTCATATGGAGGAGGGAGAGACCAAAGAACTATACTGGAAAGCCATTAGAATTGTAAATCAGGGAGATTGGTGCGCCCTGCACAAATTGACCTATGGAACCATCAGTATGATCCAAAATGTGCTGAGTTTCTTTCTGTACAGCACTGTACTGAGCTTCTTAAACCCTTTTATGGCCGCCTTGCTGATGCTGCTGGCCCTGGCCCAGTATGCCATCAACATCCGCAAAATAAAGTATATGGAGCGGTTTCGGGACGAGGATGCGGAGCTTGGAAAAAAGAAATCTTATCTTTTTTACAGCGCTATGGGCAATCAGAACGCTGCCAAGGATATCAGAATCTTTGGAATGCAGAGGTGGCTTAACAAAGAGAAAGATATTCTGCTGGACTGGACAAAGAAGCTGGCGCAGAAGAAGAACAGGGCGGAATACCTCTACTGGCAGCTGGGCAGCCTGCTGAACCTGGGGCGGGACATCTTTGCCTATGGATATCTTTTGCGGGAGGTGCTTGAGGGCACGGTGAATCCGGGAGAGTTTGTACTGTACTTCGGAGCGATCACCGGGTTTTCCGGCTTTGTGGGAAGCATCATGAACAGCCTGGCCAACCTGCGCGGCGGTTCTCTGGAGACGAATTATTACAGATCCTATATGGAGCTGCCGGAGGAGGACAGGAAGACAGGACAGAGGCATATTTCGGAGCTGCCTCAGCCAATGTCCATAGAGTTTCGGAATGTTTCCTTTTCCTATGACAAATCGGCAAAGATACTTGATCATTTTAATTTGAAGATTAACGCTGGGGAAAAGCTGGCTCTGGTAGGAGTCAATGGGGCGGGGAAGACCACCTTTGTGAAGCTTCTCACCGGTATGTACGAGCCGGATGAGGGAAGCATCCTTATAGGAGGCGTGGATCGAAACGAATTTCCCAGGGAGGAACTTTACCGTTTGTTCTCCGCGGTCTTCCAGGAGCCCTTTCTCCTTCCGGTGACAGTGGGGGAGAATCTGACCTTTGAGGCACAGTACGACAGCCAAAGGGCGTGGAAAGCGTTGGAGGATGCGGATCTTGCGGAACGGTTCCGTGAGAAAGGAGTGACTATGGACACTTTCTTTTACACGGATATGGATGAGAGCGGAATGGAGCTGTCCGGGGGAGAGACCCAGCGGTTTTTATTGGCCAGGGCTTTGTACAAGGACGGGCCGGTTCTGGTGCTGGACGAGCCTACGGCGGCGTTAGACCCTATCTCGGAATCGGAGATCTACGACAAGTATGCCAGGTATTCTGAGAATAAGACGGCAATCTTTATCTCCCACAGACTTGCCAGCACGCGGTTTTCCGACCGGATCGTGCTGTTGGGAGAGGGCGGCATCCTGGAAGAGGGAAGTCATCAGGAACTGATGGAGAAAAAAGGCACTTATGCGGAGATGTTCCAGGTACAGAGCCGCTATTATGCCGGAAATAAGCTGGAGAAGGAGGTGTTTTAGTAATGATGGAGGAATCGAAGCTTTTGGAAAAGCTGCCGTTAAAGCAGCAGCTGGATCAGATCAGGCGGGTGATGCAGTTGATTGTGGACCTGGATAAGAACTATGTGGCATGGAACGTGGCGGCTTCTCTTTTTTCCGCCGCATTAAGCTATGGCGGCATGATTCTGTCCGCATATGTGCTGAACCGGGTTTCCGGAGATTTTACCTTTGCCGGGCTGTTCGGAAAGATTATTATAGGAGTGGTTCTTTTGAGCCTTGGAGGTTCCCTGCTGAGTATCCTGAATCGTCGGATAGACCTGAAGAGCCAGATGCTTTCCGAGAAGTATGAGGCGCTGCAGCAGGAAAAGCTTATGAAGATGGACTTTTCCCGGATCACAAGCCCCGAGCTGAAGGAGCTGCAGGAGAGAATCCGTATGGACAATAACTGGGGTGCCGGACTCTTTACCGTTTTCTGGTGCGGGAAAGATGTGCTGGAGAGCGTGATCCGGATCCTGGGAGCGGTGGTTATCAGCATTCCCATGTTTTCCTATTTCCAGAGAGCAGACTTAAGCTGGCTTGGGGCGGCAGTTCTTTTCCTGTGTCTTCTGGCCGGAATCGGCCTGAAGCTGTATTGGTATTTTCAAAAAAAGAGCCAGTATATCATGTTCCACCGGCCCACGGCGGAAGAGAAGAAATTTCTGTGGAATTATGTGTGGGAATTTGCCTATGGATCCGATGTCTATCAGTACAAGAACGGAAAGGATGTAAGGATCTACAACAGCTATGACGTGATGAAGAAATGGACTCTGGGCAAGCTGCAGACCAAAGAATTTTTCGATTTTGTCATCAAAAAGCCAGGCATCGGGGACGCGGGCTGTTATGGCGTTCAGACAGCCCTGTATGTACTGACACAGATAGGCGCTTACGGCATAGTGATTCTGGCAGCCCTGAAAGGAAATATGCCGGTGGGCTCTCTGATACTGTACGCGGACTGTCTTGCCAACATTATGATCCAGACGGTGTATATGGTGACAACCGGTGCGGACTTAAGCCTGGCGGCCAGAAAGCAGGTGGGAATTCTGGAGCTGCTGGAGCTTTCCGACGAAATGTATAAGGGCTCCCTGCCCATGGAAAAGAGAAGCGACAACGAATATCATATTGCTTTTCGGAATGTTTCGTTCAAATATCCGGGAAGTCAGGAATATGCGCTGAAAAACTTTTCCCTGGAGTTTCAGGTGGGTGAGAAACTTGCCATTGTGGGCAGGAACGGTTCGGGCAAGACCACTATGATCAAGCTGCTGTGCAGGCTCTATGATCCGGACGAAGGAGAAATTCTGGTAAACGGCGTGGATATTAAGAAATTCCGCCATCATGAGTATGTAAAGCTTTTTTCTGTGGTGTTTCAGGATTATGTGCTCTTTTCTCTGATGCTGGCGGAGAATATTGCCGCAGACAAGGACTATGACGGGGAGAAAGTGCGGCGGTGCCTGATGGGCGCAGGATTTGGAGAACGGCTGAAGGACCTGGGCGAAAAGGGGATTACAAGTTATTTATATAAGAATTATACCGACGAGGGCATTGAGATCAGCGGCGGAGAGGCCCAGAAGCTGGCTATTGCCAGGGCGATTTACAAGGAGGCTCCCTTCGTGCTCTTAGACGAGCCTACGGCAGCGCTGGATCCCATTGCAGAGGCGGAAATCTACAGCAATTTTGACAGAATTGCCGGCAGCAAAACCGCCATCTACATCAGCCACCGATTGTCCTCCTGCAGATTCTGCGATAAGATTGCGGTGTTTGACAAGGGCAGGCTGGTGCAGACAGGAAGCCATGAAGAGCTGCTGGCCGACAAAGGCGGCGTCTATGCGTCCCTTTGGAACGCCCAGGCCAAGTATTACCAGGCGGAGTAAGACAAATCAAGCATAGAAATACACAGTTATACTTAAACAATATAGGGAAAGAGGCGGTTGCAGGCTAAAAAAGCCGGCATCCGCCTTTTGGCGTTGGACAATATTGTTGATTTAGGGAGAAACACAGGTAGAAATTGTGGGATTGTAGAGTATTTGGCAAAATGCTATTATAAGCTTTAGATTAGGTTTCAGATAATAGAATTACAGGCTTGAAAATCATCATGGAGCGGGAGAGGGAACAAAATGGAGATGAGAACAGAACATCTGACGCCCCAGGGAATGGCGATTTATGAAGCAGGGATACGCGAACCGAAAAAAGCTATGGAGACAGTGGCCCGGCGGATGCTTGAGACAAGGCCCCGCCTGGAGGTAATGCTCCGGCCCTATATGGAACTGCCCTTTTTTCACCAGGAGCCTCTTTCCGGTTCCGCGTGTCTGGATTTCGAGGCAGCCTATCCAGGGCAGGAGCCAGGTACGGCAGCATGCGCGGCCACATGGCTGATGGCCAGCCAGCAGGAGGAAGCTGCTTTCAGCTTTCAGGGAGAGGCGCGAATCTGGCTGAACGGAGAACAGATATACGGCCAGGGAATGGATGAAGACAGGCACGGCTTAAGGAAAGAGGGAGACTGGACGATTATTCCGGTTCTTCTATATGCAGGGAAAAACGAACTGTGGGTGCAGTGTATAAAAGGAGACCAGGGCTGGGGCATCCGGTATATCGTGGCTCATCCCAGATACTGGATGATGTGGGCCAGAGATTATCTGCTAAACGTCAGAGCGACTCTGCCCTTTGTCCAAATGGAGGGGATGGAGGGAATGGCGTGCATCGGCCCCTTTCCAAAAGATGCGGTTCCTGAGGAAGCGGTTCCCGTCCGGTACGGTTGGGACTGGGAGCATCAGGGCAGGAAATACCGCTGGATTCCCCGGTGGGAGGAGAGCGCCGGACAGGACAGGGTGGATTTCGCAGCATTGTACGGAAGAGGCGACGGCTCCGCCTATGGCCTGACTTACTGCCATATGGAAGAGGGGACAGACTATCTGGTGGAGGTAAAAGGGGCAGGGCAGTTCACTCTTTGGGTGGACGGAGCCCAAAAAGCCTGTGGCAGCCGCATTTGTCTCCCGATAAATGGAAATGGACGTAAACGGCAGATTCTGATAAAATGTAAGAATAATGAACAAGGCTTTTCTATGGAGGCTCATATCCGCAGGAAAATAGAAAGACGCAGAAAAAAAGAAAGTTCTTCTGCCCTGTCGGCGAATGAGAAAGAAGTAGGAAACCCGAAAGATACACAAGGGTGGGATGCACTCCCATACGGTGCGGATTCCGGAAAGACTGACTGGGAAACCGCGCCTTACGGAGTGCCTTTCGTAAAGACAGGCAGGGAAACCTGTGCCGGATGGCTTTATCTGGGACCCTTTGCGCCGGGAATGCTGACTACGGCTCTGGAAGAAGAAATTCAGTTCCGCCGGCCCTATCCCCTGGGTGATTACAGATACGGTTTCTGGAGTCTGGGGGGCAAAGGCGTCTCCGTAAGGCCTTATATGGACGGGATTTTCTTTGGGCAGTGGTTCTACGCGGTTCAGGTAGGCATGGTGGGACTCCTGGCCGCGGCAAAGGCTCTGGAGAGACATGACCTGCTTTGGTATTTTCTGGACAGCGTGCAGGTCATGGCCGACTATTTTGACTACAGCTAGTGGGAATACAGGCAGGGTCTGAATCCCACCATGATTCCAAGATCCTGTGAACTGCGGGAGTTAGACCCCTGCGGAACCATAGGGGTATCCCTTGCGGAAGCCTATCTGCTTACCGGGAACGAAAGGCTCCTGATGACGGCCAGGCACATTGCGGATCGGGTGATGGCGCATATCCTGCGCTTTTCAGACGATACCTACTACCGCGGGGCGACCATGTGGGCAGACGATTTCTACATGAGCTGTCCTTTCCTGGCCAGGATGGCAAGGCTTACAGGAGAGGAACAGTACAGGCAGCGGGTGTACGCCCAGGTGGAGGGCTTTGCGAAAAGGCTGTGGATAGAGGAGCGCAGGCTGTTTTCCCATATTTATTTTCCGGACAGAGAAGCAAAAGCCGGGGCGGCTTTAGACGGCCTGGCAGGGTGTCCAAACAAGGTTCCCTGGGGCAGGGGAAACGGATGGATTGCCCTGGCGCTGACAGAGATACTGGCGCTGCTAGAGGACTGGCCGGGAGCCGGTGCATCCGCCTTCGGATCATGCGGACTGGAGACGAATGAGGCAGAAGAACCAAAAGGCCGGGAAGATGCACGAAACCAGAAAGACCCGGGAGACCGGAGAGGTCAGAAAGGCCGCCAGACGCAGGACAGGGCCTGGGAACGCACCCTTGCCCTCTACCGCGAATTCGCTGCCGGAATCGCCGCCGTCCAGGATGACTGCGGCATGTGGCATCAGGTGTTGGATCAGCCGGATACTTACCTGGAGACCTCCTGCACTGCCATGTTCGTGCTGAGCCTGAAAAGAGGGGTAAACAAAGGCTGGCTTTCGGAGGACTTTTCGCTGACGGCAGAGAGAGGATGGAACGCCCTGCTTCAGTATGCGCTGGATAAAGACGGGAACGTGTACGGGGTGTGCTTAGGCTCCGGGTGCTCCATGGAAGCCTCCTACTACGACACCATCCCCACCCATAAAAACGATGACCATGGAACCGGCATCATACTGATGGCTGCGGCTGAGATGATGAAAAGCAAGAAACACGGATGATTATACGAGGGAGGGAAGACATGTACTCGCTGGTCATTGCCGAGGATGAACGGATGACGAGAAGAAGCCTTGTGGACATGATAAGGTGGAACGAGCTGGGCTTTACCGTGGATGGGGAGTTCACGGATGGGCAGGAGCTGCTGGATTATCTCAAAAGCAGCATGCCGGACGTGATCCTTACGGATATCAAGATGAGCCGTGTAAGCGGGGTGGACATCGCCCGCTTTGTGGCGGAGCAGAACCTCCCGGTGCAAATCGTCTTCTTAAGCGGCTACAAAGACTTTGAATATGCCCAGAGCGCGGTAGAATACCGGGTAGTCCGCTATCTGGTAAAGCCCGTATCCGTGCCGAAGCTCCGGGAGGTATTCGCAGGCTTGAAAGAATCCCTGGACAGGCAGAATGCGGTTCAGAATGTGATGCTGAGCCGGGCGGAGCACTATCGGAAGCTGATCAATTATCAAAGGCAGTCTTTTATCTCGGATCTCTGGTCAGGCCTGGAGACAGATAGGGAAGAACTGGAGAAGCAGTGCAGGCTACTTGACGCATATCAGGAAGCGGGTATGGGAGCTTCTCCTGCCCGACTGTTCTTGGTACGCCTGGACATACAAAAAGACTCCCAATATTATGCCTTTTTGTCCGAATATGGACTTTCGGAACTGCAGGAGCAGATTGCCTCCCTGTTGGGCAGCTTTGATGAGAGGCTGGAATATTATCCCGTCAAATGGGAGGAAGACAGCAAGGAGCTGGTTCTTTCCGCGCTGGGTATACTGTGGCAAAAGGAACATTTGAATGCTTTTGAGGGGGAATGGGCCGGTCGTCTCCAGGAAATTCAAAAGAACATCAGGGAAGAAGTCTACCGGTTCATGGCTGTCCGGGCAGAACTCTTCATCCTGCAAAAGATGAACTCCCCCAGGGAACTGATTTCCTGTGCCAGAAATTCAGGCGGGCCAGAAACAAAGCAGGAAATGGTACAGGCTCAGAATAGAACTGCCATTGAAGCTGTCATGCAATTTATCCGGGAGCATTTTTGCCAGGACATCACTTTGTCGGATATTGCCGATGCAGTTTTCTTAAATCCCATCTACATCAGCCGCTTGATCAAGGAGCAGACAGGGCAGAATTACACGGAGCTGCTGACAGGGCTGCGCATCGGGAAAGCGGTGGAGCTGTTGGAACGCACGAACCTGTATGTATATGAAATCGCCGAACAGGTGGGGTACCACAATCTGAAATATTTCTATAAGGTCTTTAAAAAAGCAACAGGCAATTCCCCAAATGATTACAGGCCAAAAGGAAAATGATATGAGAGAGGGCAAGAACGAAGTCACGAGAAAGCAATGGAGGCCGATACGATTTGTACAAAGAATCCAGAATCATCAGTTCCGGAAGCTCTTTATGAAAAACTGGCTGCAGGTGCTGCTGTGCATTCTGCTGCCTTTGCTTTTGTGTACCATCGGAATCCATTATTACAGCGCCAGGAGCCTGCTGCGGGAAATGGATACTTCTATGAAAAGAAGCTTACAAAATACCAATGCCACACTGGAGACCCTGTTCGAAGAGGTCTGCGCCACGCTGGAGAAAGAAAGCTTCGACAGCAATATCACAGATCTTTTGCAGAAAGAGCGGGATGGCCAGGTAAACTACGAATCCATCGTCCTTTCAAAGAATGTCATAGACCGTTTGGCTATGGATTTGCGGGAAAATCTCCATTACTCCATTGATCTCTATTCGGCAGTCAGCGGGGTTCTCACGTCCACTCTGTACAAAAGCCAGGCCATGGGATGGATAAAGGATCAGTCCCTGCTGTCCACTTTCGAGGAATACACGAAGTATGACTCCCTGGAGGGAAAGCAAGGCCAGATTTTGTTCGCGGCTCCCAGAACCGCAAACTACCTGGGGCAGAGACGGCTGGTCATTACGGTCTATCAGCTGGTGATTGCGGCAAAAGAGAATCGGGCCTTTATTTCCATCAGCGTGGACGCGGATAAGCTGATTTCGTACATTGTGGACGAAAATGCGCCAAACCAGGGCTCGTACCTGATTTTAGACCAGAGGGGACAGGTGGTTCTGGATACCTCCGGTCAGTTAAATGGCGAATACCTGCCCCTGCCCCCAAAAAGCGGCGAAGTCTCTGCCATTACGACACAAGTAGGCGACAGGCAGATGCGGTTATCCTACATGGATATGAACTGCTTTGGATGGAAATGCGTCCAGATGATTCCCATGGAGGAATATCAAAGCAATACCATCCGGCTGAGGCACATGATGACGCTGGTTTTGGTCTTCGGCTTTGCCGCGAGCATCATTCTGTCCTACGGAGCCACCGTCAGGCTGTTCCGTCCGGTGGAGGCAATTCTGCGGCTGCTGGAAAATCCCTCCGAGCAGGAGAGAATCAGAGATGAAAATGACGAAATCCAGTATCTTCTTTTCCGCATTCTGGAACTGTTCCAGAAAAACATCGCGCTGGAGAACGAAATGATCGACAGACTCTACGCGCTGCGTAGAGCCAGAGCCAAAGCCCTCCAGGAGCAGATGACCCCGCATTTCATCAACAATGTGCTGCAGACCATCAACTGGATCGCCCTGCGGGAGACAGGGGACGAAGACAGCCTCACCAGCCAGTCCATCATTCTGCTGGCGGACATCATAGACACCGGAAAGAAGCAGAAGTACAGCCTGACCACCGTGGCGGAGGAAATCGAATATACGAAGAAGTTCGTGGAACTGGAGTGCCTGCGGTATGGGGACGGCATCCTCGTCCAATATGAAATCGCACCAGAGACAGAGAAAATGCTAATCCCGGGGATTTCCCTGCAGACGCTGGTGGAGAATTCCATCGCCCATGGATTCCGTACAAAGGGAGGATGCGGGACGGTCTATGTCAGCATCCGCGAAAATGTCCGGGGCGGCCTGGGCATCCTTGTGGAGGACGATGGGGAGGGCATAGACCTGGAGACCATCGAGGGCATATTCGAACAGCTGGAGAAAGATTACATTTATGTAGGAGAACATCTGGGTCTGCTCAATCTCTTCCAGCGTTTTCTGCTGATCTATGGCGAGGACTGCAGCTTTGACATCCGAAAGAGCAGATACGGGGGAGCCTGTGTGGAAATTCTGACGCCGAAAGTCAGCATGGAATGGCTGCAGTCCATGGATGCCGCCAGGGAGGCGGAAAAGTAAAAGCAGGCATCCGCCTTTTTGACAAAGAAAGCTTCCAAAAGTAGAAAAAGTGAGAAACTATTTAGTGAAAAGAGTTGATATTATGGGATTTTTGACATCTATTCTCCGTGATACAATGAAAATGTAGTAAGAAGTGCACAATCAATGTGAAATAGGAGGAAAGGTGTATGAAGCAAAAAGCAGTAAGCATGTTACTGATTGCCGCACTGGCGGCAGGGATGCTGACAGGGTGTGGGAACGAGGCTTCGTCCGGCGGAGAGGGGACGAAGACGCCTGACAGCGGCGCGAAGCAGGAAACAAACGAAAGCCCGGCTACAGACAAAGACGCGGAAACAGGAGAAAGTGACATGCAGGGGGACGGAACAGATCTCTCGCAGTTGACATTCGGACAGGACAACTGGAAAATCGACATGAGCTACGATTACAGCGGCCCCCAGTTCAAGCGATTCGATGGGATGGAATTTACAAGAGTAGTGGATACAATGGGAACCGATCTGCCGGAGGGGATGACCATAGACGACAACGACAGAGTATGGGACTTCCAGCTAAAGACAGGGCTGACCCCTAAAACCATATGGTCTGCCAGTGGGGAGGCCTATTCGCAGAAGTTGAATGCCGCCATTGCCAGCGGCGAGATTCCCGACTTGCTGAGAGTGGATCTGAACCAGTATTATGCATTGGTGAAAGCCGACCTGGTTGCGGATTTGACCGATGAGATCCTAAACGGGGATCACCCGGGCATCCAGGACTTATATGCAATGGGAGACAATGCCGCGCTGAAAGCAGTAACGGTAAACGGACGCATCTACGGTCTTCCCCAGGCTTATATGAGTTTCGACAATGCTCCCATCATCTGGATCCGTCAGGACTGGATGGAGCAGCTAAATTTGGAAGAGCCCAAAACATACGCGGATCTGGAAAAAATCGCGCTGGCATTTATGGAAGCGGATTTCGATGGAAACGGACAGGCGGATACTTATGGATTTCCGATTCTTGAACGCTATAGCACATCCACTGGCGGGGACGGAAGCCCCTGCGACCTGTTTTTGAATGTGGGAAAAGCGGCGCCAGGTATCTGGCAAAGGCAGGAAGACGGGACGGTCATCTACGGTTCACTGATGGACGGCGCAAAGGAAGCGCTTACCATGTTAAACGACTGGTATGAGAAAGGAATCATTCCCTCTGACTTTGCAACCTGGGACGACGAGACGCTGAAGCAGACGATAGGAGAGGGCAAAGCAGGGATTCTGCTTTCTCCCTGGTGGGGAGGCCTGACCACCTTAGCCACCAATGTCACTTTGGATCCAAATGCACGCTGGTCGGCCTATATGCTGCCCAGAGAGGAGGGCGAAGAAATCCGCTCGGCTGCAGGCAATCCTGCCCTGTCCGTCCATGTAGTGCGAAAGGGTTTTGAGGACCCCTCGGTTTTCGTATATGCCTATGACATGCTGTCAGGAGGCTATAAAGCGGATCCGGCCAGCGGATACACGAATTCGCTTAAGGCAAACAACACTTATTCTCCCATGCAGGGCTGCAGTTCCCCTTCAGTGCTGACATCGCCCATGAAAGATGCTTTGGACAAAATATTCGTCACCCATGAAATAAAGACACAGGAGGAACTGGAGGCCTTTGTACAGCAGGAAACTGACGGGCTGATGAAAGGCGATGGAGCGCAATTCACTATGATGATAGAGTATGGGCTGGCTATGGACGAGATGGTGGAAGAGGGTCAGAATCTGCGGGACATTGCAATCGGAGATTTGGACGCCCCTACTACCTATACCTGGTATCTGGCGGGACGGATTGGCATACGTGCGATTGCCTATGCGCAGCCTGCGCCAGTGAGCACAGTGTTCCAGGGAACCACGGATGGCATGAACAATTACGGAACTTTCCTGGCTGATTTTGAGAAAGAAGCCTATACTAAAATGATTATGGGTGACACAGACGGTCAATCGATTTCTGATTACTTTGATGCATTTGTAGAAAAGTATCTGGAACAGGGCGGAGCGGAAATCACCCAGGAAGTACAGGATCTCATCGGCAAATAATAATCGTCAAAGCAAACTATAGCAAAGCTTCATATGGCTCACCTGAATGTCTGACACAGGGCGATTTCGGGTGAGCCGTCTTGTATCATTTTGATTCTGCTTAAGAGGGAGTTTTATATAATGAAAAAAGAAAATAAAAAGCGTATTCCCGACAGGCTGTACTACTGGTTGATGGTACTGCCCGGCGCTATCTTCGTATTTCTGTTTAATATGCGGACGTGGCCGGGAATCCTGGGCGCTTTTCAGGATTTTGTTCCTGTAAAGGGCTGGTATGGCTCGGATTGGATAGGATTGACTAACTTCAAGATTTTTTTCAGGCAGCCCAACTGCTTTCAAATCATCCGCAATACATTGGTTTTGGCTGTTGGAAAAATAGTGTTCGGCCAGTGTATGGCAATTCTCTTCGCGCTGATGTTAAATGAAGTCCGCAATTCCAAACTGAAGAAGACAATCCAGACCGTGACCTATCTGCCCCATTTCGTGTCCTGGGTTATCTTCGCCTCGATTCTAAGGTCGATTCTGGGCTCCACTGGACTGGTGGAGGGGCTGCTCAAGTCCTTTGGAATCGAGAATGTCTCCATCCTGGGGACGGCATCCATCTTCCCCGCTATCATGATTGCGACAGAAGTGCTCAAGGAGTTTGGCTGGAGCGCCATCATCTACCTGTCAGCCCTGACTGCAATCGACATGGGGCTGTATGAAGCCGCGGAAATAGACGGTGCCACTCGTTTACGACAGACCATCCATGTGACACTGCCCGGCATCCGGCACATCATTGTCCTGAACGCGGTGCTGAGCCTGGGAGGGATCCTGAACGCCGGTTTCGACCAGATTTTCAACATGTACAATACCCTGGTCATGTCCACCGGGGACATTATCGACACCTGGGTCTACAGGCAGGGCTTAATCAGCTTCAATTACGGCGTGGGGACGGCAGTGGGGCTTTTCAAGAGCATAATCGCGCTGATTCTGACAGTCTTCGCTTACTGGGCGGCTGACAGATTTGCCGACTATAAGATTTTTTAGGAGGGCGGCTATGAAAAAGAAGATAACAAAAGGACATATCGTCATTGTGGCTGTATTGATTCTGCTCTCGCTGATTTGCCTCTATCCCATGTGGTACACGCTGATCGTGTCTTTCAGCGACAAAGCATATGTGGAGGGCGGGCAGGTGTGGATTCTGCCCATTGGGTTCAACCTGAAGTCCTATGGTAAGATTCTGGAAGACAAGGTATTCTTCAATGCCATATGGGTCTCGGTGAAGAGGGTGGTGGTGGGATGCAGCGTCAACATGCTGCTTCTGATCCTCACGGCATATCCCCTGTGCCTGCCTGGCAGAAAGTTTCCAGAGGGGAAGTTCTTCAAATGGTTTTTTATGGTAAATATGTTGTTCAACGGCGGACTGATTCCCAGCTATGTGCTGATGCGGCAGTACGGCCTGTTCGACAGCTTCTGGGCCATGATTCTGCCGGGGGCGCTTCCGGTCTGGAACATGATTCTGATGATGAATTTCTTCCGGAATGTACCCTATGAGCTCAATGAGTCGGCTGCCATGGACGGGGGAAATCCTTTTCAGATATTGTTCCGGATTTATGTGCCCTTGAGCGTTCCGTCCCTGGCATGTCTCCTCCTGTTCCAGTTCGTGGGTCACTGGAACTCCTATTTTGACGGGCTGCTGTATATCAATGACGTGGCAAAGCAGCCGCTGCAGACCTACATTTATAACCTTTCCATGGTTTTGGATTTCACGTCAATGACCTCCGAGGAAATCATCTCGCTGGCGGAAACCTCGGATAAAACCCTGAACGCGGCAAAGGTTGTGGTGGCCATGGTGCCGATTTTATGCGTCTATCCCTTTATACAGAAATATTTTACCACAGGCATGACGCTGGGGGCCGTCAAAGGATAAGCGGTTCTAAACTACCGGGCGGCTCTCGGAATCTTTTGGCGGGAAATAGCGTTTTCCGATTTAGCAAAATCGGAATCTCAAAAAGCCCGGGAAATGTGGCTTAGAGATTCCGAAAGTATATTCATGAGAAAAGGAGATTATTATGCAGCTTACGTTTAAGGAATACAAGGACAAGGTAAAGGCCTGCTGGCTGGGAAAAAATATTGGCGGAACCCTGGGAGCGCCCTTTGAGGGCTACCGCGGCGTCTATGATGTCACTTACTATACCCATGATCTTGCCAGGGGCGTCCTGCCAAACGATGACCTGGACCTGCAGCTGATCTGGCTCCATGCCGCCGAACGGTATGGGAAGAGTCTGAATGCAGAAATCCTGGGAGAATACTGGATTTCTTATGTGACGGCAGACTGGTCGGAATACGGCGCGGGAAAGAACAACCTGCGCTACGGCCTGATGCCTCCCATCTCAGGGTGGTACAAAAACCATAATAAAGATAGCTGCGGGTGCTTTATCCGAAGCGAATTATGGGCCTGCCTGGCGCCGGGACATCCGGAAATCGCGGTGCGCTATGCCTATGAGGACGCCATCTGCGACCATGCGGACGAGGGCATGTACGGAGAGATCTTCTGCGCAGCTCTGGAAAGCGCGGCTTTCGTGGAAAATGACAGGGCAAAGCTGGTGGAGGCCGCCCTGTCTTACATTCCCGGGGACTGCGCCATTGCGCAGGTAGTGGCCACAGTACAGGAATGCTATCAGAACGGGATCGGCTGGAAAGAAGCCAGAAAAGTAGTCTTGAATCGTTTCCCGGGCTCTTTCGGAATGGCGTTCGGGTATAAAGACCAGGAGCCGGAGGCGGATGTGCCGGTTGGCAGGCTGGGCTATGACGCGCCCAGCAATATCGGCATCATGATGATCGGCTGGTATTATGGAGAGGGGGATTTTTCAAAAAGTATCTGCATAGCCGCAGGCTGCTGCGAGGACGGGGACTGCACTGCGGGAACATTGGGCTCTATTCTGGGCATCATCGGCGGTACGGCTGTCATAGAGGAAAAATGGCTGCGCCCCATCGGAGACGAGATCAAGACATCTTCCATTGATATGACAAAGGGATGTCTGTCCATCCCCTGGACCGTCACTTCTCTAACAAAACGGGTGGCGGATCTGATGCCGGTCTTTATGCACGGCTATTGCACCATTGGAGAGGATGGGGCATTTGTGTTCGACCCGGTGGACAGTATCTGTAAGAACACTGTCAATACAGGCTTCTTTAATACCTTTTCATTTTCGGAGGAGATTGCCGTCTCCCCGGTCAGGGTAAAAAAGGCAGGCTGCCTCTTCGATGTCCAGGTACTGTATGACGGCAGCTTGTCCATAAGAGAAAACCAGCCTAAGGAATTTCAGGTGAAGATAAAAAATCACCTCCACAGCCAGCAGTGGCTGGAATGCAGCCTGAAGCTCCCGGAGGGCTGGTCTGCAGCCCCCAGCAGCACTATGTGCATTAATGTGGATCAGAATCATGGCGGCTGCGCCGTGACGGAGTTTTCTTTCACGATTCTGCCGCAGGCCATAACTCAGGGAAGATATGATCTATTACTGGAAATAAAATCCAATGGACGCCTGTCAAGGATGTTCCTTACACTGCCGCTGCTTGCTGGAGTTTAAGGCAAGCATTCAAGTTGCCCCTCTTTGTTTTTGCACGAAAAAGCAAGTTTGCGATAAATAAAAAGAATTGTGATTCATACAGATTCATGGTATGATTGGAATCAGATAACGCAGGAGGGCGCACTATCTCCAATGCTTAAGCCTGCGGGAATACCAGAAAAGAGAGGGCAACAGAACATGTCAAAGACAATCGATTACTTTTTGCAGTACGCCAAAATAGACACCCAGTCCGATGAGACAACTGGCACATCGCCCAGCACGGAGAAGCAGCACGACCTGGCAAAGCTCCTGGCCGAGCAGCTTAAGACCATCGGAGCCACGGAAATCACCTATGACAGGGAACACTGCTATGTATACGCAACTGTCCCGGCGTCAGAGGGCTGCCAGGACGCGCCGGTGCTGGGGTTCATCGCCCATATGGACACTTCCCCCGCAGTGTCCAACGCAAATACAAAGCCGAGAATTGTAAAAAATTATGACGGCGGGGACATCGTGCTGAACGAAGCTGAGAATATCGTGCTGAAAAGAGCCGATTTCCCGGACATGGCAGAGTATGTGGGACACGATCTGATCGTGACGGACGGCACCACGCTCCTTGGCGGGGACGACAAGTGCGGCATCGCGGAGATCATGGCAGCCAGCGAATATCTGCTGCAGCATCCGGAAGTGAAACACGGGAAGCTGCGCATCGGCTTTACGCCGGACGAGGAGATCGGAGAGGGAACAAAATACTTTGATGTAAAGCTGTTTGGCGCAGATTTCGCCTACACCGTGGACGGCCTGGGGTTCGGCGGCCTCCAGGCGGAGACTTTTAACGCGGCAGGCGCGAAAGTCACCGTGAATGGGCGTAGCGTCCATCCGGGAGATGCCAAGGGCAGGATGGTCAATTCCATCCTGGTGGCTTTTGAGTTCCAAAGCCTGCTTCCTGTATTTGAAAACCCCATGTACACCGAGGGCAGGGAGGGGTTCTTTCATCTGGACGGCATTCAGGGAACTGTTGACAGGACAGTGTCGGATTACATCATCCGAGACCATGACAGGAACCTGTTCGAGCGCAAGAAAGAGGTCTTCAGACAGTGCGCGGAATTCCTGAACCGGAAGTACGGCGAGGGCACCGCAGAAGTGGAGATGAAAGACAGCTACTACAATATGTGGGAAATGCTAAAGCCCCATATGCATCTGATTGAAAATGCCTCAGAAGCTATCAGGGAACTGGGCGGCGAGCCGGTGGTGAGCCCCATCCGGGGCGGCACGGACGGCGCCAGGCTTTCCTTTGAGGGTCTTCCCTGCCCCAACCTCTGCAACGGCTCGGGCAACTGCCACAGCCGCTTCGAATTTGCAAGCGTGCAGGATATGGAGAAATCGACAGAACTGCTTTTGAAGCTGGCGGTAAAGTATGGAGAGGTAAAGAGATAAAACGCTCTGCAGGAAAAAGGCCATCTTGTCAGGATGGTCTTTTTCATTGTCCCAATCCTTCATTGGCTTTGAAAAATATGAGGAAAAATTTTCAAAGACACCTGAATCAAATCCATAAATCCGCGACTTATAGGTGAAAGCTTTCAAAAGAGGAAATTGGCATGAAAAACGAATTTTTAAACTATACAGAGTATCTGTTCAATGCCGCTTTGGCAAAAAGCGCGAACCTGGCCGATGCGGAAGATTTGGCCCAGGAAACGCTGTTGGCTGCGCTCACCTACCAGGCACGGGGAGGGACGATTTCCAATATGCGCTCCTGGCTGCTTGCCACTCTTAATCACAAGTGGAACGATATGCTCCGGCAAAAATACAGGCTCCCCATGGTCAGCATCGATATGGTTGCTGACGAAAGAGAAATGGAAGAGCCTGTGCCGGAGACTCCAAGCGCAGAACAAATCCGACGGGAAGTGGCATATTTAGCAAAGCTTCAGAGAGAGGTGATTGTCCGGCATTATCTGCAAGGGCAGAATGTCCAGAGGATAGCCCATGATCTGGGCGTGCCGAAAGGAACCGTCTTAAGCAGGCTGTCTTCCGGCAGGGAACAGATGCGGAAAGGATTGAAGAAAATGGAACAGTACGAAAAACAGAGTTACATTCCTGAACGATTGGACATCGGCATCCACGGTTGTCCTGGATTACATGGAAAACCCGGATCGCTGGTATCTGATGATCTCATGAAGCAAAACATCCTTATCATTGCATATGATAAGCCTTTGGCTGTAGTGGATATAGCGAAAGCGCTGGGAATACCAACGCCGTATATTGAAAATGCAGTGGAGGATCTGGTGAAGTCGGAACTGATGCACCGCAACGGAAATAAAGTGTTTACTGACTTTCTAATCGTGTCGCCGGAGCAGATCCTGAAACGGTTGGACGAGGAGATTCTTCTTGCCGAGTCGCATTATAATGTCATCTGGTCATGTATGAAAGCATTGTTTGGGGAGCTGGAGCGACTGGAATGGTTTGACAGACTTGGTCTGCGGGAAAAGGAGAGTCTTCGGTACTATGCCATGCTGGACGTATTCTCGCGTGGAATTTACACGTCCATTGTAAATATCGTTGGGGAAAAGGAAGTCTATCCCAGCCGTCCGGACGGCGGCACCTGGATTGCAGTGGGCAACCGGTATCCCATGGATTTCGATTTCGGAAGTTATCGTTTCAGGCAGTATTGCTATGGCGGAGAGCGGAGAGCCAACTGGGAAAATTTCCTGGGCTCAAAGTCCATTGAACTTCATGTGTATGATACCCAGCCGGACTTGAACCGATATGAGCACGGCCCTGTGGAAATCCATGACGACAATCTGTGCAAGCTGCTCTACATCATACATCAGGGAATTCCCTGTGAGGCGACAGCGTTCGACCCGATGTTCATGGAAGATATTCCGCATCTGGCTCAGTGCGGCGTGCTGCAGTATGAACAGGGACGGCCGCGGACGGCTATTCCCATTGTCAGCAAAGCCCAGTATGGAGAACTGTGGAACCTTATTTTGACCTATATGGATAAACTATCCCATATCCTGGAGAACCCTCTGCGCAAAGCATTTCCAAGGATGAAATTTCACATTCCGAGGCAATTGGAGGGACGCGTGGCAAAACTGCGCCAGTATTCCTGTTACGCTATACCCATGACAGTTGTCAAAAAGGCCATTGCGGAGGGCGATTTTCTAAAAAATGTGGATTACCCCACGCCTCCGATGGTGCTGGTAATTGAGCAATAATGGGCTACACTAAGGCCGACTGCCTTAAACAGGGCTGCTCCGCAGAAATTTTCCGGAGCAGCCTTTTAAAGTGGCTTCAAAACTTTAAAGTGATTTCAAAATCAGTTTCAAAAAGTCAGTTTCAAAAAACTATCATTCTGAGCAAGATTATCATTGTAATGGATTAAGGAATCCGTTATACTAAAAGCAGACAGATGAATTAAGGAAGTTACCTTACTCTGATTGCGCTGAGGGATATGTAAATGGAAAAACATCAATTAAGTTTTAGCACAAATGCCAAGCTGGAGAAATTGATAGGCAGGGAACTGATAACAAACAATATTATCGCGATTTTCGAATTGATCAAGAATTCATATGATGCCTTTGCGCATAGGGCGACTATTAAGTTTGAAAACTTTCATATTACTTATGCGGATACACAAAAGAAAGGAGACGGAAATCGCGTCATATCTGATTTTGACTCCAAGATCGTAATAGAAGACGACGGCGTAGGCATGTCCTTTGAAGAAGTAAGGACAAAATGGATGGAGATAGGTACCACCAGTAAAGAAGATAAGTTTTTGGAAATATCTACCGAAGAAACAAATGACAAAAGAATCATGAACGGTGAAAAGGGAATCGGCCGATTTGGCACAGATAAACTGGGTTCCTTGCTGCATCTTGTAAGTATCGGAGACGGCGGATATGAAAAAACAATAATAGATATTGATTGGAATCAGTTTGACGATCATACCATCACAATACAGGATGTGGCATTTGACTGCTTTGTTGAGCGTTTCACAAAACCTCAAAAGACGGGACTGACCTTGGAGATTAAGTCTTTGCGGGATGTATGGACGAAATCGGATGTTATAAAATTAAAAAGACAGTTGAGTAAATTGATTTCCCCATTTTCACAGGAGCAGGATAAATTTAAAATATATTTAAATTACAACGGCCAAGGTCAGGAGCAAATTGAAAAATGGCAGTAAATTAGGTGAGAATTTTAGAAAATCAGTTTTAAAAATGGTACTTACCTATATGATGAAATTTGGCGGGGATGAAGAATGAATATATATGTGTATTGGAACACAAAAGATAAGGACTGCAAAAAAATGAAGATTGCATTTTGAAATATCGAAATAGCCCTGATGAAAAATTTGAAGATTTTATTTTATTGGACAAGCAAGATGCACATATTCTGAAAAATAAGATTGTGTTAGCGTTTTGCTGTTCCAGTGCAAAAGAATTCGGAAAATATTGTGTTTCACCGGAGATTGGCTGTAAGGCATATGTGGGATTTGAGCATGATATTGTGTATGACAATGGAAGAGCGGAGAAGTCCAGAGGAGTGATATATGAATCGTAAAAATAGCTTTTATGAAGTCATTAAAGTATGCGGTCAAAACAAAATGCAGTATAGCGGAATATCAAATAAAGCTGCTTCAATTAATGAGAAAAGAAGCAGCAAGAGTTATATTTGAGTCAGGGAATCATACCTTAAATAACATGTATAGCGGTACAATTGAGGGTTTGCTAGCATTAGGCGATAAGAACGCCAAAATGTTCTCCTGATTTCGTACAAGCCGGAGATTTTTAGGTCAAGGAAGTAGTATCGTCTATAGAAAGGTGCTTGTAAAGCGAGTTCAAAAAGGATGCGGTACAGTGCAGTAAAGTCGTATTGCCAAATAGAATTTCCTTAAGCTCACTTTGATAATAAACCAAATCTATAGGTGCCAACTGTAGCGAGGAGGACTCCAGTATTAATGTGTTGATATAAGAAATTTCAGCTTCAATTTGTCTGATACACTGTTCTGCTTGATATATTAAACCGGATTCCTCTTGACATATTAGCTTGGAACATTTATATGAAATCATTATGACTCCTTTTTTATATAAGTATATGTCATGAAGAGCAGAGTTATACTTTTAAAAAAGAGAAATTACAGCCATGCTAAACGCTTCAAATCCTCCTACAAAAGAACCGATTACTAAAAGGTTTTTTGGAAAGTGGACATAAGGCTAATGCACATTGGAATAGATTATGAAAAGGAATATAAGCATCATCAAGAATGTTAAGGGAAACCAGATTGTCGTTGTAAACGATATCCCTTTTAAAGGAGAAAGTCAAGGGCAAATGTATAACGAAGCTTCACATCATAAGAAAACCGATTTAGACAAAATTATTATAAGCCAGGAGCCCCCCGGGGAAGAACCGGCCAGACAATACTATTTCATGGCAAAATGCCAAGAACACGTAAAAGCCTTTGCGCAGAAAAACGGCCGTCCCCCCAAAGCCTGTGTGACCACATTCGGCTGTCAGATGAACGCCAGGGACTCCGAAAAATTACTGGGCATCCTGGAGGCGGTAGGCTTTTCCCCCACCGACAGCGAACAGGCGGACTTTGTCATCTACAACACCTGCACTGTCCGGGACAATGCGAATCAGCGGGTCTACGGCAGGCTGGGCGAGCTGAACCGTTATAAGCGGCTGAACCCTCAGATGAAGATAGCCCTCTGCGGCTGCATGATGCAGGAGCCTGCGGTCATCGAAAAGCTGAAGAAAAGCTATCCTTTCATAGACCTGATCTTCGGCACCCACAACATTTACAAATTCGCGGAGCTCCTCTGGGCCTCTTTCGAGTCAAAAGGAATGCTCATCGACATCTGGGAAGATACGGATAAGATCGTAGAAGACCTGCCGGTAGACCGAAAATACCCATTCAAGTCCGGCATCAATATCATGTTCGGCTGCAATAACTTCTGCAGCTATTGCATAGTGCCCTATGTGAGAGGGCGGGAACGCAGCAGGGCTCCAAAAGAAATCCTCCGGGAGATCGAAAAAGTGGTGGCGGACGGCGTAGTAGAGGTAATGCTGTTAGGGCAGAACGTAAATTCCTATGGGAAGAACCTGGACGAGCCCGTCACTTTCGCTGAACTGCTGCGGGAGGTGGAGAAGATCGAGGGCCTGAAGCGCATCCGCTTCATGACATCCCACCCCAAGGACTTGTCGGAAGAGTTGATAGAGGTCATGAAGCAGTCAAAGAAGATCTGCCGCCATCTCCATCTGCCCCTGCAGTCAGGCTCCACCCGGATTCTGGAGCGGATGAACAGGCGCTATACCAAGGAGCAGTACATAGAGCTTGCGGAGCGCATCCGCAGGGAGATACCGGACATCGCCATTACCACGGACATCATAGTCGGTTTCCCGGGGGAGACAGAAGAGGACTTGGAGGAGACCCTTGACGTGGTGCGCAGGGTGAAATATGACAATGCCTTTACGTTCATATATTCCAAGCGCACGGGCACCCCTGCGGCAGCTATGGAGAATCAGGTGCCTGCAGAACAGGTAAAGCAGAGGTTTGAGCGGCTCTTAAAGCTGGTGCAGGAGACTGCCAGGGAGCAGGTGGCAAAATACCAGGGGCAGGTCATGGAGGCGCTGATCGAGGAAGTCAATGAGAGCGATGTCTCTCTGGTCACCGGCAGGCTGTCCAACAACACCATCGTCCATGTGCCGGGCGATGCATCTTTGATCGGAAAAATTGTACCTGTATCCCTGGATGAGTGCCACGGATTTTATTACATTGGGCATTGCATTTTGGACGAAACAGGTGCAGAATAGAATGGAAGCACAGGAAGAAATATCCGTCTGGCGCCAAATGGATTTTTGAGACAGTATGGCTAGGTTACAAAGGCTGTAGACAGCGGAAACAAACGTGAAAGGAAAATCAGCTCAATATCCGGCTTAATGAAACCAGAAGTGCCAGAGCCGGGCTGGATGCAGGAATGGGCTAGTTGACAGAATGAAGATGACAGGACAATTTGCAAGGACGGAGCTGCTACTGGGAAAAGCGGCCATGGAACGGCTGCGCAGATCGAGAGTGGCCGTGTTCGGCATAGGCGGCGTGGGCGGGCATGTATGCGAGGCGCTTGCCCGCAGCGGCATCGGGGCTTTTGATCTGGTGGACGACGACCGGGTCAGCCTGACCAACCTGAACAGGCAGATCATAGCCGCCGTAAGCACGCTTGGACGCTGCAAAGTGGACGTGATGCGGGAGCGCATCCTGGACATCAATCCGGAGGCGGAGGTTCGAGTGCACAAATGCTTCTTTCTGCCGGAAAACGCCGCATCCTTTCCCTTTGCGGAATATGACTATGTAGTAGACGCCGTAGATACCGTCACGGCCAAGCTGGCGCTGGTTTTACGGGCAAAGGAGTGCGGCACACCAATCATCAGCAGCATGGGCGCCGGAAATAAGCTGGATGCCACGGCATTCCGTGTAGCGGACATCTATGAGACGAAAGTCTGCCCATTGGCGAAAGTCATGCGCCGGGAACTGAAAAAGCGCGGCGTGGAGAGCCTGAAAGTGGTATATTCGGAAGAGATTCCCCTCAGTCCCAATGAAATCCAGGCTTTGGATGAGGGCGAAAAAACCGATACCGATAAAGCGGTCATAAAAAGTACGGACATGGAATCTGAAGAGAGCTATGCGGACAGCCAGAACCGGGATGCCAGACGGCGAAGCATCCCCGGAAGCATAGCCTTTGTGCCGTCAGTGGCAGGTCTGATCATCGCAGGCGAGGTGATAAAGGACTTGGCAATGGACAATTAAAAGATGCTTTAAATATCGAACCAAAAGAAACTCCACACCGACAAGGAGATACCCTATGAAAGTAGTATTACGGAATTTGACGAAAAAATTCCCCAGCCGCGATAAGAAGAACAAGTCAGACGTCATCGCCGTCAACAACTTCGACTTTGAGATTCCGGACGGCAAGCTCATCGGCCTGCTGGGCCCCTCCGGCTGCGGCAAGAGCACCACCCTGAACCTGATCAGCGGCCTGGAAAAGCCAACGGCCGGTCAGGTCTTCTTTGGAGAGGACGATGTGACAGGCCTCCCTCCGGAGCACAGGGGCATCGGCCTGGTGTTCCAGAACTACGCCCTGTACCCCCATCTGACCGTAAGGCAGAACATCCTCTTTCCCTTGGAGAACCTAAAGGGAAAGGACAAGCTGTCCAAGGCAGAAATGCTGGAAAAGGCAATGGAGGCTGCAAAGCTTGTGCAGATCGACGAGCTCATGGAGCGAAAGCCCGGGGAGCTCTCCGGCGGCCAGCAGCAGCGGGTTGCCATCGCCAGGGCTCTGGTGAAACGCCCCAGAGTGCTCCTTTTGGACGAGCCCCTCTCCAATCTGGACGCCAGACTCCGCCTCCAGACCAGAGAGGAAATCAAGAGAATCCAGAAAGAGACCGGCATCACCACCATCTTTGTCACCCACGACCAGGAAGAGGCCATGAGCATATCCGACATGATTGTAGTCATGAAAGACGGCATGGTGCAGCAGATCGGCCGCCCTCAGGAGGTCTATGACAGCCCTGCGAATCTGTTCGTGGCGAAATTCCTGGGTACGCCGCCTGTCAATGTCTTCCAGGGACAGATAAAAGGGGGAACCCTGTATCTGGACATAGATCCTGTCCTGGAACTCAGCGGAGCGTCAGACGGCCCAGTCTATGCAGGCGTCAGGCCCGAGGGCTTTTTGCTGCGAAAAGACGGTGCTTTGGGCTGCGAACTGAGCGGCGTAGAAGTGATGGGGCGGGACATCAGCGTGGTGGCTTCCAACAAGGCTTCCATGATGCCTGCAATCAGGGCCATCATAGGGGCGGAAAATCTGGCGGAGATTTCCGCGGATGCCGTTCAGGTCAGGTTTGATTTAAAGCCAAACAAGGTATTCCTTTTCCGCCCGGAAACGGAAGAGAGGATTTTGTTTGAAGCTGTAAAATGAATATTCCATAGATGCAGTGGACAGATAGGAGCCTGATATGCAAAAAAATATACAAACTGAAAAGCAGTCGCGGTCTACAGAAACACCCCTTTCCCCCAATACTTCCCGGAAAGCCGGCTTCTTTCGCTGCTTCAGCCGCTGCAAAGGCTGGCTCTACCTCCTGCCTGCCATGCTTTTTCTCGGTTTTTTTATGGTATACCCATTGATAGACGTATTCGTCTATTCCTTTGAGGAGGGATACAATTCCGCGTCCCAGACCTACTTCGGCACCGGAACCTACAATTACTCCTATGTTCTCCACGACCCTTACTTCCTGCAGGCGCTGAAGAATACGTTCCTGCTGGTCATCATTACCGTGCCCCTGTCCACAGGAATCGCCCTGCTGATTTCCATTGGGCTGAATTCCATAAAGCCCCTGCGCAATTTCCTGCAGACCGTCTACTTCCTGCCCTATGTGACCAACACCCTGGCAGTGGGGCTGGTATTCATGATTTTATTTAAGAAAACCGCCTATTCCGACGGGCTGGTAAATCTCCTGATCCAGTGGTTCGGCGGAAAGTCCGTGGACTTCATTTCCGGGCCTTACTGGGCGAAAATGTTCGTGCTCTGTCTCTATACCATATGGGTCGTCATGCCATTCAAGATTCTGATCCTTACCAGCGCCCTGGCTTCCGTGAACCAGGATTATTACAAGGCGGCCCGGGTGGACGGCACATCGAAATTCCGCACATTTATGCGCATTACCCTGCCTATGATCTCCCCCATGATCTTCTATCTGGTGATCACGGGCTTCATCGGGGCTTTCAAGGCATACAGCGACGCCGTGGCCCTGTTCGGCACGGATTTGAATGCCGCGGGCATGAATACCCTCGTGGGCTACGTCTACGACATGCTCTATGGGGACAGCGGCGGCTACCCGTCCTACGCGTCCGCGGCGGCTATCCTCCTGTTCGCCATTGTGCTCACAATCACATGCATCAACTTGCTGATCAGCAGGAAAAATGTACACTATTAGAATAGAAAAAAGGGAATTAGGGGAAGCAGGAAAATGAAAGAAACAGCAAAATCAAACGGATTGCAGACAGAAATTGGAAATCAGGCAGATTATGACAGAATCGGAAAAAAAGCCAGAAGCCGCAGGAGAGTGCTGGACGCCATCACCTATGTCTTTCTGGCTCTTTGGGCGGTCATCGTACTGTTTCCCTTTTACTGGATGATTCTGACCTCCGTAAAAAGCTACGGCGCGTACAATTCGGAATACATCCCCAAATTCTTTACCCTGTCCCCCACGCTGCAGAACTATGTGGACGCGTTCACGGCAGTGCCCCTGGGACGGTATTTCCTGAATACGATCATCTTCACCGTGATTACCACGGCCATTATGATGGTAGTGATCACCCTGGCGGCCTTTGCCTTTGCCAGGCTGGATTTCAGGGGGCGGAATTTCGTTTTCCTCCTGTTTTTGTCCCTGATGATGATCCCAAACGAACTGGTGATCATCACAAACTTTGTGACCATCACCAACCTGAACATGCGCAATACCTTTCAGGGGCTTATCCTGCCGTCCGTCACCTCCGTCTTCTATATCTACCTGCTGAAAGAGAATTTCGAACAGGTGCCGGACAGCATGTACAAGGCAGCCAAGGTGGACGGCACTTCGGACATGAAATATCTGCTGAAAGTCCTGGTGCCCATATCCAAGCCCACACTGATCACCATAACCATCCTGAAAGTAATCGAATGCTGGAACTCCTATGTATGGCCCAGGCTCATCACCGACGATGAAGCATACTACCTGGTGTCCAACGGCATTCAGGAAATCCGTGAGAACGGCTTCGGCCGGGAGAACATCCCTGCCATGATGGCAGCGGTAGTGGTGATTTCCTTTCCGCTGATCGTGTTGTTTTTAGTGTTCCACAAGAAAATCATGGCGGGCGTATCGAGAGGAGGAATTAAGGGGTAATGGAAACGGGAAATACTCACATATCGGTAGTTTATAAAGTTCTGCTACGAGCCCTCTCAAGAATCAGGCATCTGCGCCCCCGCGTCCTGGCTCTTGCAGCCATGCCGGGAATCATTCTTGCGCTGACAGGCTGCCACGGCTCCAGGGGGCTGGACGCCTTTGCGATGCCCCAGAGCTTCGATACGGCCAGACAATACGAGATTACGTTCTGGGCCAAGAACGACACCAACAAGACCCAGACCGCCATCTATGAAAAGGCCATAACGGATTTTGAGAATCTCTATCCCAATGTCACCGTAAACTTACGCCTGTATACGGATTATGGGAAAATATATAACGATGTGATAACGAATATCGCCACGAAGACCACGCCCAATGTATGCATTACCTATCCGGATCACATCGCCACCTACCTGACAGGCGTGAATCAGGTGGTTCCGCTGGAAGAGTTGTTCGACAACGAAAAATACGGCCTGGGGGGCGGCGAGATCAGGTACGATTCCCCGGCAAAAGCAGAAATCATTCCCCAGTACCTGGAGGAATGCGCCTTTGGCGGCCATTATTACGCCATCCCGTTCATGCGTTCCACGGAAAGCTGCTATGTCAACAAAACCTATGTGGAAAAGCTGGGCTACCAATTGCCGGACACTCTGACATGGGATTTTGTCTGGGAGGTCTCGGAGGCCGCCATGGCCAAAAACCAGGAGGGAAATTACCTGATAAACGGCCAGAAAGTGCTGATTCCTTTCATCTATAAATCCACGGACAATATGATGATACAGCAAATCCGCCAAAAGGGGACCGAGTATTCTACCCAGGAGGGGGAGATTCTGCTGTTTTCCGATGCCACGAAGCAACTGCTGGAAACCGTGGCAGAGCACGCGGCAACCGGAGCGTTCTCCACATTCAAGATTTCCGGCTATCCGGCTAATTTCCTGAACGCGGGACAATGCATTTTTGCCGTGGACTCCACAGCCGGCGCTACCTGGATGGGATGCAGCGCGCCCTTAATCGACATCAGCGCCGACAAGCTGGTGGAGTTCGAGACGGAAGTTCTGCCCGTCCCTCAGTTTGACCCGGCAAATCCCCAGATGATATCCCAGGGGCCCTCGGTCTGCATCTTTAATAAGGATGATCCCCAGGAAGTGCTGGCATCCTGGCTTTTCGCCCAGTATCTGCTGACCAATGAGGTACAGATCGCCTACGCCCAGACAGAGGGCTATGTACCCGTGACCTCCAAGGCCAGACAGTCGGCGGAGTATCAGGACTACCTAGCCGGAAGCGGAGAGGACAATACCCTCCACTACGACGTCAAAATCAAGGCCACCAGGCTTTTGCTGGAAAACGTGGAGAACACCTTTGTGACGCCTGTATTCAACGGCTCGGCCTCTCTGCGGGATGCTGCCGGACAGCTCATCGAAGAAACAGTAAAGTCCATCCAGCGCTCCCAGACAGTGGACGACGCCTACTATGACAAGCTTTACAAAGATCTTGCCTCCCGCTATCACCTGGACGGGCTGAGCCGCCCTACCGAAACTTACGCGGGAGAAAAGGACAAACTGGGGCCTCTTCCCGGGCCTGCAGTGTTCCTGCTTGTCTCGTTGGCATGTGCCTGGGCGCTGATTGTTTTGTATGTTATTTCCAAGAAAGTGAGGAAAAAGTAAAATAACTGGGGATTTTGACTATTGATTTCTGACAGAATTCTTGTATAATAGTTTTCGATGTATTGATAATAGAAAAAGGTGGAAGCCATTTTCCGTCATCATGATGAAATGGGGAATATCCCCATGAAAAAGAGGAGGATATCATGAAAAAAATTACATCGTTACTATTAGCGGCCGGATTGGTAATCGCTTGTGCCGGCTGCGGTTCAGACGCAGATACGGACAAAAAGTCCGAAGGCGTCATGACCTATGCGGAGTACGAGGCTGCGGCTCTGAAGTCAGAAGTCGTAATCGAGACCTATGTACAGGCAAAGCAGTCCTGGTGGGAGGACAAGGCCACCGTATACAGCCAGGACAAGGACGGCGGTTACTTCTTATATAACATGGCCTGCTCCGAGGAGGACTACAAAAAGCTGACTCCCGGAACAAAGATCAAGGTCACCGGCTACAAGGATGAGTGGTCAGGGGAAGTGGAAGTCATCGATGCCACTTTTGAGATCGGAGAGGGGAACTACATAGCGTCCGCTGAGGATGTGACATCTCTTCTGGGAACCGACGACCTGATTAAGCATCAGAACAAGTTCGTGGCTTTCAAGGGCATGACCGTAGAGCCGGCTGCAGAGGGCAGCGACGCTGCATTCCTTTACAACTGGGACGGCTCCGGCCAGGAGGGCGACGACCTGTACTTCAACGTCTCCCTGAACGGCCAGACCTACACGTTCACCGTTGAGTCTTATCTCTGCGACAGCAGCACGGATGTCTACAAGGCAGTACAGGGGCTGAAAGTCGGCGACAAGATCGATATGGAGGGCTTCCTGTATTGGTATGAGGGCGTTAACCCCCACATTACTTCCGTAAAGGCAGCCGACTAATCGTTCCTGCCGGGTGAACCGCCCGGAAAGCACATAACCTATCCGTACAAAGAGAGCCGGCTGGCCGGAAAGTTTCCGCCAGTTCCGGCTCTTTTGGCATATGGCGGAAGCCGCGGAAAAATTCATAAAATTACCAAAAACAGGTTGACATTCCCCGAAAATGTGCTTATACTGAAAAAGGTCTGATAAAAATATAAAAGAAAGGAGGCAGTTATGATGAAGTTCAGATTGAATCGTACAATGGCAGAAGAGAATAGAATCAGGAAAATGTCTCCCGGAGTTATTGCAGATTGAGTAAAACGGCAGTCTTTTGCATGTAAGCTTGTAAAAGGAACCATGGCTACCAGTCTTTTGGGACGCCATGGTTTTTTCATGTCTGCACGGGAGGAGAGCAGGGAGGAGTAGAATGAAGTTACCAAAAGGATTTGTCAGCATTGCCGCAAAATATGGCATAAAGGAATCGGAAGTCGTCTTTGCGGCCATGGCTGACTTCGACATGGAATATCGGTTTGCGGATACCATCGTAGCGCTTACGAAAGAAAAGCTGCTGGTGGCTGCCTATCCCTACCAGAAGCAAACAGAAAACGGACATTCCGTGGAATACCGTTTCGGCGGGTACAGCGGATGGCAAATGAACGAGAACGCCGCAGAAGAACCCGCGCTGCAGGTATATGGACTGGACAAAGTGGAGGCAATGGAGGTGCTGCGCCAAGTGGCCACAGGCGTACTGATGGCCAAAATCGACGGCGTAGAGCGCAACCTCTGTCATTTTTCCAATACGAAAATGGGGACATTCCTCAAAGTCTGCAGCATATTTCAGAAGCTGAAGAAATCGGAAGAGATCACCAAGGAGGATCTGGATGTAGAGAAAGGAAAAGAATGCTGTCCCAAATGCGGCATGATCTATCCTGATCAGGAGCGGAAAGTCTGTCCCAAATGTATGGACAAAAAGTCCATTCTGTTTCGGGTGCTGTCATACTTCAAGCCCTATAAAAAATATCTGGCCATAATGATCCTTTGCTACTTCGGTACGGCAGGGCTGAATCTGGTGTGGCCATACTTAAGCGGTACCGTCCTGTACGACCAGGTGCTGGCGCGCAACGAGGAATTCCTTGCGCTTCTGCATCTCCCTGCAGGCCGCTTCGTGACCGCGTTGACCGTACTGGTCATCTCCATGATTGTGACCAAGATAGTCATCCAGAGCCTGACCATTCTGCAGGGCGCCTTAACAGCCCGGATCGCCCCGTCAGTGGTGGCCGCGCTGAAGAGCCAGGTTTTCTCTTCCATGGGGAGGCTGTCCATCAGCTTCTATTCCAAGAGGCAGACCGGGGGGCTGATGACAAGAGTCTCCGATGACGCGGAGGAAATCTCCAGCTTTCTGATAGACGGCATCCCAAATTTCTTCATCAACGTTGGGACCATGCTGGCTACGTTTGTCATCATGTTCCTTTTAAATCCCCTGCTGGCTCTGATGTCCGTGTTTTTGATGCCGGTGCTGGTAGTCATCAGCTACCGGATGATGCCCCATCTGTGGCATTATTACGGCAAAAGACACCGCGCCAACCGGCGGCTCAAGGGACAGATGAACGAGAACTTCACCGGAGCCCGGGTGGTAAAGGCTTTCGGACAGCAGGAGCAGGAGATGCACCGCTTCAAGAAGAACAACGGCAAGGTGCGCACTTCGGAAATGGATTTGGCGCGGTACGACAATAAATTCTATGCGCTGTACCGTTCCGTGGAAGATACCATCAGCTTCCTGGTATGGGCCGTAGGCGGAGCCATGATCATCGGCGGCTCCGATATCGAGCTGGGTCTGCTAATCACCTTTTCCGGCTATGTGGGACAGCTCCAGTGGCCGCTGGATTTCTTCTCCCGTTTCATCCGCTGGTATACCCAGTGCATGAACTCGGCCCAGCGCATGTTTGAGATCATAGACGCGGTGCCGGAGGTAAAAGAATCCCCCAATCCCCTGCGTCCTGAGGAGCTCAGAGGAGAGATTGAACTGCGGAACGTGACCTTTGGATACGAAGCCCATAAGCCCATCTTAAAGGATATCAGCTTTCATGTGAACGCCGGGGAGGTGTTCGGCATCGTGGGGCGCTCCGGCGCAGGCAAGTCCACGCTGGTGAACCTGATCTCCAGGCTCTACGACACCCAGGAGGGCGAAGTGCTGGTGGACGGGGTCAACGTAAAGCAGTACGGATTTAACGAGCTTCGCAAAAACGTGGCTATGGTGTCCCAGGAGACCTATATCTTCATGGGCACGGTGGCGGAGAACATCGCCTACGCCAGGCCCGAGGCCAGCAGAGAGGAAATCATCCGGGCTGCCGTACAGGCCAACGCCCATGACTTCATCTGCAAGATGCCTGAGGGATACGATACCCTGCTGGGATCTTCCAGCCGTTCCCTGTCAGGGGGAGAGAAGCAGCGGATTTCCATTGCCAGAGCCATTCTGGCGGATCCGAAGATACTGATTCTGGACGAGGCCACCTCCGCGGTGGACACAGAGACGGAGCTTGCCATCCAGAAATCCCTGGAAAAGCTGGAAAAGGGCAGGACAGTGCTGTCCATTGCCCACAGGCTCTCCACCCTGCGCAATGCCACCCATTTGATCGTACTGGACGACGGCAGGCTGACGGAGTCGGGAACCCATGAGGAATTGCTGGCGAAGAAAGGAACCTTTTATAAATTGAGCGAACTGCAGACCAAAGCACTGGCCATGCGGGGAATCGAATAGCGAAAATCCCATGCAGCCAGCCGCGCCGCCTTATATAAAAGCATGAATGCTTAGTTAACGCGGTACTGTAGGGATAGGATCTCTTACAATTAATACATTAGAAAGGAACAGTGCATATATATGGATGGACAGGAAAACAGCAGACAGGATCTCCTGGATCTGCAGGAATTTGACGAAGAAGCCCTCAAGAAAGAATCGGAGGAGCTTCTGGAGATGCACATCCTCACAGGGGAAAATGCGGAATTTTCCAGGACAGAGGGCGGATTTATCTCATTAAAGATCAAGGAAACCCAGGAAGCGGAGGCCAGGGAATATGCCCGGGTGGGCGTATACCTCACATTCCCGCTGACGAATCCGGAGGAGTTCATCTCCATTCGTGAGGCCGATGAAAAAGCAAGGGAAATCGGCATGATCGAAAAGCTTTCACAACTGGAAAAGGATCAGCAGGAGATGCTGCGGGAACAGATCAAACTGCGTTACTTCAGGCCTATCATCACGAAAGTGCTGGATGTGAAAGATGAATACGGATACGCTTACTGGAATGTAGTCACAACTTTCGGGGCATGCCGGTTCACCACCCAGATGAGCGGAGACGCGGTGATCCATTTAAGCGATTCCAGGCTGCTGGTGACAGACATTGACGGGAACCGGTACGAAATCCCCGATTTCTATCAGCTGGGAGTCATGGAGCGTAAAAAACTGGATCTCTTCATTTAACGGGAAAGGCTTTTTTCGCTTAGCCGGGATTGGCGGCCTTTCAGAATGGCACCTGTGTCCCAGGCAGCATGACGGAAAGCAGATGACGGAAAGTTTGAAGATGACCCGCTGATTTCGGGTCATGGAAAGGTATGTAGAATTTTATGAAACTATTGTATACATTGACAGAATCCCAGCGGGAAGCTCTGAAGCTGAAGCCGGGAGAAGAGCCTCTGTACTGCGTGCCGGTGGATCTGGAATTCGACAGGCGGAAAATGCAGGCAAAAGAGGCATACACCGGGAAAGTCTTTCTGGTGGTGACCCAAAAGCGTTTCCTGGTGCTGGAAGAAAATGGGCTTTCGGCGGAATTCCTTTTGGAAGAATGCGAAAAAATCAAATGTGAACATCAGGTTCACAGCGGCATCATTATCGTGACCAAAAAGGATGGCCGGATGACCTGCGCCGCACGTTTTTCCATGCGGCATATTGTCAGGGTGGCCTATGTGGCCAGAGGGGCACAGTCCATCATCGAGTCCCTTAAGACCGGGGAAGAGCCGGAGAGAATCGTCAGCCTGGAGTATGAAAAATACTGCGACAAATGCGGCCGCGCCCTGCCCGGCACCAGCAAATGCCCTTACTGCGAGGGAAAGGCGGACATCCTGAAAAAATTCATGGCGCTCTGCGGGGAATATGTGGGGAAGCTGCTGCTGATCTCCCTGCTGATGGCGCTGATCTCTGCCATGAACCTGGCCATACCTTTGGTACAGCGTAATTTTATTGACGGTGCATTGTCTACAGGACAGGGCGCATGGAAAGACCTCTGGATTTTCGTCGGCATCACGTTTACCATGCTGATAGGCCGCATCCTGCTGGACGTGTTCCGGTACTGGCAGTGCGTGTCCTTAGGAAGCGCTCTGAGCATGAGCCTGCGGCGCAAGCTCTACTACAAGATACAGTCCCTGTCCCTTTCTTTCATCAACAACCGCAAGCCGGGAGAACTGCTCAACCGCGTCTCCCGGGATACCAACCAGATCCGGGGCTTCATGGAAGAAGTGTTCGGGGACATGTTCTCCACCCTGCTGACCATGGCGGTGTCTTTGATCGTAATGTTCATGATCAGTTGGAAGATGACATTGCTGTCCCTGTTTTTCATCATTGTGGTGTTCGCGGTGACCAGGGCGTTCTGGCACCATATCCACAGCATCTACCATAAGCAGTGGCTGAAAGCGGATGACCTGGCCAGCAGCCTCCAGGACATCATCTCCGGCATGCGTGTGGTGAAGTCCTTTGGAAAGGAAGAGCGGGAGGCAGCCCGCTTTAAAAGGAAGACAGAAGAGTATGCTGACATCAGCAGGCGCAACGAGACGTTCTGGGCGGTCTTTTTCCCCATATTGACGTTTCTGCTTGGGGCAGGCTCTTACATCGCCGTATACTTCGGCGGTATCGACGTGCTGGACGGGAAAATGAGCCTGGGCGAGCTGGTACAGTTCATCACTTACTGCGGCTACCTCTTCGGCCCTTTGAGCTGGATGACCCATCTGCCCAGAATGGTCATGCAGATGATCACCAGCCTGAACCGTATCTATGACGTACTTGACGAAGAACCTGTAATCAAGGACAGGGAGGACAGCAAGGAATTTCCCATCCAGGGCGCCTTTGATTTCCAGAGAGTGTCCTTTGGCTACCACACCTATGAACCGGTGCTGGAGAACATCAATTTCCAGGTGAAGCCCGGGGAGATGATCGGGCTGGTGGGCGCTTCCGGCACAGGGAAATCCACCCTGATCAACCTGATCATGCGGCTGTACGATGTGGATCAGGGGAAAATCATGCTGGATGGGGTAGATCTGCGGGATGTGAAAACGGAGAGCCTGCACTCCCAGATCGGCGTGGTGCTCCAGGAAACGTTCCTGTTCTCAGGCAGCATCCTGGCCAATATCCGCTTTGCCAGACAGGATGCCTCCCTGACGGAAGTCATCCAGGCAGCCAAGGCGGCCAATGCCCATGACTTCATCTGCAAGACGCCGGACGGCTACAATACTTATGTGGGTGAGCACGGCTACAATCTCTCCGGCGGAGAGCGGCAGAGAATCGCCATCGCCAGAGCCATCCTGAACAATCCAAGGCTCTTGATCCTGGACGAGGCCACCTCGGCCCTGGACACGGAGAGCGAGTTCCTGATCCAGCAGGCCCTGGACCGGCTGGTGAAAGGCCGTACTACCTTTGCCATTGCCCACAGGCTCTCTACCCTGCGGAATGCCGACAGGCTCGTAGTGATTGACAAACACGGCATCGCGGAGATCGGCACGCACAATGAGCTGCTGGAGAAAAAAGGGATTTACTATGGGCTTGTAACAGCCCAGCTAAAGATGGCGGAGGGAAAGTAAGGACTAACCCCTGTAACCCAAATCCAAAGAAAGGAAACAACAGATATGCAATCAAAAGTAAAGTCAAGCGAATATCTGCGCGAGATAAAGCCCCTGCTGCTCCGGCTGCGGGACAGGCTGTTGGAGGAGTACCCATACGCCTCCATTCTTGCCACGGATTCCCAGTCAAAACAGTATGCCGTATCCAAGACCGTTACGTCCATCGGCATGGTGCCCCGCTGGTCCGGGAGAGGCTTTGTGGTAAAAGTCTACGATGGCTCCAGCTATGGGGAATATTCATTCAATGAGATTTCCCAGGACCTCATTGAGGAAATCGTCACCAAGGTCCGGGAAGAACTGATCCCCATGTCGAACGATCTGCCGGACGGGGTGCAGCGCAGCGTCTACGCCATGCTGGAGGACGATCCGCTTGTGTTCGCGGACAGCACGGAATACCAGATTGATCCCCAGGAATACGGGGACGAAAAAATCATTCAGGAGCTGACCTTAATCAGCGAGACGGGCAGAGCCTACAGCGAGAAAATCCTGGACTGCAGGGCCTTTGTCAATTATCAGAAGTACACCAAGCTTTTCCTGTCAAAACATCGCGATATGGAGCAGAGCGTTCTTTGGACAGCAGGCGGTTTTGTGGTCATGGCATCCAGGGGCGAGGAGATCAAGGACAGCTACAAGGGCTTCTCCAACCTGGGCGGCATGGAACTTCTGGAGAAGATGCAAGGCGGCGTATGCCGCAGCGCAAAGGTGGCCCTGGAACTTTTGGAAAGCACTCCCATTACTCCGGGCGAGTACGATTGCATCTGTACACCGGAAGCCACGGGCATGATCGTGCACGAGGCCTTTGGCCATGGCGTGGAGATGGATATGTTTGTGAAAAAGCGCGCCCAGGCGGAGCAGTTCCTGGGAAAGCAGGTGGCTTCTGAGCTGGTCACCATGCATGACGGCGCCTGTGCGGCCAGGGAAGTGGCCACCTATTTCTTTGACGATGAGGGCGTGCTGGCTAAAGACACCATTGTCATCGACAAGGGCATCTTAAAAGCGGGTATCAGCGATGCCCAGTCCGCCATGCATCTGGGAACGGTTCCCACCGGCAACGGCAGACGGGAAAGCTATCAGCGAAAGGCCTATACCAGGATGACGAACACCTATTTCGAGGGCGGCACGGACAAGCTGGAGGACATGATCGCCTCCATTTCCTACGGATTTCTGCTGGAAGAGCCCTCCAGCGGCATGGAGGACCCCAAGAACTGGGGTATTCAGTGCATGGTCAGCATCGCCAGGGAAATCCGGGACGGAAAGCTTACCGGGAAGATTTTCTCCCCTGTGGTACTCACAGGATATGTACCTGATTTGCTGAAATCCATCAGCATGGTATCGGAGAACGTAGAACTGGGCGGTGGAGGTATGTGCGGCAAAGGCTACAAGGAATGGGTGAAAGTATCCGATGGAGGCCCGTACGTTAAGGCCAGGATTCGGCTTGGTTAATGGAAAGGAGACAGAAGATGCTTGAAAAAATATTATCCGCACTGAAAAACAGCGGAGTGGAATTATATCAGATTACAGAGACGAAGCAAGAGTCCGCGGAACTGTTTTTTATCCGTAAGTCCCTTGACATGCAGCGCAGAAAACAAGTTCACCAAGCCTCGGTGACCGTATATAAAGAATTCTGGGAGGGCGAAAATCACATGCTGGGTTCCGCTGCAGTTCAGGTGCAGGACAGCTATACCCCGGAGCAGATGGAACAGATGTTCCGGGACGCCCTGTATGCCGCCGGGTTCGTCAAGAACCCTTTCTATGAACTGTATCAGGGCGGGGGAGAGCCTTCTGAGGAAGCACTGGAGAAAGCAAAGCGCCTTTCCGACATCTCCCTGACAGAGGTGGCAGACTGTTTTGCAAAAGCCCTGTTTGCGGAGGATACCGAGAGCGATGTCTTCTTGAATTCAGCGGAAATTTTTGCCTCCAGAACCGCATGCCATATCTTAAATGCGGCGGGCGTAGATGTGTCCTACTGCAAAGGGCGTATATGGGGCGAGTTTGTGGCCCAGTGCATCGCGGGACAGGATGTGGAGACCTATCAGGACTTCTCCTATGAGGATATGGATACGAAGCCTCTCCGGAAGAAAGTTCGGGAGACCCTGGAGATGACAAGAGCGAGAGCCCAGGCAGTGACGGCGCCACCTGCCGGGGAATATCGCGTGATCCTGTCAGGTCCCTATGTAAAGGACATCCTCAGCTATTATGTGGATCGTTCCGATATGTACATGATCTATCCGAAGTATTCCACTTTTCAGCCCGGCTGTGACGTGCAGGGCAAAGATGTGGAGAAAGACCGAATCAATCTGACCCTGAAAGCCACCGTACCCTACAGCGGCGAGGGTATTCCCATGAAAGACCGGGAGCTGGTGCGGGAGGGGAGCCTGCAGCTTCTTCACGGCAGCAACCGTTATGCCTATTACCTCAGGCAGGAGCCTACAGGCGATTATGAAAGCTTCCAGGCTCCCGCCGGAAAGGTTTCCCTGGAAGAAATGAGAAAAGCCCCCTACCTGGAGGTGGTGAATTTCTCCGATTTCCAGATGGACAATTTCAGCGGCCACTTCGGCGGTGAAATCCGGCTGGCGTTCCTCTATGACGGGAAAAGGCGGATTCCCGTGACGGGAGGTTCCATCAACGGCAGTATTCTGGAAGCCCAGAAGAACCTTTTGTTCTCCAGAGAACTACAGCGGGAGAAAGCATTCGAGGGACCGGCTGCAGTATGCCTGGCGCGGGTCAACGTAGCCGGAAGTACCGAAAGCTAAGATCTGTGACCGCCGAAAAAGGCCGGGAACCGGAAGCCGTCTACAGATACCATAAGCCCTGTGGCAGGAGTTGGCTTTTCCCCTGCGGCAGGGCTGGATTTTTCCCGGAAATACACATATATTCGTTACGAAAAGGAGTATTTTATGGAGCGTTTGCTGATAATAGAAGACGATGCAGCCAACAATCAGATGATAAAGGAATACCTGGAGTCCTACGGCTATGCCTGCACACAGGCCTACTCCGGCAGCGAGGGGAAGCTGTTGTTTTCCATGGAACAATTCGACCTGGTGCTGCTGGATCTGATGCTGCCGGGCGTGGCGGGAGAAGAGCTGGTAAAAGAATTTGCCGGAAAAGCGCCTGTCATCGTATTGTCGGCCAAAAGCGGGCTGGACAGCAAGGTGAAACTGCTCTCGGACGGGGCGGAGGATTATATCTGCAAGCCTTTTGAGCTAAAGGAGCTTTTGGTGCGGATCCAGGTACAGCTGCGCAGGCAGGAAAGGCTTTTCGCAGGGGACGAAGACGCCGGAGCCACAGGGCGGGTCTATACCTATCGTGAATGGGTGCTGCAGCCGGACAGGCAGGAGATGACGGCCGCAGGGACGCCTGTGGCTCTTACGCGCCACGAGTTCCTGATTTTGGAACTGCTTGCGCGGAATCCGGGAAGAGTATTCTCCAAGCAGATGATTTATGAATATGCCTGGGGAGAGGAATATCTGGCAGAAGACAAGACCATCAATGTCCATATCAGCAATATCCGCGGGAAGCTAAAGGAAAGCGGCACCGACAGCTACATCCAGACTGTCTGGGGCTTAGGGTTCAAGCTCTGCTGAAATCTTTACCCTTTCTTAAACTTTTCTGAGCGCTTTTTGAAATGTTATGGTTTAGAATGGAAGAAAAGCATTCCAATAGAAAGCATATCAGGAAAGGAGATTTTAAAAATGGAGAGAGAACAGGAAAAGCTGGCCGTGGAAACCCTGTCCCTGACCAAGACCTACAAGGGAAAAGCGGCAGTGAACCATCTGAACATGAAAGTCCGGCAGGGCGCCATCTACGGATTCATCGGCAGAAACGGCGCCGGGAAATCCACCACGCTGAAAATGCTCTGCGGGCTTGCAAAGCCCACGGAGGGGGAAATCCGGATTTTTGGAAAGCCCGCCCGCAACCCTTACGCGGCAAGGCGGATTGGATGCCTGATTGAGGCCACCGGACTCTATCCCGGTATGACTGCCAGGCAGAATATGATGATGAAAGCCAAATGCATGGGGCTGACGGATGAAAAGAGCGTGGATAAGGCGCTGGCCTCCGCGGGTCTCACGGAGACAGGAGACAAGAAAGCCCGCTATTTTTCCATGGGCATGAAGCAGCGGCTGGGGATCGCCCTTGCGCTTTTGGGCAATCCGGATCTGCTGATTTTAGACGAGCCCATCAACGGCCTGGATCCGGAGGGCACCAGGGAGGTGAGGCAGCTTTTGCTTGCGCTGTGCCAGGAGGAGGGGAAGACTCTCATTATCAGTTCCCATATCCTGGGAGAGCTCAGCAAGATTGCCACCCATTACGGCATCATCAAAGAGGGGCATCTGGTAGAACAGATTGACAAGGAGCATCTGGAGAATAACTGCAGGGACTATTTTCAGATAGAGGTAAACGACAGCAAACGCGCGCTGCCATTGATTCTGGAGTACACACAGCGCGCCGGAGGGCAGGCCGGCTGTACCGTACAAGCCCAGGACACGCCTGCAAAGCAGGCTCCGGATATACAGGCAGAGGTTATGGAAGACAGAATGATACGCCTTTATAATTTGAAAGACGGCGCATGGCTGAACCAGCTTCTCATCGAAAACGGGATACAGGTCTATTCCTCCGGATTCCATCAGATGAATCTGGAAGAGTATTTTTTGAAGAAAATGAACAATCTGACGGCTGGGGAGACGGCCGCTTCCCAAGGAGGTGAAAGCCATGTTTAATCTACTGCGTATGGATCTGTACCATATGAAGAGGAGCAAATTTGTCTATGTATGTTTCCTGTGTTTGCTGGGTGTGATTTTTCTGTGTTATCTGATGGTCTGGCTGATGGCTACGCCAAACGGCCAGGCAGCCGGGCTAAAGATAGGCCTCCTGACGCTGGACGAACTGGAAGAGGGCAAGGCCCTGCAGGAGGGCGTGGATCTTCTGGACATGTTTCGTGAGGCCAATATGGACGGCGGGTTATACAATCTGATCTTCGGAATCGCGGTGACATTGCTGGTGTGCAGAGATTATCAGGGAGGCTTTCTGAAGAATATCATGTCCCTGCATCGGGAACGCTGGACCTATATAGGCAGCAAGCTGATGGCGGCAGGCATCCTGAACTTCCTGTATCTGGTTTTCACCTTTGCTTTTAACGCATTTATAAATATGCTGTTCCACAACATGCTTTCATTGCCCGACTGGAAAGAGACGCTGTTTTATCTGACATGGGCCTGGGTGGTAACCATGGGCTTTGCAGCCCTGATCATTCTTCTGTGCGTGGCAAGCCGCAGCACCACTGTAGGCGTGCTGGGGGCCGTGCTGGGCGGCAGCGGCTTGATTGTGACGCTGCTTTCCGGCATCACCAATCAGTTCCGTCTAAGCGGCTGGGAAGAGTACACCATCTATTATAATCTGACCTATGGCCCGTCGGCCTATACCTCTGTGGCAGATTTGAAAGTGTTGGTTGTAGGGCTGGTATTCCTGGTTCTCTACACTGCGGGGGCAGTGACGACGATCATCAAACGTGACGTGTAAGAGTACAGGGCAAAGCAATTTTGAATGGAAAGAGGCATATTTTACAGGAAAGGATGGGCGTGGGGATATGGAGATTCTTCTGGCGGTTGCCTGTATGCTGGCATTCTATCTGGGTTTTCTCTGTGTGCGAAACAGAATGGAACTGCGCTCTATTTACCGGCAGTTGGAGGAAGTCGCCGCCGGAAGCCATATAGAGCTCACCGTGAGCAGCCGTCGGAAGCCGGTGCTGGCTCTGTGCAGGCAGCTGAACCTTATCCTGCGCAATCAGGACTCAGATCAGCTGCGATTCCGTCAGGCCCAAAAAGATCTCAAACAAAATATCACCGGCCTGGCCCATGATATCCGTACGCCTCTTACAGGGGCTTTCGGATACGTACAGCTGGCAGAGGAATGCGGTGACGAGGTGAAGCGGGCCCATTATCTCCACGCCGCGAAGGCGAGGTTGTCTGAGTTAGAAGAAATGCTGGAGAAAATGTTCCTGTACACAAAGCTTACCAGCGAGGATTTCGAGCTGTCCCCTGAGAGGCTCCAGGTACTGCCTTTGCTTGGCGACTGTCTCCTGAATCTCTACCCGAAATTCGAGAAAACAGGCATCACCCCCCAGATCGCTTTTCAGTCTGAGGATTTCTGTGTCATGGCAGACAGAGAGGCCCTGAGGCGGGTTTTCCAGAACCTGATCACAAATGCGCTGGTGCATGGAGGCGGCGGAATTTCTATCTCGCAAGCAGGAAACCGGCTGCTGTTCAAGAACCCCCTTTGCGGAACGGAACGGCCCAATCCGGAGCTGATGTTTGACAAATTCTACAAAAGCGACCGGGCCAGAGGAAGAGGTTCCTCCGGCCTGGGGCTTTTCATTGTCCGGGAACTGATGCGGAAAATGAGCGGGGATGCAGAGGCTGTCCTGGAGGATGAAAATCTTCTGATTACATTGTATTTCCCATAATTGATATATCATTCATACTATATTCTGGTATAAATATTACTTCTCCTTGACTGGAAGCGCAAATAATGATACTGTATAATCAGAATACAGACCCCTTACGGAAAGGAGACTTATGATGTTTGATTTATCTGCTCTCTACCAGGTTGCGGACATAAAGTCGCGCTCCATCAGCGCAGAGAATTTTACCGGAGAACCGGGCAAAGGAGGCATGTGTCCCCTGGAAGACGGAATTGCAAGACAGGCTGCCAGGGATCTGGGTACCGGCTGGAAAGTGAATCCCTATATCCGGATCCCGTCTAAAGGCACCTTTGAAATCGCAAATATTGATGGCTCGGGCATCATCCGCCATATCTGGCTGACGCCTCAGGGACGCTGGCGCGACGTGATTCTGCGCATATATTGGGATGGGCAGGAGCACCCCTCTGTGGAATGTCCCGTGGGAGATTTCTTCTGTATGGGTTGGAACGAATATGCCCCGATCCATTCCCTTGCGGTGTGCGTAAATCCCGGAAGTGCGTTTAATTGTTACTGGCAGATGCCTTTCCTGTCCAAATGCCGCATGACCCTGGAAAATCTTGCGGACAATGATACCGTTATTTATTATCAGATTGATTATACCCTGCAGTCCCTGCCGGAAACCATTGCGTATTTCCATGCCCAATTCCGCCGGGTCAATCCCCTGCCGTACAAGGAAGTCTATACAATCGTGGACGGAATCCGGGGCCGCGGCCAATATGTGGGCACCTATATGGCCTGGGGCGTAAACAACAGCAATTGGTGGGGAGAGGGAGAGATCAAGTTCTACATGGATAAGGATACGGACTATCCTACCATCTGCGGCACCGGGACGGAAGATTATTTCTGCGGATCCTATAATTTCGAGAATCCCATGACCCATGACGCCTATGTACCTTTCTCCACTCCATATACCGGGCTGCAGGTTCTGGCTCCGGACAAGCTATACCGCAGCCAGTTCCGCTTCGGTATGTACCGCTGGCATATTCCGGATCCCGTCTGCTTTGACGAGAAATTAAAAGTGACCATCCAGGCGCTGGGCTGGAGAAGCGAGGGGCGCTACCTGCCTCTGCAGGACGATATGGCATCCGTGGCATATTGGTATCAGACACTGCCCACGGCTCCTTTCCCCGGGCTGCCGGATCGGGACTATCTCGAAGTCATATAGCTGTAAGATAACATTGGGCGAAAATTTTTACTAAAAACTGTAAAAAACTGTTGACGCACGAAACTTTTATGATATAATAAAAGTTGTGTATAGGCTATATGCGATACATAAAAAATAACCCAATCAGTCATGTTGCGGGACTGAAGGGAGGGTCGGGTGGACATGTCAAACGTAATCGTAAAAGAAAACGAAACATTGGACAGCGCTTTGCGCCGTTTCAAGAGAAGTTGTGCGAAAGCTGGAATCCAGCAGGAGATTCGCAAGCGCGAGCATTACGAGAAGCCGAGCGTCAGACGTAAGAAAAAGTCTGAAGCCGCCAGGAAGCGCAAATATAATTAATCAACTTGTCCCCAGCCTTTAAAAGGCTGGGGATTTTGTGTCTGGATCAACTTCCCCTGCGCCGCGCGCTCCCTGACAGCCAATCTGATTTTTGCGCCAAATGGCATATATCCGGCTGCATTTTCATATTTTAGTGACAAAGATATGGAATATGGAGTGTGGCATTATTATGTTGAGAAAGAAATCTTTGGCGGCGGCTCTTCTGGCGCTTGCGCTTTTCTTTTCGGCCTTGCTGCCCGTAAGCGCCAATGTGACGGTCTCTGCCCCTTCTGTGATCCTGATAGAGAGCTCCACCGGCCAGGTGATCTATGAACTCAATTCTACGGAGCGCAGAAGTCCGGCCAGTATCACCAAGATCATGACGCTCCTGCTTACCTTTGAGGCTTTGGACAGCGGTAGGATAAGTCTGACGGATCAGGTCATCACCAGCGAGCATGCCAGTTCCATGGGCGGTTCCCAGGTGTATCTCGCAGAGGGAGAGACCCAGACCCTGGACACCATGATCAAATGCATCACGGTCGCCTCCGGCAATGACGCCAGCGTGGCGGTGGCGGAGCACATAGCGGGCAGCGAGGAAGCCTTTGTGGCCCTGATGAATGAAAAGGCTGCGGAACTTGGCATGGCAGACACCCACTTTGAGGACTGCTGCGGCTTAAGCGACTCCGACAATCATTACACCTCTGCAAAGGACGTAGCGATTATGTCCAGGGAACTGACCACCAGGTATCCGGATGTGTTCCATTATACCACCATCTGGATGGAGGACATCACCCATGAGACCAGACAGGGCACCTCGCCTTTCACCCTGAGCAGTACCAACAAACTGTTGAAGCAGTACCAGTGGACCACCGGATTAAAGACCGGCTCTACTTCAAAGGCGAAATACTGCATTTCGGCAACGGCCTCCAAAGACGGCATTGATCTGATTGCCGTAGTCATGGGAGCGCCCGACTACAAGACACGCTTCGGAGATGCTCAGACGCTTCTTACCTATGGATTCAGCGTCTGTAATCTGTACATAGACGAGAATAAGGATCCGCTTCCCCTTTTGCCGGTGGAGGGCGGCATTGCGGATGAGACAGGGATCGCATACCAAAGTGAATTCCGCCATCTGGATACGGCCGGCAATGACTTAAGCGCAGTGGAAAAGGTACTGGAACTGCCGGAAACCGTACAGGCGCCTGTGGAAAAGGGGACTGAGGCAGGCAGGGCCCGCTATTTACTAAACGGAACCGAGATCGGCAGTACCCCCATCCTGTTCACGGAAGACGTGGAGAAAGCCGGTTATCCTGATTATCTGAAAAAAATATTCGGCTTTTTCCTTTTGTGATTTTATGGTATACTTATCTGCGGGAGAATAAGGCCGGACGAACAAAGCCGGCTCCCCGGCGGGAGAGCCCTTTGGACGTCCGGCGGATTTAGGAAAGGAACTCAATGACGGACATTATACTTACCATCATCGTAATGATTGCGCTGGCGCTGCTCTGGGTCATGCTTTATGATACCAACCGCTTTGTGGTCAGATGCCATAAGGTGACAGACCCACGGATCAGGCACAGATGCAGGGCGGTGCTTCTGACGGATCTGCACAATAAATGCTATGGCAAAGAAAATGAGCGGCTTCTTGCGACGATTCGCAGCCAGGAACCGGATTTCATTCTAATCGCCGGCGATCTTCTTACCGCCCACCCAAAAGCACCCCTGCAGCCGGCTCTGCAGTTGCTGGAGAAGCTGGCGGAAGCTTACCCCATATACTATGCAAACGGAAATCATGAACAGCGGCTGAGAGAAGCCTCCAGATACTATGGGAAAATGGCAAAGCAGTACAAAAAGGCGCTGAAGCGCATCGGCATAGAACCCTTATTGAACGGCCATGTGAGCCTGCCGGAACTGGGCCTCAATATCTATGGAGTTGAAATCGACATGGAATATTACAAACGCTTCCATGCCAGGAAGATGCCTCCCGAATACCTGCCGCACCTTTTGGGACAGGCTTCCGCAGATGCCTATACGGTTCTGCTGGCTCACAATCCGGATTATTTTTCCCAGTACGCCGCATGGGGAGCCGATTTGACATTGTCCGGACATGTGCACGGGGGCGTGGCGCGAGTGCCATTCTGGGGAAAAGGGGTGCTTTCCCCCAGCTGGCATGTCTTTCCCAAATATGACGGCGGTATCTTCCGGGAGAAAGAATCTGTCATGGTGCTGAGCAGGGGGCTGGGAAGCCATACCATCCCTGTGAGGGTTTTCAATCCCGGGGAACTGTGGGTGATCGACTTTCGCCCGGAGGAGTGACGGTTTGCGGGAGAATGTATGTTCTTTCTTGAAATACTGCGTCAATAGCGGTAAAATAGTATTTCGGGCTGCAAACGCAAAAAGCCCTGTGCGAGGAAGAGAATGGCGATACCGATAAAGCTGGAAGCATTCGAAGGCCCCCTGGACCTTCTGCTTCATTTGATCGAAAAAAATAAAATTGATATCTATGATATCCCCATCGTGGAAATCACGGCGCAGTATCTGGACTACATCAAGCAGATGGAGACAGACGACATGAACGTGATGAGTGAATTTCTGGTGATGGCGGCTACTTTGATTGACATTAAATGCAAAATGCTGCTCCCCAGGGAGGTGGACGAGTCCGGTGAAGAGGAAGACCCCAGGGCAGAGCTGGTGCAGAAGCTGCTGGAATACAAAATGTATAAGTATATGTCCCTGGAGCTGCGGGACCGCCAGGTAGACGCGGCGAAAAACCTGTACCGGGAGCAGAAGCTCCCGCCGGAGGTGGCAATGTACAAGCCCCCGCTGGATTATGAGCAGCTGATCGGTGGTATGACTCTGAACCGTCTGCATGAAATCTTCAAAACCATCATCAGACGCCAGGAGGACAAAATCGACCCTATCCGGAGCCGCTACGGCAATATAGAAAAGGAAGAGATCGATATGGACGTAAAGCTCCTGTATGTGGAAGCCTACGCCAAAGAGCACGGACAATTCAGCTTCCGAAAGCTCCTGGAAAAGCAGTCCAGCAAGATGGAGATCATCGTCACATTCCTGATCGTCCTAGAGCTGATGAAGACAGGAAAGATCACTATCAGCCAGGAGAATCTTTTTGACGACATTTTTATAACATGGATGCCGATTCCGGCATAAAAAGCGAGTTTTCCCGCAAACCCAAAAAGCTGTAAAGGAGCTTCGGAAATGAAAAGGACGAGGGCAGAAGCAGTCATTGAGGCAGTATTGTTTACCATGGGGGAATCCGTGGAAATCAGCCGTCTGGCCGATGTGATAGAAGAGGATGTAAAAGTGGTAAAGGAGATTCTCAAGGGCATGGAAGAGCGCTATGCCAGGGAGGACAGGGGCATTACGTTGGCTTACTTCGAGAACGCCGTACAGCTTTGCACCAAGGAGGAAATGTATGAATATCTGGTAAAGATCGCCAAGACGCCCAAGAAAATGAGCCTTACCGACACTGTGCTGGAGACCCTTTCCATCATTGCCTACAAACAGCCCGTCACCAGGGCGGAGATTGAGCGGGTAAGGGGGGTCAACTGCGACCATGCCATCAACAGACTGCTGGAATACGACCTGATTACGGAACTGGGACGGCTGGACGCGCCGGGCAGGCCCTTGCTCTTCGGGACTACGGAACAGTTCCTGCGCTGCTTTGGCGTGGGAAAGCTGGATGATCTGCCGGAGCTGAATCCGGTCCAGCTGGAGGAGTTCAAGCAGCAGGCCGAGGCTGAGGTGCAGCTGCAGTTGGATGTGTGACGATTATACTTACGAGCGGTGAATTTTAGCCGCCGATCCATAATGCTTTTTGCTCGTGCGTCAAGTGACTTGGCAGATTTTGCGACCGTCAGTATAGGGAAATGGCCTGGGGAAATGGTGCAATGATTAGGTCGTAATTCCGGCTGACATTGATGGAAAAATACAGAAAATGCATTCCCCGGATGCAAGCCTCATATATTATTAAAAATCCCATTGGAAGCAAGACCATGAAAATGCGGATGAATAAGATAATAGGGGGCTTTTTCTGCATCTGCCTGCTGCTTTTCCAGCTGCCGCTTCAGACAGCCGCGGCCAATGCCGCAAACGGGCCATCCCCACCTCCGGAGGAATCCTCTCTCTTCGCCACCGCCGCCGTCCTCATGGACGCCGATTCCGGCCGGGTACTCTACGGAAAAAACGAAGATGCCGTCATGGCTATGGCCAGCACTACGAAAATCATGACCTGCATAGTGGTTCTGGAAAACGCGTCTCTGGACGAAACCCTTACCGTGTCCGCCTATGCGGCAAGCATGCCGAAAGTGAAGCTCTACATACAAAAAGGAGAGCAGTACACCATCCGTGACCTGCTGCATTCCCTGATGCTGGAATCCCATAACGATACGGCAGTGGCGCTGGCCGAGCACATAGGCAGGCAGCACCTGCCCCCAGAGCTTCAGGACAAAGCCGTTACGGAATATACAGCTGAGGAGAGCAAACAGGCCGTGTCGGCGTTTGCAGCCCTGATGAATGACAAAGCAGCGGAGCTTGGCTGTAAAAATACATGGTTCATCACGCCCAATGGCCTGGACGCCACGGAAACCATTTCCCTGTCGGATGGCAGCACGATCCAGAAAGAACACTGCACCACGGCAAGGGAACTGGCAGGGATCCTGTCATACTGCATCAAGGAATCGCCAAAAAGGCAGGAGTTTCTGGACATCACCCGAACACAGAATTACAGCTTCTCCGCCAATGGCCGCAGCTTTTCCTGTGTCAACCACAATGCTTTCCTGACCATGATGGATGGCGCTCTCACGGGAAAGACAGGTTTCACCAACAAGGCGGGATACTGCTATGTGGGTGCGCTGACCCGGGACGACAGAACTTTCATAGTGGTTTTGCTGGCCTGCGGCTGGCCCAACAACAAAGGCTATAAGTGGACCGATACCCGCAAACTCATGCAGTACGGCATCGACAACTATTTCTACAGAAGCTTTTCCGGGACGGATGTGGCTTTTGACGAAAGTATCCTTTCGCCGCTTCCCGTACAAAACGGCCAGACAGTTGTCTTAAACGCCACAGCCTACACGGATGTGGAAATTGTAAGGGATATGCCCCCCGGAGGACAGACTTCGGATACCGAAAAGGAAAATGGCAGTTCCGGAAATGGGGACAGCCAATGGCTGGAAGGCCTGTTGCTGCGCCCGGATGAGAAGATTTATGTGCGGTACAGCGTGAAAGAGAAGCTGACGGCCCCTGTGGAACGTGGGACCGTAGTGGGGAGCATCGACTATATAGTGGACGATGTAGTGTATAAGAGGGAAAGCGTAGTTGCAAAGGAATCCGTGGAGGCCATTGACTTAAAATGGTGCGCAAAGCAGGTCTGGAAGCGATTTCTCTGTATCAGATGAAATTTAGCACATTTATGCTTGCCTGTAAACCCAATATGATATATAATGTGAATGGACAAAAGGGAAACACATTTTCACAAAAGGGGTGTGGGGGCATGGCTTCGTCTTCCAAGACAGATACAGAGGTAATTATCGGCGGAAAGGTATTCACCTTAAGCGGCTATGAAAGTGAAGAATATCTGCAAAAGGTTGCGTCCTATATCAACAACAAGATAAACGAGTACAGTAAGCTGGACGGCTTCAAGAGGCAGCCTGCGGATACCCAGGGTGTGCTGCTCCAGCTCAACATTGCGGACGATTATTTCAAAGCCAAGAAGCAGATTTCCGCCTTGGAAGAGGAGCTTGCGGCCAAGGACAAGGATTTATATGATTTGAAGCATGAGCTGATATCCGCCCAAATTAAGCTGGAGAGCGTGGAGGAACAGGTAAAGACGCTGCAGAAAGCACAAAACGAGGGCGAGAAAGAGATCGTGCGGCTGGAAACAGAGTTAAAGAAAAAGTAATAGGGGCTGTCCGGATCCCGGGCAGCTTTTTTCATATCACGCAATCCGAGGAGAAGCGTATGGAGAAGTGTCACAAAGTTGAGCTGCTGGCACCTGCCGGGAACGCAGCCGGTTTCTATGGAGCTGTGCACGCAGGGGCTGACGCCGTTTATTTGGCCGGGAACCGGTTCGGTGCCAGAGCCTATGCCGAAAATTTTACCTCAGAGGAGCTTTTGGAGTGCATCCGTTATGGGCATCTTCTGGGGCGGAAAATCTATCTCACCGTAAACACCCTGTTAAAGAATCAGGAGATGGAGCAGCTCTATACCTATCTGGCCCCTCTTTATCAGGCGGGGTTGGATGCGGTGATTGTACAGGATTTGGGGGTGCTGCGCTTTATCCGCACACATTTCCCCGGGCTGAAGCTTCATGTAAGTACCCAGATGACCATCTGTGCCCCCTGGGGAGCCTCTCTGCTGAAAGAAATGGGCGCAAGCCGTATTGTCCCTGCCAGAGAGCTTAGCCTGGAAGAGCTCATTGCCATGGGCCGGCAGTCGGACATTGAGGTGGAGACTTTCATCCACGGGGCCATGTGCTATTGCTATTCGGGCCAGTGCCTGTTTAGCAGTATCCTGGGCGGCCGAAGCGGAAACAGAGGCCGCTGTGCCCAGCCCTGCCGTCTGCCTTACTCCGTAATTTCGGATGGGACAGACCGCAGGGAGTGCCTGTCCGAAAGGGAGGAATCCTATCCGCTGAGCCTGAAAGACATGTGCACAGTGGACCATATCCCACAGCTCATAGAGGCCGGAATTGATTCCTTTAAAATAGAGGGGCGCATGAAGCGGCCGGAATATGCAGCCGGGGTGACGGATATCTACAGGCGCTGCATCGACAATTATTATACGCTTAGACGCACAATGAATTCGCAGGAAGCCGCTAAGGCCTATCATGTAAAAAAGGAAGACAGAAGAGCGCTGGCCTCCCTTTATGTCAGGAGCGGTCTTCACGACGGTTACTATTTCAAACGAAACGGACGGGATATGGTGACGCTGGACAGTCCTGCCTATAGTGAAAGCGATGAGAAGCTGTTGGCCCGTATACAGGAAAAACACATGGCTTCCCGCTTAAAACTGCCGGTGACGGTGCAGGCTTTTTTCCGCGTAGGCAGTCCCGCAAAAGTCATTCTGAAATGGAACGAAATATCGGCGGATGTCCGGGCAGACACTGTAGAGCGTGCCATGAGACAGCCCGTCACAGAGGAAAATGTCAGGAAGCAGCTCTGCAAGCTGGGGGACAGCGCCTTTTATGAGGCAAAGACGGAGATTTCCATGGATCCGGACTGCTTTTATCCATTGAAGCAGATCAACGAACTGCGCCGAATGGCCGTGGCGAAATTGGAAAGACAAATTCTCCTTGCAAGAGGGACAGACGAGGTAGCGGCGGAAAGGCCCGCGGATCCGTATAATGAAGCGACCGGGGACAGAGCTGTGCGGTCCCCTCATAGTTCATGCGGCGAACTGTCAATGGAAGCTGACGGATTGGCTCGTTCTGGTCAAAAGCACAAGTACGCATTTTATGTCCGCACCAAAGAACAGCTGGAAGCCCTCGGGGACTGGATCCGGGAGAACCCTTTAGAGTTTCCTGCACGGATTTATGTGGATGGAGATCTGCTTTTGACAAACCGGTCCGAAGTATTGTCATTTTGCAGGAAGAGCTTCTCCGGCAGCGACGCTTTGTACGCGGCGCTTCCCTATATCTTGCGGGAAACAGACCGGGACTACCTGCTTCGGCTGCATCAAGCGGTAAAGGATAGCGGACTCTTCCAGGGCTTTCTGGTCCGTTCCATGGACGGTTTGGGATTTTTGAGAGAAGCAAAAGCGCAGTCCGGGGATGGGGCCATGTCCTGGAGGACGGACGCCGGGGTATATGCCTGGAACGATTCCGCCCTGGAAGAGCTGGCCGCCCTGGCGGAGGGTTTTTGTCTGCCTTACGAGCTGAATGCCGCCGGACAGAGGTGCCTTTTGGAGGGGCTTGCGCAAAAGGGCCTGAGGCAGAGTTTCTCCTGCGAGAAAATCATATACGGCCGGATTCCCATGATGATCACAGCCAATTGTCTGCGCAAAACTATGGGAGAATGCGGAAAGGGGCCTGAAATCCTGCTCCTGAAAGACAGAATCCGCAAGGATTTTCCGGTGCTGACAAACTGTCTTCACTGCATGAACATCCTGTATAACAGCGTTCCCTTTTCCCTGCATGGAAAAGAGGAACAGCCCGGGGCGTGGGCCGGGTGGAAAGGGCGCGTGGACCTGCGCATGGACTTTACTTTGGAAACGCCCCGGGAACTACGGCAGGTTTTGGATGCCTTTTTTAAGGGAACGGCATTTCCCTGGAAAGATTACACCACCGCCCACGAGAAACGCGGAGCAGAATGAGATGAAAGGAACGAGATGCGGGAATATATTACAGAGCTTTCCAGATATATCATACCGGCGCTTATGGCGATTTATACTTTGTGCAGTTTTGCCTGTCTGGCGGACGCAGCGCGTTCTTTCCGGCAGAATGATATTTCAAAGAAGACAGCCATCTATACGGCCCAGAATATTATCATGTTTTTTATACAGCTGTTTCTGTTTACGGATCTGGCGCTGGTAAGCGGCGATCTGGAGTATGTGTTTTTTTATGTGTTCGTGCAGATATTTCTGCTGGCCTGTGCCGTCATGGTCCCTGCCATCTATGACAGAATCAACAGGCTGCTGTTAAACAATATGTGCATGCTGACGGGGACAGGGCTGTGCATTATTTCACGGATTTCCTTTCGGCAGGCTGTAAAGCAGTATGTCATTGTGCTGCTGTCCCTGGCAGTAGCGCTGTTCATTCCCTGGGTGCTGTCCCGGATTCATTTCCTGAAAAAGCTGACCTGGGTGTACGCTGCCGCGGGCATAGTCATGCTGGGCATTGTCCTCCTCTACAGCGAAGTCACTTACGGCGCGGAGATCTCCTTTACCGTGGCAGGTCTGACCTTTCAGCCCTCGGAATTTGTAAAAATTATCTTTGTCTTCTTCCTGGCCGGCGCACTTTGGGAGAAAGTCTCTTTCGCCAGAGTGGCGCTGACGGCTGTCCTTGCCGGGACCCATGTAGTGATTCTTGTCCTGTCCAAAGACTTAGGAAGCGCATTGATTTTCTTTGTAGGCTATGTTTTCATCGTATTCGCCGCCTCCAGAAATTATCTTTATCTTCTGGCAGGCGCCATTGGAGGAGGCGGGGCGGCCTGGGGCGCCTATAAGCTGTTCGGCCATGTGAGAGACCGTGTCATTACTTGGCAAAATCCATGGACCTATATCGACAAGGAAGGCTTTTCCATCACCCAGTCGCTTTTTGCCATCGGAAGCGGCAGCTGGTTCGGTATGGGACTGCTCAAAGGGAATCCCAAAGCCATTCCTTTCGTGGAGAAAGACTTTATTTTTTCTTCCCTGTGCGAGGAGCTGGGCGTGATCTTCGGTATCTGTGTCATTTTGCTCTCAATGGCCTGTTTTCTGGAAATGATGCGGATGGCAGCCCTGATCAAGGACAGATTTTATCAGCTGATCGTATATGGTATCGGCATTATGTATATCTTCCAGATATTTCTGACCATAGGCGGCGGTATCAAGCTGATTCCGCTCACCGGTGTGACACTGCCTTTTATCAGCTATGGAGGCAGCTCCGTAATGACCACTATGATCATGTTTTTCCTGATCCAGGGTATTTATATAAGACTTCAGCAGGAAGGAGGCAGGCAAAGTGCCAGAAAAACAGAAAAAAACACGGCCCGCACAGCCCCCAAAAAAGACCGCTAAGCGAAAAAACACCAAAAACACAGGACACTATAGTGCAAACAGGCCGGAAATCGTCGCCACCAGCTGTTTCTTCGGGCTGTTGTTTACCGTGCTGATCGGATATTTGGGATATTTTGCCGCCACCAGCCAGGAGGAGATGATCAACAACAGCTACAATTCCAGGCAGGAGCTCCTGCTGTCCAGGAATTACCGGGGCACAATCTATTCCAAAGACGGTGAGATCCTTGCCGATACCCAAGTGGACCGAGACCAGAACGAATCCCGCGTATACCCCTACGGCAAGCTGTTCGCCCATGCGGTGGGTTATGCCACCAAAGGACGCACAGGTGTGGAATCCCTGGCAAATTATTATCTTATCAATACCAGTACCTCCCTGGCAAATAAGGCTGCCAACGACGCTGCCGGCATTAAAAATCCCGGCGACAATGTCTATACCACCCTGGACGTGAATCTCCAGCAGGTGGCAGACTCTCAGCTCAACATCTATAAAGGCGCCATTGTAGTCACTGAAGTGTCCACCGGCAAAATCCTGGCAATGGTGTCCCACCCCAATTTTGATCCCAATGAGATCGATCAGATCTGGGATTCCATTATGGAGGACGAGGACAGTTCCATACTTTTAAACCGGGTGACCCAGGGACAGTATCCCCCGGGATCCACCTTTAAGATCATAACGGCCCTGGAATATATCCGTGAGAACCCAGACTCCTACAGCGATTATTCCTATACCTGCACCGGCCGTTTCAGCGCAGACACCGGGCGTATCAACTGTTACCGGGGGACAGTCCACGGGCAAGTGGACTTTACCGACTCTTTTGCGAAATCCTGCAACGCCTCCTTTGCCAATATCGGCACCAGTCTGGATCAGGCTGCCTTTGAGAAGACACTGGACGGGCTGCTGTTCAACCAGGCGCTGCCGCTTGACATTCCTTATTCCGAAAGCAAGGCCAACGTAGTGGACAAGGTGTCTATGAACGAATTGATGCAGACTTCTATCGGACAGGGAAAGACCCAGATTTCTCCCATACATCTGAACATGATCACCAGCGCCATCGCCTATGGCGGTGTTCTAATGAAACCTTATTTGGTGGATCATGTGGAAAATGACGCCGGCCGTACGGTGAAATCTTACCAGCCGGAGGCTTTCGGAAGTCTGATGAGCAGGGATGAGGCGGATCTCCTGAAAGCCCTGATGGAGGATGTGGTGAAAGAGGGCACCGGCAGAAAACTTTCCGGTCTAAGCTATACGGCTGCGGGCAAGACAGGTTCTGCGGAGTACAATGACAAAAAAGAGGACAGTCACGCCTGGTTTACCGGTTTCGCGCCGGTGGAAGAGCCTGAAATCTGTGTCACAATCATCGTGGAAGGGGCAGGCAGCGGCAGCGATTATGCGGTTCCCATTGCCAAAAATATTTTTGACGCATATTTTGACAAGGAAGAATAACAAGGAAAAATAAGTATTGCACTTCTTGATAGATTGGAATATACTTGTCTTTAGTCAAGTAATGACACACCAATCAGGAGGAATTGCAATGTTAGAAGCAACAAGCTGTGGTGGTGTGGTAATTTTTCGTGGAAAGATCCTGCTCTTGTATAAGAATTACAAAAACAAGTATGAGGGCTGGGTTCTGCCGAAAGGCACTGTCGAGCAGGGAGAGGACTATAAGGACACCGCTCTGCGGGAAGTGCTGGAGGAGTCGGGAGCGAAAGCTACCATCATAAAATATATCGGGAAAAGTGAATATACATTCAATGTACCCGAAGACATCGTGGAGAAAGAAGTCCACTGGTATCTGATGATGGCCGACAGTTATTACAGCAAACCACAAAGGGAAGAGTTCTTTTCGGATTCAGGCTATTACAAGTATCACGAGGCATACCATTTGCTGAAATTCGCAAATGAGAAACAGATTCTGGAAAGGGCATATGAGGAATATCTGGAACTGAAGAAAAGTAATTTATGGGGCAGCAAGAAGTATTATTAGGTTTTTGCTGTATTGAAGGAATCTGCGCATGGCTCTCGGAATCAAATATCATTCGAATTTGTATCTGGGTAATGGCATTAAGGAGAAAAAACTGGATAAAATAAAGAAAAAGCTGGAAAACAAGCCTGTTTTTTCCGGTGTGTTTTTGATCTGTATTTCCCGCAATCCTTATGACCAGCTGGAAATCTATGAGGCAAGGCAGCTGTGTCAGTCCTATTACCAAAAATTTCCCCCCTGCGTGGTAGGCATAGCCCGCAGCAGAGAGGATGCCTTTGCGCTGGTGGAGAGGATCGTGACAGAGTGTCTGGAGAACAGAGGCGACTGCTTGCTTAAGGAGTATCTGCAATGTTAGGTATCATTTTAAAGATCTTGTCCATAGTCGGCATAGTTCTCCTGGCAGTGCTTGGGCTTTTGCTCCTGTCGCTGTTCTTGTTACTATTCTTTCCTTTTACCTACAGGGTCAGGGGCAGCAAAGATGATCAGGGACTGTGTCTCACAGCCGGAGTAAGCTGGCTGTTCGGGCTGTTCAGGGTACGTTTCCGGTATCCTGAGCCGGGATGTCTGACTGTTAAAGTCCTGTGGTTTACGCTGTTTCATGTGAAAATACCGCCCGAGAAAGGCCCTGAAGCAAAGCAAAAGAACACCAAAAAAGAATCCGGAAAAGGGATAAAGCCTGACGGGCGGGGGGAAAACCTTTCCGCTGAGGCCGAAAATTCCGCAGACTCTTTTGATGCAGAGCAAAGACCGGAAAGTCCGGATCCCGTCGAAGCCGTTTCCGACGATACCCGGGAAAAGACAAAATCTCCGGATGAAAAAGCATTCCCCGGAAAGATTTCAGAAATAATTCAGAAGATAAAGTACACAATTCATCATATATATGATAAAATAAAGGAAATTTGGGAAAATATATCTTATTATATGGATCTTTTGCAGGAGGACAACACGAAACAGCTCCTTTCCCATGCGCTTTGCAGAGGAGGCAAAATTCTGAGGAGCATCCGGCCAAAGCATATGAAAGTGCAGCTGTTATTGGGAATGGACTCCCCCGATACCACCGGATATATCTACGGTATCTACTGCATACTGTCGGCAGCGCCGGGGCCGTCATTTCAGGTAGTGCCGGATTTTGAGAAAAAGCGGCTGGAGGGGACTTTCGATATCGCCGGACATGTAATTTTGTGGGTATTTGTGATCAACGGCCTAAGGCTGCTTTGTGACAAAAAGCTCCGCCTGTTCCTAAAAAAATTAAAGGCAGGCCGTAAGAAAATACAAAAAGCCGCGGCATAGCAATGCCGCAATCAGATTTTGAGCCGGAACAAAACGCAGGCTTAAGAATGGAGGAAAAAATGGCAGAAAAGGAAAATCAGTTTCAGGGAGTCGTGGAGTCTCTGCTTCGGGGAATGGACACTGTACTGTCCACCAAGACAGTGGTGGGAGAGGCTACAAAAATCGGTGACACGATCATCTTGCCCCTTGTGGACGTAAGCTTTGGCGTAGGGGCAGGGGCAGGCAGCAACGGACAGAAGAACTCAAGCTCCGGAGCCGGCGGCATGGGAGGGAAGATGACTCCCAGCGCAGTTTTGGTCATCAAGGACAATGCGGTCAAGCTGGTGAACATCAAGAATCAGGATGCCGTTACTAAGGTATTGGACATGATACCGGATCTGGTGGACAAGTTTACGAAGCCCAAGGGCAAAAAAACGGAGGAAGATAGTCATTCCGGGGAGATTTCCGACGCGGAGGTAGTGGATATCGCCTTTCCGGAAGAAGAAAAAAACGAAGACTGACATTTTTCCCATAGCAGGCGCATATAATAGAGCGATACCATGAAATCTGAGGCATCATGAAAAAGATTGTAGGATTCATTGCTTTATTCATAGCTATCGGTATGCTGATCATGCTGATCACTCACAACCGGCTGGTGGGTCTGATTCTCATCGCTCTGTTATTGTTCCTGGGATATAACTGCTTCTGTGATTAAAAGGCATTAGAAAAAGAGCAGAGAATCCTCTGCTCTTTTTTCGCCGACATCAATTTCCATTCTTTCAAATACGGTTTTAAAAGCTTATGCTCTCTCAACCTTGCCTGACCTTAAGCAACGGGTGCAGACATGTATCCTCTTTGCAGCGCCGTTTACCTTGCACTTTACCCGCTTGACATTCGCTTTCCACATTGCATTGGTCTTTCTATTAGAATGGCTTACATTATGACCGAACTGAACGCCTTTCCCACAAATATCACACTTAGCCATTTTGCCACCTCCTCAGCCCCTGCGCTTGTATTTTGTTCCCGACAACAGAAAATCCGTATTCCATATTTTCTATTGTACACAACAGTAGTATTCTAACAGAAATATATGGAAAAAGCAAGTAAAAAAAATCTTTTTTTAATTTTATAATTATTATTCCCTTTTTCTGGGAAAGCTGTTAAAATAGTATCTATATGTCTGCTTATTTTGCTTGGACAAAGAAAGGAAGGGTTACTATGAAAGGTTCTTCTATGAATACCCATATGGGAAAGATTGTCGTTCATAATGAAGTGATTGCCCAGTATGCGGGAGGCGTTGCCGTGGAATGCTTCGGTATCGTAGGCATGGCAGGGGTCAGCGTAAAGGACGGTCTGGTAAAGCTTCTGAAAATGGACAGCATCACCAGAGGCATAAGCGTGACGCTCCATCAGAATAAACTGATCCTTGATTTCCATGTCATCGTTGCCTATGGCGTCAGCATACTGGCAGTGGCTGATAACCTGATCAGCAATGTAAAGTACAAAGTGGAAGAGTTTACCGGCATCGAAATCGAGAAGATCAATATCTATGTAGATGGTGTCAGAGTAATTGATTAAGGAGGAGCATGTCGTGAGTTTACAACAAATCGATGCTGGGATGCTTTCCAGGATGTTCCTGGCCGGCGCAAAAAATTTGGAGAGCAAAAAAGAATGGATCAATGAGCTGAATGTTTTCCCTGTTCCTGACGGCGACACCGGCACCAATATGACCATGACCATCATGTCTGCAGCCAGAGAGGTGACGCAGCTGGGCGATGCCGTCAGCATGCCGGGGCTATGCAAAGCCATATCCGGCGGGTCACTCCGGGGTGCAAGAGGAAATTCCGGCGTTATTCTGTCGCAGCTTTTCCGCGGCTTTACCAGGCGCATCAAGGAGGAGCAGGCGCTGACGATTCCCATCCTTGCAGAAGCCTTTGACAAGGCTGTTGAGACTGCTTACAAGGCTGTCATGAAGCCCAAAGAGGGGACGATCCTCACGGTGGCCAGAGGCGCGGCGGAAAAGGCAGAGGAGCTTGCGGAAAGCGGCTGTGCGGATATGGAGACCTTTTTATCCACAGTGATCAAGCATGCGGAATATGTGCTGAGCCAGACCCCGGAGATGCTTCCGGTATTAAAACAGGCCGGCGTGGTGGATTCCGGCGGTCAGGGGCTGATCGCGGTGATGTCAGGCGCTTTTGACGCTTTCCTGGGCAAGGAAATCGACTTTTCCATCAAACCCGCCCCGGGCAGCGGAGCAAACGGCGGAAGTGTCAGGGAAAGCCGTGCTGAAGAACAGGTGGAGATCAAGTTCGGTTATTGCACGGAATTCATTATCATGCTGAACAAGACTTTCAATATCAAGACGGAAATGGATTTCAAGGCATATCTGGAATCTATCGGCGATTCCATTGTATGTGTGGCGGACGACGATGTCGTGAAAGTGCACGTACATACCAATGACCCCGGTCTGGCTATCCAGAAGGCATTGAAGTATGGCGCGCTTTCCAATATGAAGATCGACAATATGCGTCTGGAGCATCAGGAAAAGCTCTTTAAGGCAGCCCAGGCTTCCAAGCCGGCGCCCGCCACTGAGCTGTCCGCGCCGCTCAAGGACTATGGCTTCATTGCCGTCTCCGCAGGGGATGGCATCAATGAAATCTTTAAAAGCCTTGGGGTGGATTATATCATAGAGGGCGGACAGACCATGAACCCCAGCACCGCTGATATTCTGGACGCCGTGGAAAAAGTCAATGCCAAGACGATTTTCATACTGCCCAATAATAAGAACATTATCCTGGCCGCGAATCAGGCTGCGGAGCTCACTGCGGAAAAGGATCTGTTCGTGATTCCCACCAAAACCATACCCCAGGGAATCACGGCTGTCATCAACTTTGTACCGGATCTGACCGCGGATGAAAATGAAGCCAATATGCTGAGCGAAATCGGCAATGTCTCCACGGGACAGGTGACCTATGCAGTGCGCGACACGGTCATTGATGACAAGGAAATCAAAAAAGGCGATTTCATGGGGATCGGCGACGACGGCATTCTCGCTGTGGGCAGCGATATCGCCGGTGTGGCGGGAGACACGGTATCGAAAATGATGAATCAGGAGAGTGAACTGATCAGCATCTACTATGGCAGTGATGTGAAAGAAGAGGATGCGGAAAGCTTCCGGGCTCAGATGGCGGACCGCTATCCTGACTGCGATATTGAGCTGCAGTACGGAGGCCAGCCGATTTACTATTATGTCATGTCTGTGGAATAACGGACCTTGAAGGAGGCTTATGGACGGGAATACTCCTATAACAGAGCTCAAAGGGGTCGGCGACAAGACCCGGAAATTGTTCGAAAAGCTGGATATCCGGACAGTGGGAGAGCTGCTTGATGCCTGCCCCAGAGACTATGAGATGTTCAAAGAGCCTCTTAAGATTCAGGAAGCTGCCTGCGGTGATGTATGCGCAATTCATGCCGCCGTGTCCGGCATTGCCAGTGAACGGCGGATACGCAGGCTTAGTATCCTCCATGTGAATGTAGCGGACGAAACCGGCGGGCTGCAGCTGATTTTCTATAACATGCCTTTCCTGAAAAAGACCCTGCGGCCCGGAGGCTTCTATATCTTCCGGGGTCTGGTCCGGTCTAAAGCCGCGCTCAAGGTCATGGAACAGCCCAAGATCTTCTCCATGGAAGACTATCGCAAGCTCACGGACCGGCTGGTGCCACGGTATGCCCTGACGAAAGGACTGACCAATCAGGCCGTACAAAAATACGTAAAGCAGGCGTTGTCTTTGTATGAATTCCGGTCAGAGTATTATGAGGCTTCTTTCCTGGATGCGTATCAGCTGGTTTCCCGCAGGGAGGCGCTGGAGACCGTGCACTTCCCGAAAGATTACGATTCTCTGGCAAGAGCCAGACGGCGTCTGGTATTCGATGAATTTTTCGAGTTTCTCTTCCTGATACGCAGCAGCCAAAGGCTGAATAAAGAGCTGCCCAATAACCACAAGATGTTTGAAACTGCCGATACCGTGCGCTTTCTGGAAAAACTTCCCTTTCCGCTGACAAAGTCCCAGAACAAAGTCTGGCAGGAAATCCGCGAAGATCTTTTGGGAGAAAGCTGTATGAATCGTCTGGTGCAGGGGGATGTGGGCTCCGGAAAGACCATCGTGGCTGTACTTGCATTGCTCATGACTGCCGCAAACGGATATCAGGGTGCGCTGATGGCTCCTACCGAAGTGCTTGCCGTGCAGCACTTTGAGACCATACAGAAGTATGTGACAGAGTATGGACTATTGTTTTGTCCGGTGCTTTTGGTAGGTTCCATGACGGCTAAGGAGAAAAGGGCAGCCTGTGAAAAAATTGCTGCAGGAGAGACGAATCTCATAATAGGTACCCATGCCCTGATTCAGGAAAAGGTACAATACCGTTCGCTGGGTCTGGTGGTGACTGATGAGCAGCACCGTTTTGGGGTAAGGCAGCGGGAGCTTCTGGCAAAGAAAGGGGAAAATCCCCATATTCTGGTCATGAGCGCCACACCGATTCCAAGGACCTTGGCCATTATTTTGTATGGGGATCTCCATCTGTCCGTCATTGACGAGCTGCCGGTGGGCAGGCTGCCCATTAAGAACTGTGTGGTGAATACCAGCTACCGGCCCAAGGCTTATCAGTTCATCGCCGGGCAGGTGGCCCAGGGACGGCAGGTCTATGTGATCTGCCCCCAGGTGGAGGGCGACGGAGACGACGCCGAGGGCGGACTTCCCCTTGAAAATGTAATAGATTACACGGAAAAGCTAAAGAACGCTCTGCCGTCCGACGTCCAGACAGCTTATCTCCATGGGAAAATGCGTCCCGGGGACAAGAACCGAATCATGAATCAATTTGCAGCGCATACCATAGATGTGCTGGTATCTACCACTGTCATAGAGGTAGGGATCAATGTGCCCAATGCCACCGTGATGATGGTGGAGAACGCGGAACGCTTCGGCCTGGCCCAGCTCCATCAGCTTCGGGGACGGGTGGGGCGCGGGGAACATCAGAGCTATTGTATCTTTATCAGCGCCGACGAGAAAGCGGATTCCATGGAGCGGCTGCAGATTCTGAACAAATCCAATGACGGATTTCTGATTGCTTCGGAGGATTTAAAGCTGAGAGGGCCGGGTGAACTGTCCGGCATCCGTCAGAGCGGGGAATTCTCTTTCCGGATGGGAGATATCTATGCGGATGCGGGGCTGCTGAAGCAGGCGTCAGAGGCTGTGGACAGGCTGCTATTGACAGATCCGGATTTAGCGCAGCCGGAACATGTCCGGTTGAAAGCACATTTGAAAGAAGCAGCGGATACAAGTGTGGATTTCCGTTCTATATAAATAAAAATATGCCGCATATTGTAAAAACGAATGCGCAGAAACGAGGAAATTATGGCAAGCGTAGCGATTGTAACAGACAGCAACAGCGGAATTACCCAGGCTGTCGGCAGGGAGATGGGGATTTTTGTGTTGCCCATGCCTTTTATGATTGATGATGAGACCTATTTTGAGGACATTAACCTGACCCAGGAGGGCTTCTATAAAAAGTTGGCCTCCGGCGCAAATATTGCCACTAGCCAGCCCTCTCCGGAGTCTGTGCTAAAGCTGTGGGACAACGTTCTCTCGGAATATGACGAACTTGTCCACATTCCCATGAGCAGCGGTCTGTCAGGTTCCTGCCAGAGCGCCATGATTCTTGCAGAGGAATATCAGGGGCGGGTTCAGGTGGTAAATAATCAGCGGATTTCCGTTACCCAGAGGCAGTCCTGCCTGGATGCAAAGCTTCTGGCTTCCAAGGGGAAGAACGCTAAGGAGATTAAGGAATTTCTGGAGGCCGATAAGTTCAACAGCAGTATTTATATTATGCTGAATACCCTGTATTACCTGAAAAAGGGCGGCCGGATAACGCCTGCTGCGGCGGCTATAGGGACTATGCTACGGCTAAAGCCCGTGCTCCAGATTCAGGGAGAGAAGCTGGATGCTTTTGCCAAGGCCAGAACTACAAATCAGGGCAAGAGCATTATGCTGAATGCCATAAAGGCGGATATCGAGAAACGATTCGGCGGGATGACGCCGGACAGGCATATCTGGCTCCAGATTGCGCATACGGCGAATCCCGATGAGGCTTTCAGCTATCGGGACGAGGTTTTGGAGCATTTTCCGGGGTATGATGTGCATGTTGATGCGCTTTCGCTGAGCGTGGCCTGTCATATCGGGCCCGGGGCTTTGGCATTGGCTTGTTGCAGGAAAATAGACTTATAAGAGTTATGGAGAGGTTCTTGAATGGCTGGTACAAGTAATCATGAAAAAGAAGCATTCCAGGGGAATTATGACGCCTCCAGCATTACGGTGCTGGAGGGGCTGGAGGCTGTGCGGAAGAGACCCGGGATGTATATCGGCAGTGTTTCCACGAAAGGTCTGAATCATCTGATTTATGAGATTGTGGACAATGCCGTGGATGAACATCTGGCAGGAGTTTGCGATACCATCCGAGTGGTGCTGGAGGCGGACGGGTCTGCCACTGTCACAGACAATGGACGCGGGATTCCCGTGGGAATGCATGAAAAGGGAATCAGTGCGGAGAGGCTTGTGTTCACCACCCTCCATGCAGGCGGGAAATTTGATAATTCGGCTTATAAGACCAGCGGAGGACTACACGGAGTGGGGTCATCGGTGGTGAATGCCCTTTCCACCCGATTGACTGTAACGGTCAAAACCGGCGGATACATTTATGAGGATAAATATGAGCGGGGAAATCCAATCACTCCCCTTCAGGACGGTCTGCTTCCCGTATTGGGAAAGACAAAAGAGACCGGGACTATCATTAATTTTCTGCCCGACGATACCATTTTTGACAAAACACGGTTTAAGGAGGATGATGTAAAGAGCCGGCTCCATGAGACGGCTTATCTGAATCCGAATCTGACCATTATCTTTGAAGACAAACGCAGGGAAGTGCCTGAGACAGTGACATTTCATGAGCCGGACGGAATCACGGGTTTTGTTCAGGATATGAATAAGTCCCAGGAGGCGGTGCATGATATTGTCTATTTCAGCGGGGAGAGCGAGGGGATTTCCGTTGAAGTGGCTTTCCAGTATATTAATGAGTTCCATGAAAATGTACTGGGATTTTGTAATAATATCTTTAATTCCGAGGGCGGCACCCATTTGACGGGATTTAAGACTATGTTCACGAATGTGATCAATACCTATGCCAGGGATCTGGGAATCCTTAAGGAAAAGGATGCAAATTTCACGGGAGCGGACGTTCGCAACGGCATGACGGCTGTGGTGTCCATCAAGCATCCGGATCCCAGATTCGAGGGACAGACGAAGACAAAGCTGGACAATCAGGATGCAGCGAAAGTAGTGTCCAAGGTAACGGGAGAGGAGATTGTGCATTTCTTCGACCGGAATCTGGAGACGCTGAAGAATATCATTGCCTGTGCGGAAAAGGCGGCAAAGATCCGCAAGACCGAAGAGCGCGCAAAGACAAACATGCTGACAAAGCAGAAATTTTCTTTTGACTCCAACGGAAAGCTGGCCAACTGTGAGTCCAGAACCCCCTCCCAGTGCGAAATCTTCATCGTAGAGGGTGATTCCGCGGGAGGCAGCGCCAAGATGGCAAGAAATCGTATGTTCCAGGCAATTCTGCCCATCCGGGGCAAGATTCTGAATGTGGAGAAAGCCAGCATCGACAAAGTCCTGGCCAACGCGGAGATCAAGACCATGATCAATGCGTTTGGCTGCGGGTTCTCGGAAGGCTATGGAAATGACTTCGACATTTCCAAGCTGCGCTATGACAAAATCATCATCATGGCGGATGCGGATGTGGACGGCGCCCATATCTCCAATCTGCTGCTGACGCTGTTCTACCGGTTTATGCCGGAGCTGATATTCGAGGGACATGTGTATATTGCCATGCCTCCTCTGTACAAGGCTATGCCGGCCAAGGGGGAAGAGCAGTATCTGTATGACGACAAGGCGCTGGAAAGGTACCGCAAGACCCATAAAGGTTCTTTTACTCTGCAAAGATATAAGGGCCTGGGCGAGATGGATGCCGAGCAGCTCTGGGAGACGACTTTGAATCCGGAAACCCGCCGGATGAAACTGGTGGAGATCGAGGATGCCAGGATGGCCTCCGAAGTGACGGAGCTCTTAATGGGCACAGAGGTGCCTCCGCGCAAGACTTTTATCTATGAGCACGCGGTGGACGCGGAACTGGATATCTGAGGATATCCGGGGCTCGCTAAATTTCTTTTACAAACGAATAAAACTATGGTATACTTTTACATATTTATGCGGACCGGATACTGAAAAAAGATCAAAAAGGATCAATATAAATGGAAGACAGCAGAATCATTAAAACAGAATATTCCGAGGAGATGCAGAAGTCTTTTATCGATTACGCCATGAGTGTCATCATAGCCAGAGCCCTTCCGGATGTGCGCGACGGACTCAAGCCCGTGCAGAGGCGCACCCTTTATGATATGTACGAGCTGGGGATACGCTACGACAGACCCTACCGGAAATGCGCGCGTATCGTGGGCGATACCATGGGTAAGTACCATCCCCACGGAGACAGCTCTATCTATGACTCTCTCGTAGTCATGGGGCAGGATTTTAAGAAAGGACTGCCCCTTGTAGACGGCCACGGCAATTTCGGCAATATCGAGGGGGACGGCGCAGCCGCCATGCGTTATACGGAGGCAAGGCTGCAGAAAGTAACTCAGGAGGCTTATCTGGCGGATCTGGACAAGGACGTGGTGGACTTTGTCCCCAATTTTGACGAGACGGAAAAAGAACCCTCTGTCCTGCCGGTAAAGCTCCCCAATTTCCTCATCAACGGCTCCGAGGGCATTGCGGTAGGTATGGCTACCAGCACACCGCCCCACAATCTGGGGGAGGTGGTGGATGCCATGAAAGCCTATATGCGCAATGAGAGCATCACTACAAAAGAACTGATGCGATACCTGAAAGGGCCGGACTTTCCTACCGGCGGCATCGTCACCAATAAGGACGACCTGCTGCAGATTTACGAGACAGGTACAGGCAAGATCAAAATCCGCGGCAAAGTGGAATTCGAGAAGTTAAAAGGCGGTAAGATCAATGTCGTCATCACGGAGATTCCCTACCCCATGATCGGCATGAACATCTCCAAGTTCCTCTCCGATGTGGCAGGGCTGGCGGAGTCCAAAAAGACCCTGGACGTGGTGGATATCTCCAACCAGTCCTCCAAGGAGGGGATCCGCATCGTAATAGAACTTCGAAAGGACGCGGACGCGGAGAACTTCGTGAATCTTCTCTATAAAAAGACCAGGCTGGAGGACACCTTTGGCGTCAACATGCTGGCCATCTGTAATGGCAGGCCGGAGACTATGGGGTTAAAGGATATCCTGAAAGCCAACATGGATTTTCAGTTCCAGATTGCCACCAGGAAGTACAACAATCTGCTGTCCAGAGAGCTGGAGCGCAAGGAGGTGCAGGAGGGCCTGATCAAGGCCTGCAACGTCATTGACCTGATCATTGAGATCCTGCGGGGCTCCAAAGACCGCAATATGGCGAAAGCCTGTCTGGTGGAGGGCAAAACTGCCGGCATCAAGTTCAAATCCAGGGAGTCCAAAATCATGGCGGCCCAGCTTTCTTTTACGGAGAGACAGGCCAACGCCATCCTGGAAATGCGCCTCTACAAGCTGATCGGCCTGGAAATCGAGGCCCTCATTAAGGAGCATGAGGACACCATGGCCAATATCTACCGTTATGAGGATATCCTGGACCGGAGGGATTCCATGGCCCAGGTCATTATCAACGAGCTGGATGCGTTCAAAAAAGCATATAGCCGCAGGCGCAGAACTGTCATTGACAATGTGGAAGAGGCTGTCTATAAGGAAAAGGAGATAGCGGAAACTGAGGTTGTCTTCCTCATGGATCGGTTCGGATATGCCAAAGTCATTGATTCCACAGCATATGAGCGCAACAAGGACGCGGCTGACAGCGAGAACAAATTCGTCTTTCCCTGCAAGAATACCGGCAAGGTATGCCTCTTTACTTCCGCAGGCCAGCTTCATACCATCAAGGTCATGGATCTGCCTTTCGGAAAGTTCCGGGACAAAGGGGTTCCCATAGACAATGTGAGCAATTATAATTCCGAGAAAGAGACCATTGTTTATATCACCAGCCAGACAGAGTTGAACCTAAAGCGGGTGGTCTTCGTCACGGCCCAGGCCATGATCAAACTGGTAAGCGGCGGGGAATTTGATGTATCCAAGCGCACTGTGGCAGCCACCAAGCTGGGAGAGGGAGACCAGGTTCTGAACGTAACACCCCTGGAGGAACAGCGGCATGTGGTCTTACAGACAAAAGAGGGATTCTTTCTGAAATTTGCCATGGAGGAAATCCCCGAGCAGAAGAAAGCCGCTCTGGGCGTGCGGGGCATGAAGCTGGGGCCAAAGGATATAGTGGAAAATGTATACTATACTTCCGGTCTCTCAGAAAGCTCTGTGGTTTATAAAGGCAAGACCATTGATTTAAACAAAATGAAGGCCGCCAAACGTGACGGCAAGGGGACAAAAATAAGAGTTTGACGAGAAAGACATGAGGGTTTGAGATGAGAGTGATCGCGGGTACAGCCAGGAGCCTTCCCCTAAAGACACCGGAAGGGCTGGATGTGCGGCCTACCACAGACCGCATCAAAGAGACCTTATTCAATATGCTGCAGTGGGATATCCCGGGGGGTATCTTTCTGGATCTGTTCAGTGGCAGCGGCAGTATAGGCATCGAAGCCTTAAGCCGCGGCGCGCGAAAAGCCTATTTTGTGGACAATGCCCAAAAATCCATTGCCTGCATTCAGCAGAATCTTATCTTTACGAAAATGGCGGACAGAGCCGTGGTGCTGAAACAGGATGTGCGAAGCGCTCTGGGCAGCATTCGGGAGGATTCGGTGGATATCATATTTATGGACCCGCCCTATGACTGCGGCGAGGAAAAAGCCGCCCTTGCCCTCCTCAGAGCCATGCCCTATGTGACCGAGGACACCGTCGTGGTGACAGAGGCGGCCCGGGACACGGATTTCTCGTGGGTTTCCCAGTTGGGGTTCTATATTACAAAGGACAAGCAGTACAGAACCAACAAACATATCTTTATGAAAAGAGGATAATCATGAAACGTGCTGTCTATCCCGGAAGCTTTGATCCCGTTACATTTGGCCATCTGGATGTGATCCGGCGGGCTTCCGAAGTATTTGATGTGTTGATTGTCAGTGTATTGAATAACAAAGTAAAGACACCATTGTTTTCTGTGGAAGAACGTGTTAAGATATTAAAAGATGCTACAAAAGGTATCCCCAATGTGGAGGTGGACAGCTTCACCGGCCTTTTGATCAATTACGCGGCGGAGAAGAATATTCATGTGGCGGTCAGGGGGCTGCGTGCCATCACGGATTTTGAATACGAGCTGCAGATCGCCCAGACCAACCGGAAGCTTTCCGGTGGTAACCTGGATACCATCTTTCTGACTACAAGCCTGGAGTACGCCTACCTCAGTTCCTCCAGCGTAAAGGAAATCGCCAGCTTTGGCGGGGATATCAGCCAGTGTGTTCCGGAGTTTGTTGCGAAAATGATTTATGAGAAATACCACATTCTTTAAATAGACAGGAGTGACGTTTATGAGCAGCAGAATAGAACAATTGATCGATGAACTGGAGGAGTATATCGAAAGCTGCAAACCCAAATTCATGTCGAATTCTGAGATCATCGTGAACAAGGACGAGATTGATGAATTGCTTCGTGAGCTGCGCATGCGTACTCCAGAGGAAATCAAGCGGTACCAGAAGATCATCAGCAACAAAGAAGCCATTCTCAACGACGCCAGAGCAAAAGCCCAGGCGCTGATAGACGAGGCTACGGTGCACACCAACGAGCTGATCAGCGAACATGAGATTATGCAGCAGGCTTACGCCCAGGCCAACGGCATCGTGGCCACTGCGGCAAAGCAGGCCAGAGAGATTCTGGACAAGGCTACCATTGAGGCCAATGAACTGCGGACCCAGGCCTCCCGGTACACGGAGGACAGGCTCTCGGAGCTGGATTCCATTGTATCCTCAGCCATCCAGTCCACCAATGCCGACTATGACCGCCTGATCGGCGATCTGGGTCAGTACCGTGACCTGATTCAATCCAATCTGCAGGCGTTGCGTCCCGCGGAGGATCTGGGAATGCATTTGGATGACCCTGAAGAAGACGACAAATTGGATGTGTTGTAAAAATGGAAAATTTCATTCCATTAACAGAACCAGTTTCGTATGGAAGAAGTGCATTCCACGGGAGCTGGTTCTTTCCATATCCGGGCTTTTGCCGCCTTATTTCTTTCCATCGCATCCGTCAGCGCAGAAATGAGCCGGGCAAAAAGAGGAACCAGCACAGGTAAAAAAAGCCGGTCACTGCAGTCAGCACAATTTTATGTAAAATGTAATCTCTGATGGACAGATCCGAACCGCTGATACAGCTGTAGGTCTGAGCGATACAGGAAAATCCGCCGAATGAAAGCGCCAGCAGACTGTACAACGGCAAGAGTGTATTCCATAGAGGAAGCCCTTTCCCCGGTGCAAAATCCCATAGCTGCCTGAGTCCGCCCGTGATTTCAAATAATGGAGAGAACAGAGGCAGGGACCTGCCCAGGAGGATATGAGGAATCAAATTCAGCAGATTAAACAGAATCATGTAGCCCCCCAGAGAGAGTATGCTCTGTACCGAGGCCTGAATGGAATTATTGGTTTCCTCCAAAAGCTTTTCGCCCAGAGAGATTCTCCGGGGTACCTCCTTTCCCTTCCGGACGCTGCCCCCGGTATCCTCGCAGGCAACAATGGAGGCCTGAAGACGCCCTGTCTGCTTCTCGGCCGAACCGGTAAGATCCCGAAAGCGTGTATAACGCAGCGCAAGGCCGTACAGAAGTGGAATTCCGTACATGCCGAAGAGATAGGGCAGCACAAGCTCTCTTCCGATTAGGGGCAGAGCAAAGCTGCAGAAATAGACCGGGCCGATGTTGTTGCAGAAAGCCAGGAGATATTCCGCCTCCCTTTTGTCAATCATCCCGCGCTGGTACAAATCATCCACCACCCTGGCGCCCATGGGAAATCCGCACAGGAATCCCATCAGCATGGCATAGCATACATTTTTCCGCACTTTGTAGAGTGGTTTGACGATTGGATAGATCAGCATGGCGACTTTGCCCGTAAGCCTCATCCTTACCATGATGCCGGAGAGTATCATGAAAGGCAGCAGGGACGGAATCATTTTCTCGTACCATAGTCCCAGGCCCATGGCCGCGTAGGTTAAGCTCAGCCGGGAATTGGTCAGGATACACCCAAGCAGCGCCAGGAACAATACAGTGAGTACTTTCATTATAAAAATATCCTTTTTTGATACTATATGCGCGGCAGAGCGTCTGCATTCGCGCATTCCGGAGAGGGCATATGATGCGGCTTGACAAATTTTTGTGCGAACTGAATACAGGCTCCCGAAGTCAGGTAAAGGCCTATGTCCGCCAGGGCATGGTGACCATAAACGGCAATCCGGCAACAAGTTCTGATCAGAAGATTGACGAGCTTTCGGATGAAATCCTGTTTCGCGGGAAAAGGCTGCAATACCAGAGGTTTGTCTACTATATGCTGAACAAACCCGCGGGAGTAGTATCTGCCAGCCGGGACGATACACAGCGGACAGTGGTATCGCTTCTTGGAAAGAACGCCAGAGAGGATCTCTTTCCCGTGGGCCGGCTGGACAAAGATGTGACAGGCTTCCTGCTTCTAACCAATGACGGAGAGCTGGCCCACAGGCTATTGTCTCCCAAAAGGCATGTGGATAAAATCTATCGGGCGGTTCTGGAGCATGCATTGACGCCGGAGGATATCCGCAGCCTGGAATCCGGATTAGACATTGGCGAGGAACGGCCCACTCTGCCGGCGAAAGTGACAGTGTTGGAAAAAGAGGTCATTCTTCTCACTTTGCGGGAAGGGAAGTTTCATCAGGTAAAACGGATGCTGCAGGCTGTAGGCAACCGGGTGACGGCGCTGCAGCGCATCGCTTTTGGCGGGCTTTGTCTGGATCCCTGTCTGCAGCCGGGAGAATATCGGGAACTGACCGGGCAGGAGCTGGATATCCTGAGAAAAGCCCCGGCAGATTAGCCTTACAGGAGGACATCAAAGGTGGAAAAAGTATGGAAAGAAAGGCATGAGATGCTGTGCAATATCGACGCTGTCATATTCGACATGGATGGATCTCTGGTGGACTCCATGTGGATGTGGAAAGCGATTGATATCGAATATCTGGGACGGTACGGCATTGCGCTTCCAATGGATCTGCAGTCTAAGATAGAGGGAATGAGCTTTGGCGAGACCGCTGAATATTTTAAGGCACATTTCCCGATTCCGGAATCTGTGGAAGAAATTATGGAAGAGTGGAACCGGATGGCATGGGATAAATATATGTACGAAGTGCCGTTAAAAAAGGGCATTCCGGCATTCCTGGAGGGCTGCAAGGCTTTGGGGATCCGTCTGGGCATTGCCACCAGCAATTCCAGAATACTGGTGGAAAATGTGGCCAAGGTACATAATCTGCGGGATTATTTCTCCTGCATCATCACAGGCACCGATGTACTCCGGGGAAAGCCGAACCCCGATATCTATCTGGCCGTGGCGCAGGAACTTGACGTATCCCCCGCCCGCTGCCTGGTGTTTGAAGATATCGTTGCCGGCATCCTTGCCGGAAAGAATGCCGGCATGCGTGTCTGCGCTGTGGAAGACGAGTACTCCGTCCAAAACAGAGAGGCAAAAAAGGAGCTGGCTGATTACTATATCGAAGATTATACCGGCTTATTTTAAATGAGCAGAAGAGCATTCCATGGAAGAAGAGCATTCCATGGAAGAAGAGCTTTCCATGGAAGAAGAGCTTTCCGTAAAGAGAAAGGAAAACGTATGAATATCATTATCATTACAGGCGCCTCCTCGGGCATCGGAAAGGAATTCGCCAGACAGACGGATGCCCATTTCAACTGTATAGACGAATTCTGGCTTGTGGCCAGAAGCCAGGACAGATTGCAGCAGCTTGCCGGTACCCTGAGACACCGAACCAGGATATTTGCAATGGACATCACCAGGACGGATTCCCTTGACTTACTGGAAGATACCGCTTTGCGGTATAACGCAGCCGTGCGGATGCTGATTAACTGTGCCGGTTACGGGATCATGGGAAACTTCTGCGAACAGGATGCGGAGCTTGCGTCCGGTATGATACAGGTCAATTGCAGGGCCCTGACAGACCTGACCCACCGCATGATTCCCTATATGAGATGGGGAAGCCGTATCATTCAGATGGCCTCCAGCGCCGCTTTCCTGCCCCAGCCAGGCTTTGCGGTCTACGCTGCCACCAAAGCCTATGTATTGAGCTTTTCAAGGGCTTTGGGAGAGGAGCTTCGGAATGCGGGCATCTATGTCACCAGTGTCTGCCCGGGTCCGGTGGATACGCCGTTCTTTGACATTGCGGAAGCCACCGGCTCCACTCTGGCCGTCAAGAAATATACCATGGTAGACGCCGAAAGGGTGGTGTCTCTGGCGCTGAGGGATTCTTACCGCAAGCGTACCATGTCCGTGTGCAGCCTGCCCATCAAGGCCTTTCGCATACTTTCCAAGGCCTTGCCTCACAGTGTCGTTTTGCATGTGATGGAACAGATGAAGAAGAAAGGACTGTAAATCATGCAGCTGAAGCGATTGTTCTCCACAGAAAGCGTAAAAGGGACAAAAGATTATCTGAACACCCAAAAAAAGTATGAGCTGATCCGCACTGCGCTCTATTTTGCCATCTCCGTTTCCCTGTTCGTAGCAGGGTATATCCAGACGCGCCAAAGGATGAACCTGCTCACCGTCGTGGCCGTACTGGGCTGTCTTCCCGCCAGCAAAAGCGCTGTGGCGGCAATCATGTTCCTGCGCTTTCATAGCTGCAGCCGAGATGCGTCCGCTGAGATTGAACCGCACGTCCGGGGGCTAAGCTGTCTGTATGACATGGTATTCACCTCCTATAAGAAAAATTACGTGATAGGTCACATTGCAGTCTGCGGGAACACGATATGCGGCTATGCGGAAAATGACAAAGATTTTAATGAAAATGATTTCTACAAGCACATCGGCGATATCTTAAAAATGGACGGACATAAGAATATCACCGTGAAGATATTTACCAGCCTGCCCAAATATACGGAACGGCTGGAACAGATGAAAGGGCTGGAGCATGACGAGGCTCTGACACAGGCAGTCATCTCTACCCTGAAGAGCGTGGCATTATAGATGGAAGAAAGGTATTCCGTCAAAGAAATGCATTCCGGAGAAATAAAATCATATGCAGTCAATAACGATTGGACCAAACCAGGCCGGACAGCGCCTGGATAAGTTTTTGCACAAATACCTGCCGGCGGCAGGCAACGGATTCCTATATAAGATGCTGCGCAAGAAAAACATCACCTTAAACGGCAAAAAAGCCGAAGGAAATGAAATTCTTTCCGCAGGAGATGAAGTGCGCGCTTTTTTGTCGGAGGAGACCTTTGCAAAGTTCTCCGGCAGGGCTGCGGCTGTCACGCAATCAGACTGTGACCGCTCCGCAAATGAAGCCGCTTTCCCGACAGAAAAGAGGTTCGCAGACTATACCGCAGCCTATGAGCGCCTGAGAGGAATCACCATATTGTATGAGGATGAAGACTTTCTGATCCTGAATAAGCCCCCGGGCATCCTGACCCAGAAAGCGGCGCCAATAGATCTGAGCCTGAACGAATGGCTGATCGGTTATCTGTTAAAGGAAAGTCCTGCTCTGGCCAAAGAACTCTCCGTCTTCCGGCCCTCTGTATGCAACAGGCTGGACAGAAATACCAGCGGCATCGTGCTGGGCGGAAAGACTCTGGCAGGCCTGCAGTATTTAAACGGCTGCATCAGGGAACGCAGGCTGCAAAAATATTATCGGACAATCTGCGCAGGCCCGTTGCGTGAGGCCGCCTCCATACAGGCCTGTCTGGTAAAAGACTCCTCTCAGAATCTGGTGACTGTGACCGAACTGCCGGAAAACAAAGCGCCCGGGGGCATGCCTGTGCAAAAACAGTCCTTTATTCATACGGCCTATACCCCCATTGCCGTCACAAAAGAATATACTCTGCTGGAAGTAGAGCTGATAACCGGAAAAAGCCACCAGATCCGCGCTCATTTGGCCAGTATCGGACATCCGCTGGCAGGGGATGCAAAGTATGGTTCCGGAACCGTCAACCAAGATTTAAAAAGGCGATATGGCCTGACCCACCAGCTGCTGCATGCCGGCCGGGTGGTATTTCCGGAGGTCACATCCGGAACAGGCAGTTCTCTAAGCAAAAAGACTGTCATCGCACCCTGCCCGGATTTTTTCCGAAAGCTGGAAAGAGAGCTTTTCGGAACCGGACAAATCCCGGAAATTAAGTAAAGGAGAACTATGGCTACATGGAATTCCAGAGGGCTGCGGGGACAGGCCCTGGAGGAGATGATTAACAGGACCAATGAGAAATATGCGGATGCAGGCCTTGCACTGATCCAGAAAGTGCCTACTCCCATCACCCCGATTAAGATCGATAAGGAAAGCCGCCAAATTACCTTGGCCTATTTTGAGCAGAAGAGCACCGTTGACTATATCGGAGCCGTTCAGGGGCTTCCCGTATGCTTTGACGCCAAGGAATGTGCCACCGATACTTTCGCTCTTCAAAATATCCACGCCCATCAGGTAGCTTTCATGGAAAAGTTCGAAAAGCAGGGGGGTATCTCCTTTTTCCTGATTTATTACACCCACAAGGACATTCTGTACTATCTGCCCCTGCAGATGCTCCTTTTCTTCTGGAACCGGGCGAAAGAGGGCGGCAGGAAAAGTTTTCGATATGAGGAATTGAACCCTGCTTACATTCTGCCCCATAAGCACGGCATTCTGGTGCCCTATCTGGATATCCTTCAGAAAGACCTGGAGGACAGGGCTTGACAGTAATGGAATCATTCGATATACTAAGGTGGTTCGATACGTTGACATGATAATATGGCAGCGCGTTGCTGTGTTAAAGTAAATGGCATGCAAACGCGTGTTTGACCGGCATGGTATCGTCCATGAAAAGAAACCGACCAGGTCAGTCAATGTTTAAGAAAGGCATAATCGCTTATGAGTCAGAGATTATTACATACGCCGGAAGGCGTCAGGGATATCTATGGAAAGGAATATGCATACAAGCTTCATGTGGAAAAGCAGATGAAATCCTGTATCCGCCTGTATGGCTATGAGGATATCCAGACGCCTGCCTTTGAATTCTTTGATGTATTTTCCAGGGAAATCGGCACCACGCCCAGCAAAGAGCTGTATAAATTCTTTGACAAAGAGGGCAATACGCTGGTGCTCCGGCCGGACTTCACGCCCTCTATCGCCCGCTGTGCCGCCAAGTATTTCTGTGAGGAAAAGCGCCCGCTGCGCTTCAGTTATATCGGCAATACCTTTACCAATACGTCCAATCTTCAGGGGAAGCTGAAAGAAGTCACCCAATTGGGAGCGGAACTGATAGGCGATCCAACCGTGGAAGCGGATGCGGAAATGATAAGCATGGTGATCCGGGCTCTTTTGAGCACAGGCTTAAAGCGGTTCCAGGTGGCAATCGGGGATGCGGAATATTTCAAAGGCCTCTGCGAGGAGGCGGGGCTGGACGAAGACACTGAGCTGGAGCTGCGATCTTTTATCTCCGGCAAGAACTACTTTGGGGCTCAGGAGCTTCTTGCGCAGCGCAGGGTGGCAGAGCCTTATCAGACCAGGCTTCTGAAAGTGGCGGATCTGTTCGGCGATATGGGCTCTCTGTCCCAGGCTGCAGCCATGGCGGGAAATGCCCGCTCTCTGGGCGCCATAAAGCGTCTGGAGAAGCTTTCTTCCCTGCTGAAGCAGTATGGTGTGGAGGAATATGCCTCTTTCGACCTTGGCATGCTGAGCAAATACCGGTATTATACCGGTATGATCTTCAAAGCTTATACCTACGGTGTAGGCGAGGCTGTGGTAAAGGGCGGCAGATATGACAGACTGCTGCAGCAATTCGGCAAGGACGCGCCGGCTGTCGGCTTTGTCATTGTCGTAGACATTATTATGGAAGCGCTATCCAGACAAAAGGTGCAGCTGCCCATACAGGAAGAGATCAAAGAGCTTACCTATCATGAGAAAGACTTTGCAGATAAGCTGGCTCAGGCTCAGAGGCTGCGCAGCCAGGGAATACCGGTAGTGCTGCTTCCCCAGGAGGATGCGAAATGAATACGGACAAAAGTTATCTGACCTTTGCGCTGGCCAAAGGAAGGCTTGCAAATAAAACGCTGGAGCTTTTCGAGGAGATGGGCATCACCTGCGAAGAGATGAAAGACCCAAAGACCAGGAAACTGATCTTCGTAAACGAAGAATGGAAGTTAAAGTTCTTCCTGGCAAAAGGTCCTGATGTGCCTACGTATGTGGAGTACGGCGCCGCGGATATGGGTGTGGCTGGCCGGGACACAGTGCTGGAGGAGAACCGCAATGTATATGAGATTCTGGACCTGGGTTTTGGAAAATGCAGAATGTGTGTCTGCGGGCCGGAGTCTGCCAGGGAATTGCTTCTGCACCATGAACGCATCCGTGTGGCCAGCAAATATCCGAATATCGCCAAAGAATACTTCTACAATAAAAAGCATCAGACCGTGGACATCATTAAGCTAAACGGCTCCGTGGAGCTGGGGCCTTTGGTCGGGCTGTCGGATGTCATTGTGGATATTGTGGAGACCGGTTCCACCCTCCGGGAAAACGGCCTGGACGTATTGGAGGAAGTCTGCGGACTCTCTGCCAGGATGATCGCAAATCCCGTGGCAATGCAGATGGAGCGGACCAGGATTCAGGAGCTGGTATTAATACTGCGCAAAAAATTAAAAATAAGCGAAGCCAACAGAGCGGAAAGGCAGGGACAATGAGAGTCGTAACGCTGACAGCAGAAACCAAATCCAATCTATTAAACGATTTGCTAAGGAGAAGTCCTAACAACTATTCTGAATACGAGAATACTGTAAACGGCATCCTGGAGGATGTCCGCAGGGACGGAGACCAGGCATTGTTTGATTATACCCTGAAATTCGATAAATTTGCCCTGAACACAGACAATATCCGGGTACCAAGGGCGGAAATCGACGAAGCCTACAGCCTTTTGGACAAAAAGCTGGTAGAGGTTATCCGGCGCTCCGCGGAAAATATCCGGGCCTTTCATCAAAAGCAGCTTCGCAGCAGCTGGTTCGAGCCCAAGGCGGACGGCACCATTCTGGGAATGAAATTTACTCCCATGGCAAGAGCCGGCGTCTATGTGCCCGGCGGAAAGGCCGCCTATCCCTCCAGCGTGCTGATGAACGTAATCCCCGCAAAGGTGGCCGGGGTGGGAGAGATCGTCATGACCACGCCGCCGGATGCCCGGGGGAAGATCAATCCGGGGACTTTGGTGGCGGCGGATATTGCAGGTGTGGATACCATCTACAGAGTGGGAGGCGCCCAGGCAGTGGGAGCCATGGCATTCGGCACCCGGTCCGTCCCCAAGGTGGATAAGCTCACCGGCCCGGGCAATATCTTCGTTGCGCTGGCAAAAAAGGCGGTGTACGGTTATGTCGGAATCGATTCCATTGCCGGTCCCAGTGAAATCCTTGTGCTGGCGGACGAGACGGCCAATCCGAAATATGCAGCCGCGGATCTCCTTTCTCAGGCGGAGCATGACGAGCTGGCCAGCGCTATCCTGATCACCACCTCAAAGGAATTGGCAGAGCAGGTCAGCAAATGGGTAGATACTTTCACATCCAGGCTTCCCAGGAAAGAAATCATCCGAAAATCCCTGGAGCAGTACGGATATATCCTGCTGGCGGGCAGCATGGAAGAAGCCATAGACGCCGCCAATGAAATTGCCTCCGAGCATCTGGAGATCCTGACGGCCAATCCCTACGAGGTCATGACCAAGATCCGCAATGCCGGCGCCATCTTCCTTGGAGAATATTCTTCCGAGCCTCTGGGCGATTATTTTGCGGGGCCCAACCACATTTTGCCCACAAACGGTACGGCTAAGTTTTTCTCACCGTTAAATGTGGATGATTTCATGAAGAAGACAAGTATTATTTCCTATTCCAGGCAGGCTCTGGAAAAGGTACATGGAGATATCGAGACTTTTGCCGAAAGCGAGGGACTTACGGCCCATGCCAACAGCATTCGGGTACGGTTCGGGGAGGAAAGCCTATGACACGATCAGCCTATGTGGAACGAAATACAAAAGAGACCGCCGTCTGCGTCCATTTGAATCTGGACGGAACCGGAGCATCCGAAATATCCACAGGCATCGGATTCTTTGACCATATGCTGGAGGGCTTTTCCAGACATGGCTTTTTTGATCTGAAATGCCGGGTAAAGGGCGATCTGGAGGTGGATGGCCACCACACTGTGGAGGATACGGGCATTGTGCTTGGCCAGGCTGTCGCAAAAGCCGTGGGAGATAAAAAGGGCATCCGCAGATACGGCTCTTTTATCCTGCCCATGGATGATGCCCTTGCCCTTTGCGCGGTGGATCTGAGCGGACGGCCGTATCTCAATTTCCAGGCAAGCTTTCCCGCAGAGCGGGCGGGGGACCTGGATACGGAACTGGTGCGGGAGTTCTTCTATGCGGTCTCCTACAGCGCTGGGATGAATCTGCATCTGAAAATCCTGGATGGCAGCAATACGCATCATATGATAGAGGCTATGTTCAAATCCTTTGCCAAAGCCCTGGACATGGCCACGGGAGCGGAACCCAGAATCAGAGACGTGCTCAGCACTAAGGGAAGCCTTTAACGACAGAAATTCAAACAAATGAGGTTACTGATATGTTAGTAAAAAAATTCGTGCCATGTATCTATCTTTATAACAATCATGCGGTGAGGCGGCTGAACGATTTGTCCGTGGTGGAGACGGATCCTTTGCGTCTGGTGCATCTCTATAACGAGAATAATGCCGACGGCCTTGTGGTATTTGATATGTCCGATGGAGACGCAGAACATGAGGAGGCGCTGGAGATGATCAAGGATATCTGCGCCGCTGCCGAGATGGAGGTCGCCGGGGCCGGAAATGTCAGGCGCCTGGAGGATGTCAAAAAGCTGCTTTACGCAGGCTGCAGACGAGCGGTTCTGGATTACACCAAGGAGAGCAACATTGCCCTTACCAAGGAGGCTTCCCAGCGTTTCGGCAGGGATAAACTCCTGGCTTCCAGCAGCAGCGCAGACATCATCGCGGGGAATAAAGAGCTGTTAGAGACCTATGTATGCGGGCTGATTTTGCAGACACCGCATCAGATCAGAGAGACCCAGAGCGTCACAACGCTGCCCTTTCTGGTGGAAGTGAATCAGATTGCCTTGAATAAACTGATGGAAATTTTTGCCTATGAAAATGTCTGCGGAGTCACCGGGAATACCATCAATGACAATTACCGCGACATTCTGGCGCTGAAAGGCTTATGTAAGGAGAACGGAATCTTGGTGGAAACATTTGAAGCCGCTTTGCAATGGGATGACCTGGAAAAGAATTCGGATGGGTTAATCCCTGTCATTGTGCAGGATTACCGTACGGGAGAAGTACTGATGATGGCTTATATGAACGAGGATGCCTATGGGCAGACGCTTCGCACCGGCCGGATGACCTACTTCAGCAGAAGCCGCAGGCAGTTGTGGCTTAAAGGAGAGACCAGCGGCCATTTCCAGTATCTGAAGAGCCTGACCGCTGACTGCGACAAGGATACACTCCTCGCAAAGGTCTCCCAGATTGGCGCTGCCTGCCACACAGGCGCAAGGAGCTGTTTTTTTCAAAACATTGTGAAAAAGGATGTGGAGGAAGCCGCCAACCCTCTGCAGGTCTTTGAGGAAGTCTTTGATGTCATAAAGGACAGAAAACTCCATCCCAAGGAAGGCTCCTACACCAATTACCTGTTCGACAAGGGCCTTGACAAGATCTTAAAAAAGCTGGGGGAGGAGGCTACGGAAATCGTCATTGCCGCCAAGAATCCCTCGGCCAGTGAGGTCAAATACGAGATCAGCGATTTTCTATACCACATGATGGTGCTGATGGCCGAGAAAGAGATTGGCTGGGAAGAAATCACCACCGAACTGGCAAATCGCTAACCTCCCGGGAAAGCACAGGCTTTACGCCTGTGCTTTTTGTCCGCCTGCCCCTTTCTCCAGGATTATATTCAGCCTGGTGAAAAGCATGGTGGCAGTGACGGTTGCAGCCAGAATATCACTGACGGGCTCTGCCACAAATACGCCGAATACCTGATCGGAGAGAATCTGCGGCAGGAGGAAAATCAGGGGAATCAGCAGCACAAGTTTCCGCAGGCATGCCATCAGCAGACTGATTTTGGCCTGGCCCAGCGCCATGAAAGTCTGCTGACAGCCGATCTGTATGCCCGTGGAGAAAATGCCCGCCATATAGATACGCATTGCCCAGACCGTGTAATCCACCAGCACGGCATCGCCGCTGAAGATACCGGCGAATATCCGAGGGAAGAGCAGCATAAGCAGCCACAGGGCAGAGGCATAAGATGTACAAGCCAGGAACTGGCAGCGGAAAGCCTGCTTCACCCGTTCCTTTTTGCCCGCGCCGAAATTATAGCTCATGATAGGTTGTCCGCCCTGACAGATGCCCTGCAGAGGCAATGTCACCAGCTGGCTGCAGGAGGAGATGATCGTCATTGCCCCTACTGCCACATCTCCCCCAAAGCGGGAGAGGCTGCTGTTAAAGCTGATATTCAGAATACTCTCTGTGCTGAGCATCACGAACGTGGAAATACCCAATGCAAGACAGGGCAATATAACAGGCGCCTCCAGCTTCATATCGGACAGCGTAAGTTTCAGCATGGTCTTTTTGCCCCGCAGGAAACTCAGCACCCATACAGCGCTGACAGCCTGGCTGATGACTGTGGCTATGGCGGCTCCCTGCACCCCCATATTTAGACCGAAGATCAGAATCGGATCCAGAATAATATTGCACACAGCGCCCACCACTGTGGTGATCATGCTGAATTTCGCAAAGCCCTGGGTGGTAATAAAGGGATTCATTCCCATCACGATCATCACGAAAATGATTCCCAGGATATAGATGCGCGCATAGGACAGGGCATAGGGCAGTGTCACATCGCTTGCGCCAAACAGCCGAAGCAGCCAGGGTGCAAAGACATAAAACACCGCTGTCAACCCAACGGCAAAGATCATAAGTACGCTAAAACAGTTTCCCAATATCTTCCGGGCGCTTTCCATGTCTTTCTTACCCATGGCAATCGCCGCCCTGGGCGCGCCGCCGGAACCTGCCAGCATGGCAAAAGCATTGATCATCATCAGGATGGGCAGAAATAATCCCACCCCGGTCAGCGCCGACGCCCCGGCATCCGGAATATGACCGATGTATATCCGGTCCACGATATTATAGAGCATGTTTATGAGCTGTGCCACCACCGCAGGAATTGCCAGATTCAGCATGAGCTTTGGTATACTGTCACTTCCCATATCCTGTTTTGTTCCCTGGAATGCCTTTCTTCCATGTCCTGCCATAACTGTCTCCTTTCAGAAATTGTTTTTTCCCATATTTCATTGTAGCAGAGTTGTGTCCGGAGCGCAACGGAATAACGACAAAAAGCTGCTGTTTTACAGCAGCTTCCTCCAGGTACAGTTCCATATAACACTTTACCAAAAAATAAAAGAAAAGTCTAGTATTTTTTATTATTTTATTTATAATTTTAAGTACTTGACCCCAGGAAAATCTGATGCAAAGAAAGGAGCACCCCATGATTCAAGAAGAACAGATACGAGGCACTACCCGTCAGGCAGAGGAAAACTTTTTGGAACAGACCCTTTCTGTCATCCGTGCCAATCTGAAAAGCTATGGCAGGCAGGTTGACGAGATGGGAGCGGAGATCGACGATATGCTGGAGCATTTTCACGACGACAATCCGGAGCTCATCAACTCCCTCCAGAATCTCACCACCATGCACGAGCATATGAAGCATGCTCTGTCGCGAAACGAAAAGGCCCTGAATAAGCCTTATTTCGGACGGATCGACTTCCGCGACGAGACTCTGAACAAGGAAGAATCCCTTTATATCGGCAGAGGCGGCATTGCGGTAGACGCCACCCACCAGATAGTGATAGACTGGCGCGCACCCGTGGCAAACGCCTATTATGAGAACAGCCTAGGCAAATGCAGCTACACGGCTCCCGGCGATAAAGAGATCCCCATTGACCTGAAACGAAAGCGCACCTATGAGATCGAAGCCGGAAAGCTCCTGGAGTATTTTGACAGCGAGGTGGTGGCCAATGACGATCTGCTGACCAAATATCTGGCCAAGAATAAGCAGGCTGTGCTCAGTGAAATCGTGGCCACCATACAGAAGGAGCAGAATATCATCATCCGCAAATCTCCCTATCACAATGTCATCGTTCAGGGTGTGGCAGGTTCCGGAAAGACCACTGTGGCCATGCACCGGATTTCCTTTATCCTGTACAATTATGCGGAACGCTTCCGACCGGATGATTTCTATATCGTGGGGAGCAACCGGATTTTGCTGAATTATATCACCGGCGTCCTGCCGGACCTGGACGTGTACGGTATCCGGCAGATGACCATGGAGGAGCTTTTTGTACGGCTCTTGTACGAGGACTGGGACGAGAAAAAATACCGCATCCGCACAAACAGCCTGGACCGGGACAGCATTAAGGGAAAACTGGAGTGGTTTCGGGATCTGGAGGCTTATTGCGACAAGCTGGAATGGGACAGCATTCCGCGGGAATCTATCTATCTGAATCCCAGACAATTCGTGGAGGGTCTCAGGGACGGCAAAAGCGGCGTCTACGACGAAACTGTCGGCAAAAAAGTCAATCCCCGCGATTTGGTGCTGCTAATAGACAGTGCAGCAGTAGAGCGCTATATTCGCCAGAATCCCAAAGTTTCCATGCAGAATAAAATCAGCATGCTCAATGACCGCCTGATTATTAAAATAAAGGAAGAATTCCAGGGTAAAGGCGTCAAGTACACAGAGCCTGAACGCAAGGCCATCCTGAAAGCTTACAGAGGCAGATACGGCGCAAAGGTCTGGAAAGGCTCCATCTATGAATTATACCGCAGATTTCTGGAGCTGCAGGCCCTGAAAGGCAAGGCCGTAGACATTCCGGGAAACGAATTCGATGTGTACGATCTGGCGGCTCTGGCCTATCTCTATAAGAGGATCAAGGAGACGGATGTGATCAGCGAGGCACACCATATCGTCATCGACGAAGCACAGGATTTCGGTATGATGGCATACTCCGTCCTGCATTTCTGCATCAAGGACTGTACCTATACGGTCATGGGAGATGTATCTCAGAATATCCACTTCGGCTTCGGCTTAAACGACTGGGAGGAACTGCGCGCATTGCTTCTGCCGGACGAAATGGACAGCTTCGGCATCCTGAAAAAAAGCTACCGCAATACGGTGGAGATTTCGGATTTCGCCACCGGAATCCTCCGTCACGGAAGCTTTTCCAGCTACCCGGTGGAACCTATCATCCGTCATGGCAGCCCTGTGACCGTACTTCAAAGAAACGATGCGGATATCATTCGGGAAGCAGCCGGTATCTGCAGGAAATGGCAGGAGAAGGGATACGACACAATTGCGGTAGTTTGCAGAAATGAACACGGCGCGGCCTGGGCCGCAAAGGAACTGGGGCAGTATATCGAAGTCATGGAGAATGATCCGGAGAAAGCGGTCTTCGGAAACGGTATCATGGTACTGCCTGTGGCGTACACCAAGGGACTGGAATTTGACACGGTCCTGATCCTGGATCCCACCAGGGCAGAGTATCCTGTGGATGACGGTCACGCAAAACTTCTCTATGTGGCCGCCACAAGGGCGCTCCATGAATTGTGTATACTCCATACGCAGGATCTGACGGGGCTGATCGCGGATCCCGTGCCCGAGAGGAAGCCTGACCCGGAAACTTTGGATATGGGAAATTTAGCGCCCGTTCCCAAACCTGAGAGCAGGACTTCAGCCCCTTTGAAAAAACCGACGCTCCCAGTCGTTTTGCCGGCATCCGGTAAATGCGGCGAAAAGAAAAAAGTGATCCTGCCGCAGCAAAGTACCGTCCTGAAACCGAAGCAGCCATATACCGCCCAACAGCCACATATCTCCCAAAAAGAAACGCCCTCCGCCTTTCCTGCTTTTGGCGATATCCCTCCTACGGAAAAGCTTCGCCCCCTGGGCCATGCCAAAATCGACCCCTCTGTCCGCTGGATCACAAAACAGCCGGACGGTCTCTATCTGCAGAGCCGCTACGGCACTTTGCGCCTCAGCCCGGTTGGGAGCGCCATTATACGAATCTCTTTTATCAGGGACGGACAGCCCCGCAAAGCCGTGCATCCCGGCATTGCGGTGGAACGGACAGAAAAGTTCTGGATGTACCGGGATACTGGCAAAACAGTGGAATTGACCACGGATGAGCTGGTGCTTCAGGTGGATAAAGCAACCGGCGCAGTGCGCTATCTGGCTCTGGAGGAAAATCAAAAAGCTCCTAAGCTCCTCCTGGCAGAGCGCCCCAAAGAGTGCCGGCAGATAGAGACTGGCGCCGACAGATGCCTGCGAACATGGCTGTATCTGGACTGGGCAAAAGACGAGCGCCTATACAGTTTCGGCGCAAAGGGCCGGCCGGGCTTAAGCCTGCGCGGCAGCGCCAGATACATTTCCCATGATGGGGCAGAGCTTCCTTTCCTCCTGTCGGACAAAGGATATGGAATCCTTGCTGCCACAAGCCATCCTGCTTTTCTGTGTGACATTCCCGCCTACGGTTCTTATCTGTACACGGAGAATGACAGGCAGCTGGATTTCTACTTCATGGCGGGAAAGCGCCGGGAGACGATTCTAAACGCTTATGCGTATCTCTCCGGAACTTTGTAAAACTTTTCGCCGCTTTGCACAGGTAAAATCCCCTATATTGTCACGGTTCATTGGCTTTCGGGGCGGAGGCAATTGCCTCCGCCCATGTCTCCAGCACCTCCTCATAATCGGCCGAAATTACCTCATATATCTTCTCTGAGGTGATTCCGGCCACTGTCATATGGTTGATATCCATTATGATCAACAGCATTGCCAGAAACATAGCCAGGAAAAGCCGCAGGCGAAAGGACGATATCTCCCCCTGTACGGGCATATCTCTCTCCCGGTAGAAATCCTCATAGGAATCGTCATATCCCGTTCCTCTCAAGCCGACGCCGGTCCTGCCGTACAATATCCGCTCCCTTTGGGATAAATCATACTGATCTTCCTGATATCTGGAGCGCACCTGTTGTACCAGGCGCAGCTTTTGTTCCATTGTCGCATCACTCATAATCGAATTCCCCGAAATAATGAAAGAAAGCTTATTTAAAAATATGGCATTCGGGACTGCTTTATGATAGAATAAAGTGAAAAGTTCATTGGTTGTTCATGCCACCGCAGGCGACATGGCAGGAAGTCAAAATAGTCGGAAGAGAGGTAACCGGAAATGGGAACTGAGGGAAAGAATGTTTCCCGCGGAAAGCTGTTGGGAGACAAGGTTCTTGCAAATATCTCTAAGGTCATCGTAGGAAAGGAGCAGACTGCCAGGCTGTTATTAACAGCGCTTCTGGCGGACGGACATGTGCTGTTGGAGGATGTGCCCGGCACAGGCAAGACCAAACTGGCCAAGACACTGGCTAAGAGCATCAGCGCTGATTTTGCAAGGATTCAGTTCACGCCGGATCTTCTGCCCAGCGATATCACAGGCTTAAATGTCTATGACAGGCAGAAAAACGAATTTATCCTGCGCAAAGGACCGGTTTTCACCAATATCCTCTTGGCAGACGAAATCAATCGGGCCACACCCAGGACCCAGGCCGGACTGCTGGAATGTATGGAAGAACGCCAGGTGACCATCGACGGGGAATCCTATGTGCCCGGAACCCCTTTCTTCGTCATTGCCACTCAGAATCCGGTGGAGACGACAGGCACCTTTCCTCTTCCGGAGGCCCAGATGGACCGTTTTATGATGCTGCTTTCCATGGGACTGCCGGATAGGACAGAAGAGCTGGCAATTCTGGAAAGATATATGGATGAAGAACCCCTTACCCGGTTGGAGAGCGTTCTGTCTTTAGAAGAACTGGCAGCAGCCCGTGAGGAAGCAAGCCGTACTTTTGTCCATAAATGTCTACAGGAATATATGGTGGATATTGTGGAAGCCACAAGAGAGGGCGAACAGGTGGTCATGGGCGTCAGTCCCAGGGGAAGCCTGGCGCTGCTTCGCTGCGCCAAAGCCTATGCCTGGCTGGACGGCAGAGATTATGTGATCCCGGATGACGTCAGAGCGCTGGCAGTGCCGGTGCTGGCGCACCGCATAGTGTTAGGTTTTAACAGCGGCGGCACTGAAAACACCAGAAAGTGGATGGCGCAGATTCTTTCCGATATCCCTGTACCCACCGAAGAGTTCAGTGCGTAAAAAAGGCGGGTGGGGGGATTAAGATGATCAAAATACTGGGAATCGGCCTTATCGCCTATCTCCTTTTCATTGCACAGAGAGCCCTTTATGAGAAGCTTTGGCGAAAGCATCTGCGGATATCCGTAGGCTTTGCCATGGATCATATCTTTGAAGAGGAACAAGGTGAACTGAAAGAAATCATAGAAAACAGAAAACGCCTGCCATTGTCCATGCTGAAAGTGAAATTCAAGACCGACCGCCATCTACTGTTTGGCAATGAAAGAGGCTCCCGCACCACTGACCAGTATTACCGCAATGACGTATTCCGCATTGGCGGCGGTGAGAAAGTGACGCGTACCTTAAAGTTCAAGGGCGGGAAAAGGGGGTATTACACCATAGACGAAATCAGCCTGGTGGCCTCTGATCTGTTTTTCTTAAGTCAGATGGTGGCGGATCAGCCCGTAAAGGCAGAGCTGTATGTATATCCCAAGCCTTACGACAGTTCCAGGCTGCGCCGTTCCTTTGTCCGGCTAAACGGTGAAATGCTTACCAAGCGCCATCTACTGGAAGATCCTTTTGAATATCGCGGCATTCGGGAATATCAGCCCTATGACGACATGCGCAGCATCAATTGGAAAGCCACGGCCAAGACCGGAGATTTCAAGGTAAACCAGAGGAATTACACCTCTTTGAAAAGTGTACGTATTTTTTTTAACATAGAGGATGACAGTATCCTGAAAAGGGAAGACGCCGTAGAAATGTCCCTGCGCATCGTAGTGTCATTATGTCTCTTTTTTCTGCAGCAGGGAATGCAGGTATCCTGTTATGGAAACGGCGTGGATATCCTGACGCATCAGCCTCTTTGCATTGACGGCAAGGCCAGCCAAAGCCAGATGGACTTTATCTATCGCGCATTGGCAAGAATTGACACCACCCGGCAGACCGCGAACTTTGTAGAGACTTTTGAAGAACGGCTGATGAAGGAGTCCAAGGGATCTTTCACCTGCTTCGTTGCACCCAACCAATATGAGGACTTCACAGAACTCCTCAAAAGGTATGAGGCGGCCGGCAACTCCTTTACCTGGTTCTATCCTGTATCAGGTAACCAGGAACCGGAGCTTATGCCAGAACTGAAAAAACGAGTTGAAGTCATTTATTTCAACATATAAAGATCCCGCCCTGGGAGGATAGAATGAATATAAAACGGATTGAAAACATAAATGAACTCTTAAGAGAACAGATGAACCATTGGCTGCTTTTCCCTCTGCCCCTGACCTTTATGGGTGCGGCAAATAAATTACTCGGAACAGGCGATCCGGGATTGCTCATCTGGGCACTGTGCAGTCTGATCCCGCCCGTGTTCTTTTTTTTCCGCTATAGGATCAGAAATCTCATTCTCTTCCTGCTGGCTCATCTGGGTGCGGCAACGCTTGTCTTTGCGCTCTCGGGACAGTCCATCCTAAGCAGAGTCCTCTGCACAGTCTGTGTCATTGGGTATCTGCTGCAATCTCTTGTATTGCGCCTGAAGCAGGACACGGTGTACTCCGGCAATGTACATCTGCTATTCACGGTGATCCTGGCTGCAGTCGCGGCGCTGTTTCAATACTATCAGGGAACCAGAGGGTGGGAAAACTATTATAATCTCTCCCTGATCGCAGGAATTACATTGCATTTCATCGTCTACTTTATAGACCATTATCTGCATTTTTTGTCCATGAATCAGAGCAGCGCAGGATTTCTTCCCGCCGGTGAGATGTTCCATTCCGGTATAGGACTGGTCTTTTGTTACTCCTTGCTGGGAATGGGCATATTGATATTCAGCACACAGTTTGAATGGCTGGCCGGTATTCTGAAGCCTATAGGGAATCTGCTGCTTCAGTTTCTGCGCTTCCTGCTTTCACGCTCTTCCCAACCGGAACAGTTTTCAGATCCCATTGCGGAGGAGGGAATGCCGTCTAACGGCATGGGTGATATGGGGTTGCCGTCTGCCGACGAACCTTTCTGGCTCTGGAAAGTGTTGGAGGTCATCGTACTGGTCGCCTTTGGCACAGCCATTATCATCGGCATCGGCGTGCTGCTCCGGAAGCTCTTCCGGCTGATTCAGAAATACATGGTATTCGGTTACAAAGAGCGGGCGGTTGATACGGGGGAAGCTTATGACCTGCGTGAAAAATGCGAGATAGAAAAAGACTCCGGCAAAAAAACCAGGAATCCGTTCAGCGCGTTTTCTCCCAGAGAGCGAATCCGCAAGCTATATAAAAAGAAACTCACAGCCGCCACAGCCAGGAACAACCTCCTAAATAAGAACAGCCCGGGGCTTTACACTGCCAGAGAATGGGAGCGGAAGCTGGAGTTAAGCGGTATGGCAGATATCTATGAACAGGCTCGCTATTCCAACCGGGAAATGACAGGGGCGGATGTGAAACAGCTAAAAGACCTGTGGAAATAATGAGAATCAAAAGGAGAGAATATGAGTGAACGAAAATTAGCGCTAAGCGATGATATCTTATTACGCATAGAAAAGCCTGTCCGGTATATAGGCGGCGAATATAACTCTGTCATGAAAGATCCTGCCAAAGTGTCGGTGCGCTTTGCTATGTGTTTTCCGGATGTGTATGAAATCGGCATGTCTCATCTTGGGATCCAAATCCTGTACGATATGTTCAATTCCATGGAGGATGTATGGTGCGAGAGAGTCTATTCTCCATGGGTAGATCTGGATGCTGTCATGAGAGAGCAGCATATCCCGCTGTTTGCGCTGGAATCTCAGGATCCTGTGAAAGAGTTCGATTTTCTGGGAATCACGCTGCAATATGAAATGTGTTACACCAATGTGCTCCAAGTGCTGGATTTGGCCCAGATTCCCGTCAATGCAGCTGACAGGGGGGAAGACTGTCCTATAGTTATCGGGGGTGGTCCATGTTCCTACAATCCGGAACCCCTGGCTGATTTTTTTGATATTTTCTATATTGGAGAAGGGGAGACAAGATACCGTGATCTTCTGAATCTGTATAAGGAATGCAGGAAGCAGGGATTTCACAGAGTCCAGTTTCTGCGCAGGGCCGCAAAACTTCCAGGCATGTATGTCCCCCGTTTCTATGATGTCACTTATAAAGAGGACGGTACTATAGAGCGGTTCTTCCCTATGGAGGAGGGTATCCCTGAGACCGTCTGCAAAGAAATCGTCATGGATATGACAGATACCTATTACCCCACAAAGCCTGTGATCCCTTTTATCAAGGTGACCCAGGATCGTGTGGTGCTGGAAATCCAAAGAGGCTGCATCCGCGGCTGCCGTTTCTGTCAGGCCGGTCAGCTATACCGTCCCGTCAGGGAACGAGATGTGGAGACACTGAAAAAGTATGCCCTGGAGATGCTGGAGAACACCGGATATGAAGAAATCTCCCTAAGCTCCTTAAGCTCCAGCGATTATTCCAAGCTGCCGGAGCTGGTAGATTTTCTGATAGAGGAATGCAGCAAACGGCATGTGAACATATCCCTGCCGTCTCTGCGGATTGATGCCTTTTCCCTGGATGTCATGAGCAAGGTGCAGGATGTAAAAAAATCCAGCCTGACCTTTGCGCCGGAGGCCGGAAGCCAAAGACTTCGCAATGTCATAAATAAGGGGCTGACCACAGAGGCGATCTTAAAGGGAGCGGCTCTGGCTTTCGAGGGCGGCTGGACCAGGGTCAAGCTTTATTTCATGTTGGGCCTGCCCACTGAGACAGAAGAGGATATCCGTGGAATTGCAGAGCTTTCCAATCAGATTGCGGCTACCTATTTTGATACAGTTCCAAAAGAGCGCAGGGCAGGCGGGAGAGTGCAGATTGTAGCCAGCACCTCATTTTTCGTGCCGAAGCCTTTTACGGCTTTTCAGTGGGCAGCGCAATGTACAAAAGAAGATTTCCTTGACAAAGCTTATCTGACCAGAACTGCAATCTCCGAACAGCTAAACCAGAAGAGCATCAAATACAACTGGCATGAGGCGGATGCCAGCGTGATGGAGGGTGTACTGGCAAGAGGTGACAGGAGACTCTGTAAGGTTATCCGTAAGGTCTATGAAAAGGGCGGATTCTATGACGCATGGGGAGAATACTATGACAATGACAGGTGGCTGCAATCCATGGAAGAGTGCGGCTTGTCCGTTTCCTTTTATGCCCACAGAGAGCGGTCTTTGGACGAAATCTTTCCCTGGGATTTCATTGACTGCGGCGTCACAAAAGAGTTCTTAAAGCAGGAATGGGAAAAAGCAAAACGAGAAGAAAACTCGGAGAACTGCAGGCAAAAATGTCAGGGCTGCGGCGCGGCAAGGTTCGGAGGAGGTATTTGTTTTGAACCCAGGCAAAGCTCAGACACAGATTAATTTTAGAATAATAAGGAACAGGAAGGATTCAATTATGAGGCTTCGCATCAAGTTCAAAAAATATGGTCCTGTCCGCTATACCGGACACCTGGATATTATGCGCTTTTTTCAAAAAGCCATACGAAGAGCGCAGATAGACGTGGTATATTCCAATGGCTTCAGTCCCCATCAGGTTATGGCCTTTGCCGCCCCTCTGGGGGTGGGGCTGTGCAGCAATGGCGAATATATGGATATTGAGGTCCACTCTATTATCTCCTGTCAGGATGTGCTGGAACGTTTAAATGCTGTCAGTGTTCCCGGAATCGAGATCATATCTGTCAAGGTTCTGCCGGACTCTGCCGGAAATGCCATGGCAAGCGTAGCCGCGGCAAGTTATACGGTTGTCTTTCGCCGGGGCAGAGAACCTGTGACAGATCTCCGGGCTGCTTTGCCGGCATTTCTGGCCAGAGACCAAGTCCTGATCAACAAGGAGACCAAGAAAGGGAACAGAGAAGTCGATATCAGGCCGGGGATATTTCAGCTCACGATGGAAGAGGGGCATTGGACGCTCCGAATGCTGGTGGATGCTTCCAGCAGCGGGAATATCAAGCCGGCTCAGGTAATGGAAGCTATCCTGGCTGATCACAACGAAAGCCTGAAAGAAAATGCATTAATTATCACCAGGGAAGATGTGTATACCGATATCGGCGCCTCGGGAAAGAGAGCCCTTGTGCCGTTAGATGATATCGGGATTATCTGCTGACGGAGAAAAAGATTCCAACAGGAAAGGAGCAGGGTATCATGAGCAGAAAAATCGCGCAAAAACCCTCTGTGACCATTTCGGAAGAGGAAGCTGCACTGCGGCAGACCACAAATCAGGGAAAACTGCTTTTCACAGTATATCACGGACAAAGCTGCGCTCTGTCCATTCGGAACAATCGGTTGATAGAAGCTGTCTTTTTCCCTAAGATTCCCAGCAGAATAGGATCTGTCTATATAGGGAAAGTAAAAAGTTTGGCTAAAAACATTAATGCCTGTTTCGTGGAAATCGAAAAAGGAGAATTATGTTTCCTTTCGCTGAAAGAGACCGATTCCCCGCGGCCTTTGAATCGTGTTCCTGACGGTCGGCTGATAGAGGGAGATGAAATTCTTGTCCAAGTCACACGCGACGCACAAAAATCAAAACGGGCATCCATAACTGCGCAGATCTCCATATCTAATGACTTTTTTGTATTAGCTATGGGGTCTGAGAAAGTCTGTTACTCTACAAAGCTTGGCAAAAAGCAGAAAGGAAATCTGCATAAGCTTTTGCTGGAGGCAGGACTCCTGAATGCCGACAATTGTCTCACGCAGGAATGCCGGCTGTTACTGCCTGCCACTTGGTTAGCCCGGCAGGATTCCTTTGATTTTTCCTCCCTGGAATGTGCCTTACCCTCTACGGGATTGATTGTCAGGACAAAGGCGGAAGAGTTGGATAGCGCAGAAGAGCTGTTAGATCATTTTTACGCATTAGCCGCGCAGTATCTCAGATTACTTTATATCGCCAGGTACCGGAGCTGTTTTTCCTGTCTTAAAAGAGCTGATACGGAGATATCGGCGGCCCTGGAACAGTTTACCGACAAGTATTTATCTGCGGGGAAAATGCCCTCTGAAGAAACTATCAGCATAGAAGAAAAGCGGCGCGGCGAAACAACTGCATGGGAAATCATCACTGACCAGAAGACATTATATGAACAGCTGATACAGTATTCCCCAGGCATTCCCATCCGGTTTTATCAGGATAGCATGCTTTCCCTTTCCGCCCTGTACGCTGTTGAAAGCAAAATGAAAACAGCCCTGGAGAGCCGGGTATGGCTGAAATCAGGAGGGTATCTGGTCATTGAACCTACAGAGGCCCTGACCGTTATAGACGTAAATACCGGAAAGTATGAAGAGGGGAAGAATCCTGAGGATACCTATCGCAAAGTCAACCTGGAAGCGGCAGAGGAAGTTGCGCTGCAGCTTCGCCTTCGGAATCTTTCGGGCATCATTATCGTGGATTTTATCAATATGCGGGCAGCCAGTGACAATGCGCAGCTTCTGCATGTGCTGAAAGCACTTGTAAAGCAGGATAAAGTACAGACTACGGTGATAGATATGACACCCTTGGGCCTGGTAGAGATTACCAGGAAGAAAATCAGCAAACCACTGCGGGAACAACTGCAGTTTTCAAGTATATAACCAGAAACCACCGCGGGGCGGGTCCGGCAAAGGAGATCACTTCTATGGAATTTTTAAAATTTGAAAAAGTCAAAGACGGAAAGTATCTTAAGAACTATGAACTTACCTATCGAAATAAAGCTGGCCGGGAAAAGAAGTATGAAATTGTCAGCCGCAGGGAGCTTGCCGGCATTGAAGACGTGGGCGGCAAGCCAAGCGGCGTGTCCATTGTGGCAACTCATGAGGATAAAATGCTATTGCTCCATGAATTCCGAATGGGCATAAACCGCATGGTCTATAATCTCTGCGCCGGAATGCTGGAGCCTGACGAATCCCTGGAAGCCTGCATTGCAAGGGAACTTTACGAGGAAACAGGGTTAAAGCTCCGGAAAATCAACAAAATCTTGCCGCCATCCTTTGCTGCAGTGGCCATTTCCGATACTACAACCTACATCGCTTTCGTGGAGGCTGAGGGAAATCTGGAGGACCATACTTCAGAAAATGAACAGATTGAAGCCAGATTCTATTCCAGGGAAGAAATCCGTCAGCTATTGGAAACCGAATCTTTCAGCTCCCGGGCACAGATGGCTGCCTATTTCTTTTCACTGGGTCTCAAGGGGTAAACGCCTGGTGAGAGAGGCGGTATCCAACTATTCGCAAAAGACAACTTTAACGAATAGTTGGTGCTATGAGGCTACGCAATAGCCAAATCATTTGAATCCAGCATAACCGTAAATGGGCCGTCATTGATTAAGGAAATGTTCATGTGCGCGCCAAAGCTTCCGCATTCCACTACAGGTATTTCCTGCCGGCATTTTTCTATAATGTATTCGTAGAGAGCCTCCGCTTTGGATGGCGCCGCCGCGTTTATGAATGACGGTCTGTTTCCTTTACGGCAATCTGCATATAGGGTGAACTGGGAAATAATCAGCAGCTGACCGTCTACGGATTTTAGATCCAGATTCGTCTTGCCATTCTCATCACTGAAAATCCGAAGTCCCAACATCTTTTTGACCATTTTGTCCGCTATTTTTTCAGATTCATTCATGGTATCGGCATTGCTGATACCAACAAAGACCAAGAAACCCTGTCCGATTTTGCCGATGCTTTGTCCGTCCACGGCTACATTGGCTTCGCTTACCCTTTGTACCAGGAATCTCATTTTTCTTCACACTCACCTTTCTGTTTCTCCTGCAGCCTGTCGTTCTTTTTTCCGTTCTGAGCCTTTACGTTTATTGGATGTATTATCCCTTTTTCGTCTATGTATTCCACATTTTCGTATTGCCTGGTCTCTTTCGGAAGCTGCTTTTTCTCCAGTTTGGTATTGACAAATGCCCTGACTGCAGCATATACCACCGCAAAAATAGGCACGCCCACAATCATTCCAAATACGCCCAACAGCCCCCCGAAGAAAGTAATGGCAAAAATGACCCAGAACCCCGTCAGTCCGGTAGAATTTCCCAGTATCTTGGGTCCTAAGATATTACCGTCAAACTGCTGGAGCGCCAGCACAAACAGGGCAAAATACACGCAATTCAGCGGATGCATGGGATCCACCACAAAAATCAGGATTGCGCTGGGAATTGCCCCCAAAAACGGTCCAAAAAAAGGTATGATATTGGTGCAGCCTATGATCACACTGATCAGCATCGCATAGGGCGTCTTCAGCAATGTAGTCCCAAGAAAGCATAGAATGCCAATGATAATGGAATCCAGCACTTTTCCGCTTAAAAATCCGATAAATGTCCTGTGGGTAAAGCGGAAATTGCGGATTACGGTATTTGCGGTATCCTGTTCAAATAAGGCATATGCGGATTTCTTTGCCTGTGCAGCAAAGCGCTCTTTGTTAGCAAGCACATAAATGGAAATAATAAAGCCAATGATAAAATCCCACAAAACATCAATCACACTTATGATACTCTGTGACACTGTTTTGATAATGGAAGCCGTGCCGGGCAGAATATCGCTGAATTGATCATTGATCTTCTCTTCCACCTGTTCCAGTGTTCTTGTCACATATTTCCCGATATCTGGATTATCTTTCAGTGTCTGTTCCACCCAGTCCGTAAAATTTTTGCTATAAGAATCAAAGTTGTCTATAATGCCCTGGACGCTGGGAATAATCTGTGAAACCAGCATGGAAATCAACATATAGATCAAAGCCACAAACAGAAAGGCAGTAATCAATATGCCGATTCCCCTGGTAAATACACTTCGTCTTCTTCCTTTTTTTACATTGCACATATCCAAAAACGGAGTTAGGATCTTATTCTCTACAAAATTCAACACAGGAGTCAGTAAATAAGCCGTAGCCAGTCCGAACAGAACCGGCTTCAGAATATCAAGAACGGTGCCAATGCCGGACTTAATGTTTGTACTGTGGAATATAAAATAATAAAACGTGATTCCCCCTGCAATAACCCCGAATGCCGTCAATCCCCATCGAACATATTTGCTGTTTTTGTTGAATTTCATATAGATGCCCTTTCTTGTATTCCATGGAATGCCCTCTTCCATATTTTATATCTATTATCATACTCTTAATTTCTTTACATAACAAGTAGGCTTTCCCAGATTTTACAAAAAATGCTAAAGGCAGAGGTTTATTTTCCAAAAGGCGACAGTTCAAATCGGATGAAATAGCCTTTATCATGCCGGCACACGGGACAGATATCAGGCACTTTCGTTCCCTTAAATACATAGCCGCAGTTCAGGCACATCCATTCTTCTTCCACATCCGATATAAAAAGCTTTCCCTCCTTGAGCAGCTTTGCAAATTTTCCGAAACGGTCGCCGTGAATCTTTTCGATTTCCGCTATCCGCGCAAAGGAAAACGCTATCTGATCGAATCCCTCCCGTTTTGCCGTCTCCGCAAAAGCCTTATAGACCGGGTCATGTTCCTCATACTCGTTGTGCTGCGCCTTGTCCAGCAGCTCATATACATCCTCGGAAATATCCACAGGATAACCGCCGTCCACGGTAATGGTACTGCCTGCCATCTCTTTCAGATGATCATAAAAAACTTTTGCATGCTCCCTTTCCTGGGAAGCTGTAAATCCGAAAATCGCGCTGATAACATACAGGCCGTTTTTCTTTGCCTGAGATGCCGCGAAAGTATAGCGGTTCCTTGCCTGGCTTTCTCCGGCAAAAGCTCTCATCAAATTATCTTTCGTTATGCTGTCTGAAAATTTCATCATCTTCGTCTCCCTTTCTTGCCCACTGGCAGCTTTTTGCTAAGCCTGATAAAAGTATATCCATCTTTCATAGAAATATAATAGAATCTAAAACAAGATTCTATTATCAAAAAGCTATAATAGAATCTAAAACAAGATTCTATTATCAAAAAGCTATAATAGAATCTAAAACAAGATTCTATTATCAAAAAGCTATAATTAGCACTTGTCTTTATTGCACAAAAATACTAAAATAGTAACGGAAAGGAAGGTATGCACATGAAGCTTCAACAAGTACTGAGCTATGTCCGTAAGGCTGTGGACGATTATCAGATGATAGCGGACGGTGACAGGATTGCCGTGGGTATCTCCGGCGGCAAAGACAGCCTTACGCTCTTATATGCGCTTCACAGCTTAAAACGTTTTTATCCAAAACATTTCGATATCCATGCGGTCACGGTAGACCTTGGATTCCGCAATCTCAATCTTGATAAAATCAAGGATCTGTGCCGGGAGCTGGAGGTTGAATATACCATTGTGCAGACGGATATCGCTCAGATTGTCTTTGAAGAGCGCAAGGAGGACAATCCCTGCTCTCTCTGTGCCAAGATGCGCAAGGGCGCCCTGAATCAGGCCATCAAAGAAGCCGGCTGTCAGAAAATAGCCTATGCCCACCACAAGGACGATGTAGTGGAGACCATGCTGATGTCCCTCATCTTCGAAGGAAGGTTCCATACCTTTTCTCCTGTCACTTACCTGGACAGGACACAGCTTACAGTAATCCGCCCGTTACTGTATATGAATGAGGCGGATGTCATCGGCTTCGTACACAAACACAATGTCCCTGTGGTGAAAAGTCCCTGTCCGGCAGACGGCTATACCAAGCGCGAGTATGTGAAAACCTTGCTCAGACAACTGAATCAGGAGAATCCGGGGGTAAAGGAGAGAATGTTCACCGCAATCCAAAACGGTAATATGAAAGGTTGGGCTACTGATGGCTGTATTAGATGAGAAAAATTACCATGACGAACAAAACAAACAAAATATCCTGAAAATGAGGGCTGTTCTGGAGACGCTTCCCCCTTTTTGCAAGACTTTTTTCCGTGGAATCGAGGAATATACCTCTGCCCGTACCAGATTGGGATATGCCTACGACATCCGGCTGTTCTTTGAATATCTTCATGAACAGAATGCACTGTGCAAAAATATGGAAATAAAAGATCTCCCTTTTTCCCTGCTGGATGAACTGACACATCTTGATATCGAAGAATACCTGGATTACATATCCCTCTATCAGAAAGCCGGCAAGGATATCACCAATGCGGAACGGGGAAAATCAAGAAAGCTTGCCGCGCTGCGCAGCTTTTATAACTATTTTTACAAAGCAGAACTGCTCAAGAATAATCCGGCCTCTCTGGTAGCCCTGCCAAAGCTGCATGATAAGGAGATCATTCGCCTGGAGCCCAATGAAGTCGCAATCCTGCTGGATCAGGTGGAGAATGGCAGCAAGCTCACGAAAAAAGAGCTGGAATATCATAATAAGACAAAGATACGGGATGTAGCGCTTCTGACTCTGCTCCTTGGAACGGGCATCCGTGTGTCAGAATGTGTCGGATTGGACCTGACAGACATTGACTTTGATGTATGCGGTATTAAAATACGCCGAAAGGGCGGTTACGAAGCCATTGTCTATTTTGGCGAAGAGGTGGAAACCGCACTTTTAGATTATCTGGAGGAACGGGACCATATCATTCCTCTCGAAAGCCATGAAAACGCGCTTTTCCTCTCCCTGCAAAACCGTAGAATGACTGTGCGGGCCGTCGAAAATCTTGTCAAAAAATATGCATCCAGAGTTACCACATTAAAGAAGATAACCCCTCATAAACTGAGGAGTACCTATGGTACCAATCTTTATCAGGAATCAGGAGATATCTACCTGGTTGCAGATGTACTCGGCCACAAGGATGTCAATACCACAAGAAAGCACTATGCGGCACAGCAGGATGCAAACCGCCGCAGGGCCGCCCAATATGTCAAGCTCCGCGAAAAGCCCTCCGTGGAATCGTAAACAATGTCTATTCTGCATATTCATCGGAATAATAAGGAACGATCAATGATTGCCCTGCCGTAATCGTACAGTTATCATCCAGATGATTGATACTTTTTACCTCTGCGATATATTTGTTCTTGTCCTTATAATAATTATAATCCACATATTCATCGGCAAGGTTCCAAAGAGTATCGCCGCTTTTGACAGTGACGCTGGTATAATACTTAAAGCCGTTTCCCGCCTGAGTCCTTATGGACGAATAAAGTATAGTCCCCGCCATGATCACACAGGTCACTGCCAGCACGGCAAACATCGAAACCACAATTCTGCGTCTGCGCTCCCTGCGCAGGCGCAGCATGCATTTATAAAACCTCAGTTCTCCATCATTCATCCTGCGGATACTCTTCTGCTCTTTCATCATTTCAATCCCTCTCCTCACACCTAAATACGCTCATATGTTCCGGAACATCTGTTCTGATTAAGATTATAGTATGAGAACATTTGTTTGTCAAGAAAAACGAACATATTTTTGGAATATATGTTTGCTTTTTTCTTTCATGTGTGATAAAGTATAGATAGTCAAAAGAACTACAAAGCAAATTTAAAACGCAGGAGGTTAATATATGGCATCTGGAAAAATATCCGCCAAACAGCAGGAAATACTTGATTACATAAAAGAAGAAATATTAAAAAAAGGGTATCCTCCCACAGTCCGTGAGATCTGTGAGACAGTAAAGCTCAAATCCACATCTTCTGTCCATTCTCATCTGGAGACACTGGAGAAGAATGGTTACATCCGCAGAGACCCTACAAAACCAAGAGCCATAGAAATCTGCGACGACAGCTTTCAAATGATACGCACGGAAATGGTAAATCTTCCCATTATCGGCAATGTGGCTGCCGGACAGCCTATCCTTGCGGAGGAGAATATCGAAGATTACTTTCCGGTACCGGCAGACATTGTTCCAAAGGGTGAATCATTCATTCTCAATGTCCGCGGTGATTCCATGATCAATGCCGGCATTTTCAACGGTGACAGAGTTTTTGTCAGCTCCTGCAGCACAGCCAGCAACGGCGAAATCGTAGTTGCCCTGATAGATGATTCGGCCACGGTAAAGACTTATTATAAGGAAGATGGCCATATCCGTCTGCAGCCGGAAAATGATTCCATGGCTCCGATCATTGTAGATGACTGCCAGATCTTGGGTAAGGTATTTGGCGTATTCCGTTTTTACCGCTGAGATTTTGATTTTGTCCTCTTTGTTTTTACTCACGCCCCGTCGAAAAAGTCTCCGTTATATGATATCCGAATGCAATGTATAAATTCAATTTTATTGCAGATATTAATATAGCCGGGACTTTAAATGCCGCGCAGAAAAGAGGGAGACAAATGGGAAATAAATTTTTGGACGGTACTGCCCTTACCATTGCTATCATCGGTGCAATCAACTGGGCTTTGATTGGTATATTCCGCTTCGATTTGGTAGCCTTTATCTTTGGCGATATGTCGTGGCTTTCCAGAATCGTTTACGCAATTGTAGGCGTCTGCGGACTCTATCTGATCAGCTTTTATATGCACCTTGGCAGTAGGGAAGAATCAACGTAATCAAAAAAGGAAGCTCGGGCCGGATTTCCGTACCCAGAGCTTCCTTTTTTATATACAAAACCCCAACTTTTTTATCAGGCTTCCAAATCTCCTATCTCCATCTGTCTGCCGTCTCTCCAGATGCGTTCCAGGTCATAGAGCTGTCTGTTCTCCCTGTCAAAAATGTGGACAATCACATCGCCGAAATCCTGCAAAACCCAGTTTGCAGTCTGATACCCCTCCGTATGCTTTTCCGGATATCCTGCGCGGCCCAATGTCTCCTGTAGATTGTCGCAAAGCGTCTGTATCTGATTTCGGTTAGAACCGCTGGCAATAATAAAATAATCCGCAATGACAGATACCTGGCTGATGTCAATGATACGAATATCTTCCGCCTTTTTGTCCTCCAATGCATGAATGGCCAATTTAGCCATTTCTATAGCTTTTTCTTTCTCCATACTTCCTCCTGACCTCTGTTATTATAAAACTTCCAAGTCTCTTCTGTCATGGGATCAATATCTCCGCCTGTATCGTTCAGGTAATCCAGCGTATCCTCCAGAATCCGGAGAAACGCCTTGTCCAAATCCACAAAAGCAAGCTTCCTGACTTCTGCCAGATTCGGCGCATGTGTTCTTCCCGGCTCAATATAGTCAGCGATAAAGACTATCTTTTCCAGTGTACTCATATTCTGCCTGCCAGTGGTATGGTTGCAGATAGCGTTCAGTATATCCTGATTTTTAATACCATATTTGTTCCGGGCCAGATAGGCCCCCACCTTGGCATGCAACAGAAACGGATTCTTCTTTTCCACCGTGGTAATCGGAATTTTGTGCTTTCTGCAGATGGAAAGCCGCTTCTCATCCGTAAGGCATTTCGCACAGTCATGGAGCAGCCCGGCAATCTGTGCTTTCCGCACATCACAGTCATAGCGCATTGCCAGCGCAGCCGCCGTGTATTCCACCCCCAGAGTATGCTCGAAGCGTTTGCCGTCCTGTATCTTTTCCATTGCTCTTCTAAGCTTCTTCAAACTATTTGTCTTTTTCACGGTAAAATCCCTTTTCTTTGATATATGCTAATACATTGTCCGGCACCAGATACCTGACACTCTCTTTCCTGCGAATACGCTCCCGAATTTCTGTGGAAGAAATCGACATTTGGAGAAAAGGGAGCAGTCGTATGTTCTCCGTACAGAATCGCTTTTTCAACTCATCCTTTTTGCGTTCCAGCTCAGAGAGAGTATTTCCCCCCCGGACGGCAGCCACTAAGGTACAGCTCGCAAAAATCCGCTCCGGCGCTTTCCAGGTTTCAATCGTAAACAGACAATCCGCTCCCACTATAAAAAAGAACTCGTCTTCCGGATATCTCTTTCGCAGTTCTTCCAGTGTTTCATAGCTATAAGTATAGCCTTCCCTCCGGATCTCTATATCAAGGCATTTCAAACGGTGATTGTCCCTGACAGCAAGCTGTGTCATCCGAAAACGCTCCGCTCCCGGCAGTATCTCCTGTCCGGCTTTCATATAAGGCATCCCCGCGGGAATCATCCACACCTGGTCCAGGTTCATGGCATCCATGGCCCATTCCGCCAGCATCAGATGTCCTACATGGATGGGATTGAAAGTACCTCCCATAATACCGATTCGTCTACCTTCCATGGGAAGTTCCTCCGTTACTGTTTGCTCTCTGCTTTTATCCGGGCAATACGATCTTGGGCTTGTCCCTGTCCGGCTTGTACAGGATGAACCGTTTTCCAATGACCTGCACTACCTGGGAGTGCGTGCGCTCCGCCACCATCTGTGCGATCTCGCCCGGGGCGTCAGCACAGTTTTTCAGGACAGCCACTTTAATCAGTTCATTGGTATGAAATGCCTCTCCGATGGCTTCTGTCAATTCAGGCGTCAGACTGGCTTTCCCTACCTGAAAAATCGGATTTAAGTTGCTGGCCAGACTTTTCAGATATGCTCTCTGCTTACTTGTCATAATTTTTCCTCTCGTGCTTACTTATAGTAATCAAAGGAATGCCCATATATACGAACAGTATCTCCATCCTGAATTCCCAGTTTCTCCAGTTTTTCCAGAATGCCTCTGGTCTTCAGGAAATTTTGGAAAAAGGCAAATCCTTTCTCGCTGTTCAGATTGGTATACCCCAGCATCTTCTCTATGCTTGGCCCCTCTACCACATATTCTTCCGCAGAAGCGTCGTATTCTACGGTATAGGATTCCTCCTGATCGTTTGCAGCGGCCTGCTCCGGGAAGAATTCCTGTTCAAACACCGTCACTTCATCCCCCAGCTCATCCAGCATTCTGTTTACATGATAAAGCAGTTCCCTCACGCCCTCCCCGCTCACCGCGGAAATGGGGTAGACCGGAATCCCTTTTGGTTCAAACTCCGCCCTGATAGCGTCTACAGATCTGTCGTCACGGTCAAAAATCGCATCAATCTTATTGGCCGCGATTACCTGGGGGCGCTTTGCGATATCCGGATTATAGGCATCCAGCTCTTTGTTGATGGTATAGATATCCGAAACGGGATCCCGCCCCTCCGTACCGGCCGCGTCCACGATATGGATAATCACCTTGGTCCGCTCAATATGGCGCAGGAATTCATGCCCCAGTCCAACGCCCTCTGAGGCTCCCTCGATCAGACCGGGGATATCGGCAATGACGAATCCTTTGGTACCGTCCAGATCCACCACGCCCAGATTGGGATTCAATGTGGTGAAATGATAATTTGCAATCTTTGGCTTGGCATTTGTCACCCGGGCAAGAAAAGTGGATTTTCCCACATTGGGCAGGCCTACCAGCCCCACATCCGCAATGACTTTCAGCTCCAGTAAAAGTTCCAGTTCCTTAGCCGGACGTCCCGGCTGTGCATAGGTAGGCGCCTGCATGGTACTGGTGGCATAGTGCTGATTGCCGCTGCCGCCCCGTCCTCCTTTTAGGAGTACGATACGGCTGTTCTCCCCGGACATGTCCGCAATGACCTGGCCGCTGCCCGCCTCCTTGATCACGGTTCCGGGAGGGACTTTCAATACGATATCGCCGCCGTCCCTGCCGCGACAATTCCGCTTGCCGCCGGGCTCTCCGTCCTCCGCCTTGTATTTTCGGACATTGCGGAAGTCTATCAGGGTGTTCAGCCCCTGATCCACCATGAAGATCACGTCTCCGCCCTTGCCGCCGTCCCCGCCGTCCGGACCGCCTGCGGGCACATATTTTTCACGGCGGAAAGACACATGGCCGTCGCCGCCTTTCCCGCTCCTTACATATATCTTTGCTCTGTCTGCAAACATAAATAATATCCCTCTATGAAAAGGACTCCAAACGGATTGTTTGGAGTCCCTGCCGATTGAACTATTACTCTACAGGATAAACAGAAGCACACTTCCTGTCTCTTCCTTTTCTCTCGAAACGAAGAACACCGTCAACCTTTGCAAACAAGGTATCGTCCCCGCCGATTCCTACGTTTACGCCGGGATGAATCTTGGTTCCGCGCTGTCTGTAAAGAATATTTCCAGCTTTTACGAACTGTCCGTCAGCTCTCTTTGCGCCTAATCTCTTGGATTCGGAGTCCCTGCCGTTCTTGGTGGAACCCACACCCTTTTTATGAGCGAAAAATTGAAGGTTCATACGAAACATGGTCTACACCTCCTCGAATTTTATTTGTAGATACTTTTCGCCATATTCCCTGCTTATGTTTTCTAAGGCAAATACCATAGAATCCATCAGGAAACCTGACTTATCCTGCAGGACGCTCTCAAAGACACATTTCAGAAACCCTGTCTCCTCATTGTGTGTGACATTCAGCTTCTCGCCCGCCAATTCCTCCAGGGAATTGATCGTACCGATGGTAAGAGCCGATATGGCGGCACAGAGAATATCCGGCCTGCCGCGCTTTGCGTATCCCGCATGCCCCATACAGTAAAAGCCTCTGTAGGAGCCCTTTTTGTCTCTGCAGATCACTACGGTCGTCATACCCGATTATGCATTGATTTTGTCGATCTTAACCTTTGTGTACAGCTGCCTGTGGCCATTCTTCTTGTGATAGCCGGTCTTTCTCTTGTACTTGTATACAATGACTTTACGACCCTTGCCTTGTTCCACAACAGTCCCGGATACAGTCGCGCTGGCTACATCCCCGCCAACTTTCAGACCGTTATCATTTACTGCGATAACGCGGTCAAATGTGACGGCGCTGCCTGCTTCTCCTTCAAGCTTCTCAACACTGATGACATCGCCCTCAGAAACCTTGTACTGCTTTCCGCCTGTTACAATAATTGCGTACATAATTTGGCACCTCCTATTCATGAACCGAACGGTTCATTTACTCGCTGACTTTGGTGGCATCGCTGCGCTTTAACCGAGCCAAGCGGCATTTGTGCACGTATTACATGCACACTAGGACATCATAGCATGGGATGCCTGATTATGTCAAGTATTTTACACATTTTTCTTCTCAAAATCTTCCACATACTGAATGATCAGGTTCACAGTACCCTCTTCTCCCAGGACGCTGCTGTTGATACACAGGTCATAACTGTCCGCACGCCCCCATTTCTTAGAAGAATAGTAGTTGTAATAGCTCTGGCGCTGCTTATCCTTTTTAATGATCATATCTTTCGCCTTGTTCTCGCTTAATTGATAGCGCTCCATGACATGCTTAGTCTTCACGTCATCATTGCCGTATATAAACAGATTCACCACATTTGAACGTCCGGCCAGCGCATAGTCCGCACAACGCCCCACAATGACGCAGGGACCTTCGTCCGCGATCTTCTTGATGGTATCGAACTGTGCTAAAAACACCTTATGGCTGATGGGCATATCCACAAAAGATGAATTGTTATAGCCGAATGAATAAGTATCCATAACCAGATTGTACAAAAATGAATTGGTGGGCCGCTCGTCATGATTCTGGATCATCTCTTCACAGAACCCGCTTTCCTTGGCAGCTCTGCTCAGAAGCTCCTTGTCATAGCATTTAATACCAAAATGCTCCGCTACTTTCTCGCCAATCTCACGTCCGGCTGAGCCAAATTGTCTTCCAATCGTAATCACTGTATTCATATCGATACCTCACTTTTTTCAGAGTATAAAAGCATTTAAACAAAACAAATCCTTTTATCTGATTATATTATATCTCAAATGGAAGATTTAGACAATAGGGAAAATTTCTAAAGTATTTCCAGCAAATGCCGAAAATACTCCGGCAGGGGAGCATCCACTTCCACATATTCTCCGGTTGCGGGATGGCGAAAGCCCAGTGTCTTGGCATGCAGGGTCTGCCCCTGGAGGCGAAAAGGCAGTTTCATCGGAGCCCTCCCTCCCGCATACACTTCGTCTCCCAGCAGCGGATGGCCGATGGAAGCCATATGCACCCTAATCTGATGAGTTCTTCCGGTCTCCAGGACACATTCGATGTAGGTATAATTTCCAAAGCGCTTCAGAACCCGGTAATGTGTCACTGCCTTTTTCCCGTTTTCTTCATTGACAGCCATTTTCTTCCGGTCGGTAGGGTGCCTGCCTATTGGCCTGTCAATGACGCCTGTTTCTTCTTTCACGACACCGTAGCAAATAGCCTGATATCGCCTTGTCACAGAATGCTCTTTCAGCTGGGCCGCAATGCAGTTATGCGCCCTGTCATTCTTACAGGCAATGACAGAGCCCGTAGTGTCCATATCAATTCGGTGGACAATGCCGGGGCGCATGACTCCGTTGATCCCCGAAAGCTCCTTTCCGCAATGATGCATCAGCGCATTTACCAATGTCCCGCTGTAATGCCCTGCGGCAGGATGCACTACCATACCCTTTGGCTTATTTACTACAATCACATCACGGTCTTCATATAAAATATCAAGAGGAATATCCTCCGGCAGGATATCCGGTTCCACGGCTTTGGGCAGAGTAAATGCCAGCTGGTCCTCCGTTTTCACCCGGTAGCTTCCCTTTACGGCTTTGCCGTCAACCATGACGGCCTCCTCTTTTATCATTTTCTGGATAAAAGAGCGCGACAAAGAATCGATAAGCGTAGCAAGACACTTATCGATTCGCATCCCTTCCCATTCTTCAGTTATCTCAAAACGGAATTCATCCATGGAATTCTCCTCTTCCGTCGGAAGTGTGTACTACTCTGCGGATGCCTTTTTCTTTAAGCTTAAGAATTCCAGATCCTCCTCCTTATACACGAACATAAACAGGAGAAACAGTAAAATGGCAGATACTACAATATAACAATCAGCCACGTTAAAAATAGGATAATGAATCAACACAAAAGAAATGAAATCCACCACATAGTCAAATCTGATTCTGTCCACAATATTGCCCAAAGCCCCCGCAACCAGCACGGACATCAATACATGGATCATGCCAAACCGCTTTTGCCTGGGTACCCTGAACAGGAAGAACAGGACAATGGCCAACACCAGGAAACCTGTTATCAAAATAAAGGATTTCCGATTCTGAAACAGACTGAACGCAATCCCTGTGTTCTCGAAATACTGCAGCTCCAGCACGCCGTCAATCAATACCAATGGAGGCTGGTTCTTCAGATGAAGCGTTACCAGATATTTTGTAAACTGATCCAGCGCCAGCAATAATGCGGCGATAAGCAGATCTATCCATAAAAATACATAATTTTTGTCTTTACGCATGAGCATCCTCTTCGCTGAAATAAATCTCCTCAATGGCTGCCAGAATTTCTTCATCCGTCACGGTCCTGTCAATGACAGCCTTGCCGATTTTTTTCAGCAGTATAAATTTAATCTTGCCGGATTCCATCTTTTTGTCGGACTTCGTCAGGCGCAGAACTTCTTTCGGGTCTACATTGTCCACAGAGATGGGCAGATAGAATGGCACAAACATATCCCTTATCTCATAATACTCTTCCATGGTAAGAAGCTCTTTCTTCCAGGAGATATAGGCGGCGGCCACAGCCCCCAGCGCCACGCACTCTCCGTGATACAATTCAAAATTCTTTGCCTTTTCAATGGCATGTCCTACGGTATGGCCAAAATTCAAAAGCGCCCGCTCTCCCTGCTCTGTGGGATCCTTTTCCACTACCAGGCGCTTTATATTGCAGCTGCGCACCATCATCTCCTGGAGCACGTCCAGATCCCGTTCGCAAATCTCATACATCTTCTCTATCAGCCATTCATAGAACAGGGCATCACGAATCAGTCCATGCTTCATGACCTCCGCAAAGCCGGCAAAATACTGCCTGTCGTCCAAAGTCTGCAGCACGCCCAGATTCATATAGACCAGCCGGGGCATCTTGAATGCGCCTACCATATTCTTAAAGCCGTCGAAGTCCACCCCTGTCTTCCCGCCGATACTGCTGTCCGCCTGGGAGAGCAAGGTAGTGGGAAGCTGGACATAGTCAATTCCCCGCAGGTAGGTGGCTGCCGCATAGCCTGTGATATCGCCCGTAACACCGCCTCCGAGAGCCAGGAGCATGTCCTTTCGGTCAAAGCCCTCCTCAATCAGAAATCGGTAGATATCTTTCACCGTGTCCAGCGTCTTGTTCTCCTCACCCTGAGGAAAGGCGAACTTCACCGCTTTCCGACACTTCTCCCGGATAAGGTGCAGAACCTCCTCCCCATAGAGCTCGTCTACTTTTGAATCCGTGACAACGCAGATCCTTTTGTCTGCGCAGTCCAAAGCGGAAAGCTCATCCCATAGCTCACTGAAAGACTGGCTGAACACGATATCATAGCAGGGCTTCTTCTGATATAAAACCGGCATTCTCTCCGACACTCGTCTGTACCTCTCTGTCTTATTTTCTTTTCGCAGTCATACCGCCAGCAGTATAAACAGCTATGTATTCAGCGGCATTTCAAAGGAATCGTTAAAGATGTCCTGAAAATCTCCGGATATGTCCACGCTTGCCGGCGTAATGATAAAAATATAGTGGGAAATCTTCTGCAAATTTCCGGATATAGCGTAGCAGGATCCGCTGGTGAAATCAATGATTCGCTGGGCAATATCCACATCCAGTCCCTCCAGATTCAGCACCACCGTACGGTTCGCCAGAAGCGTCTCCGTAATCTCCCTGGCATCCTCTACAGACGTAGGCTTGATCACACAGACCTCCATGCTGCCTGAACCTGCCACACGTCTGGACGTGGCCTGCTTGATCGGTGTAATCTTGCCGGAAGATGTCTGCTGTCTCCTCGATGCCGACATGCGCTCATCCTCATAGTCCTCCATGTCCCTTATCTTTGAAGAATTCCTCCTGGGAGGGGGCGCCGGCTCGTCGTCCTCCTCGTCCAGATAATCGTCATCGTAGTATTCGTCCTCCTCTTCACCATTTAGCTTCATATAGTTCAAAAACTTGTCCATTACACCCATTCTCTCGCACCATGCCTTTCGCTGCTTTCCATGATCAATGCCAAGGCTCTCTCTCCCCGAATATCCCCGTGCCTACTCTCACACAGGCTGCCCCCTCTTCTATCGCCACAGAATAATCTCCTGTCATACCCATAGATAGGACAGTCATACTAACATTATCAATGCTTTTGCTCTCTATGTCAACAGACAATTGTTTCAATTTCCGAAAAATTAGACGGTTTTCCTCTGCATTCTCCACAAAAGGGGCTATTGTCATCAGTCCGCGCACATGCACGGCGGGCAATATTGAAATTGCTTCCGCCAGTGCAGCTGTCTCCTCTGGTGAAACACCGAACTTACTCTCTTCCCCGGCTACATTGACCTCAAGCAGGATATCTGTCTCCACCTGATGCCGTACGGACTCTTTGCTGATTTCCTCAGCCAGCCGCAGTGAATCCACACTGTGTATCATCGCCACCTTGCCCACAATGTACTTTACTTTGTTCCTCTGTAAATGTCCGATCATATGCCAGCGGATGTCGGAGGGCATTGCTTCTATCCTTTCAAGCAGATCCTGCACCTTATTCTCGCCAAAGTCCCTGACACCGGCCTCATACGCCTCCCTTACCAGCTCCAGCGGTTTCGTCTTGCTCACCGCAATCAATGTCACATCGCTTTCCGGCCGCCCTGCCCGTTTGCAGGAAGCATTGATGATACTTTTCACGGCCTCCAAATTTTCCTGTACCACTTTTTCATCCTCCGTTCTGTGCGTTCCTCTGATTAATGAACTGATCGTCATTGACAGATTCCGCATTCAGCACAATATAATCATATACGCTGAGACCATATTTCATATTCGGTTCCACAATAGCGTACTCATCATTTTCACCCAGAATTGTAATCTGCTTAAAATCCGCATACCCTTTATTGATATTATATACCCCGATCAGGCTTGCGCGTTTGCTCACCGTAAAAGTCTCCTGGCTGTCCAGCTTATAAAGTGTATCTCCGGCATTCAGGATAGAACTGTCCACATAATATTCTTTCGTCTCATTGTCGAAATAATACACTTCAGTCTCCATCACTTCACTGGAAAGCGTCCCGTCCTCCAGTATCGTCTGACGTACAACGCTCTCTCCGCCGTTATTGCCGCCGGGAATCACAAACGCCTCCGGTATCAGGAAAAATTCTTTCTCCACAATAGAGGAAACCGGAATTTTCAGTCCTCTCTCCTCTTCCACGATCAGCTCCACATCCAGAAACCGGTCTGTGATAAAGGAAACCATGGAGTTGGTGAAAGTAAGTTGCAAATAAGTATTGCCGTCCGCATTGTTAAGAAGCTTTGTTTCTCCCCAGGATTCATACTGGTTTTTTAAAAAACGTACCTTTATGAAGCCCTCTTCCTGAAGCTGAGCGCCCCTGGAAGCCTCAACCGGGATTACAATGGACCAATTCTCATTGGTGGATAATTTATAGACCGCGTCACCCGCAGCCACAAGAGAATTTCCCATCAGAAGCTTTTTTTCATAGAGAGAATCGTCAAAGGTATCTTCTGTCACATCCTGGGCCGTCAAAGCCTCATAGCCGTCTGTCCAGTAAGTCACAATACCCGTATCCGGTGCATGAAAATACTTAATTATGCTCCCTACGCCGGATCCCCCTAAGTCATCGATACTTTGAAGCATATTGGTATTCGCCAGCTTCAGCACCGTATTTTTCATAGAATATTTAAAATCATATGTACTGCCATACTGTGCGGCATCAAAGCCATGGACAAAATTCACGATTTCATGTCTGAAATCAGCAAGGTCCCTTTCGGAAAGAGAATTCTCTCCAAGGCTCAGATTCTCCATTTCCTCATTCAAATGCCCCGTTTCATCCACGATATAAACGAGATTGTTCTTTGCCACCCTCTCTCCCTCTCTGGCATAGTAATTCACATAGCCTGCCGTCTCGGCATTTACCACAGTCTCGTCCCGCAGCACCACGCCCCTGTAAACGGTATCCGTGGCAAGCGAGCCCTCCTGTACCTCGTACCGAACAATATGACTGGTCTGGAAGTATATAATGATGCAGACCACTACATAAATGAAAATAACGCCAAAAATCAGCATACCGATATTCAGGTTCAGGGGCTTTCTGTATTTTCTTATTTTAGTTACTTTCGGAGGTTTTCTCCGATTCCGCCGGACACTGTCGTTCCGGGCAGCGCTTCTGTTCCGGGAAGCATTGCCGCTCCTGACAGCACTCCTGTTTTCGGAAACTCTGTTGCTTCTGGCGGCACTCCTGTTTTCGGAAGCTCTGCCGCTCCTGACAGCACTCCTGTTTTCGGAAGCTCTGCCGCTCCTGGCGGCACTCCTGTTTTCGGAAACTCTGTTGCTTCTGGCGACGCTCCGGTTTTGTGGAACATTTCTGCTCTGCGGAACTCTCCGGTTCCTTTTTTTGCGATTTGCCACTCACATGCCTCCAAACAAAAGCCCCGGGATATTATTTCCGAGGCTTTCGTGTGTACTCTTCCTATGCTTCATGACAGAGAAAGGCCGCAATACAGTCTCTTGCGGCCGGGATGCCATTAAAGGGAAACTATGACCTTGTCTTTCAGATCCTCCGGAAGCTGTGACTCATCCATGGATATACTTAAGACAAAATCGACTTCATATTTTTCACTGAGTTTTTCCAATTTTTTCATGACGGCCCCGATGTCCTGGCCCTCAAGGCATGCTATTTTTAAGAAATTATCGAAATACATCTGCTGCAGATCATGATCCTGAGAGACGATACCGCTCACAAATCCCAAGAACTCGCTGCTGTTCTCCACCATATACTGGGAGACATCAATCAGGCGAACCTTGTTGTTCAGTTCGTACATATGCTTCGTATTCTTGTCAAGATACACGATATTGCCTGCAATCTCCTTGATTTCGCTATTTACTTTCTCCAATAGCTGCGTTGTCTTACCTTTACCTTTATTGCCTACAATTAACTGGACCATTGGAAACCCTCCTTAAGTATTAATATTTACCTACCATCATTATAACCTCTATTTGTGAATCTCGTCAAGTAAATCTGTCATTTCCTCGTAAAGCTGTTCGACCCCGTCCGCACGCAGGACAATAGAGATATAGGGCGATCCGTTCTCGTCTCTGGATAAGAGCATCAGACAGTTCCCCGCCGCATTGGTGGTCCCGGTCTTGCCTCCGATGACAGTCACGTTGGCAGGAGCCTGCCTTTCCCCTCTCAGATACTGATTTGAGTTCTGCCTGTCAAACGATTTTTCCTTACCGTCCTTATCGTAAAACACGGTCTGGTAGCTGGACATATGTATGATTTCGTTAAAAGTGTCGATTTTAACAGCTTCTTTAAAAATCAGATACAGATCATAGGCTGTGGTGTAGTGCTCTGATTCCGTCAATCCGTGGGGATTCATAAAATGCGTATTGGTAGCTCCGAGCCTGGCTGCCTCCTCATTCATCATCTCCACAAAACGTTCTACACTTCCCCCTACATTCTCGGCAATCATCATAGCCACATCATTGGAGGAATAAATCAGGAGAATCCGCAATGCCTGGTCCAATGTCATAGTATCTCCCGAAGTCAGGCCACAGAGCACTGCGCCCGGCTCCGTGATATTTACCACATCCGAAGCCGTCAGCGTCTGGTTCAACTGTCCGTATCGGATCGCCACCAGCGCAGTCATCACCTTGGTCAGACTGGCCGGATGCAGTCTTTCGTGGATATTCTTGGCATAGAGTACCTCTTTTTTGTCCAGACCAAACAAACCCGCCGCTTCCGCATGAGTCATATCCACCGTATCGCTGGGCACATTACCGGATGCCACGCACAGATTTGCTGCAAACGGCTGTGCTGTGCGCGTCTCCTGTCTGGTCACCACATTGAAGCTGCTGACATCGTAATCCACATGATAAGCCATGTCATAGGACAGACTGCCGCAGCCGCTGCAGCAGATCATTAACATCATACCGCAGATCAATGAAAAAATCTTTTTTCTATTTGTACAGTTCACGCCATTCCAAATCCCCTCTGTCCAGTGCCTTGATCAGCAATTCCGCGCTTGCCAGATTCGTCGCCAGCGGAATATTATGGGTATCGCATAAATGCACCACATTGTTCACGTCCGGCTCATGCTTCTTTGGGTTCAAAGGATCCCGCAGAAAGATCACAAGGTCAATCTCATTGTTCTCGATCTGGGCGCCGATCTGCTGCTCCCCGCCCAGATGCCCTGCCAGACACTTGTGGATATTCAAATTCGTGACTTCTTCAATCAGACGTCCCGTAGTGCCTGTGGCATACAATTCATTCTTGCTCAGAATCCCCCGGTAAGCGATGCAGAAATTCTGCATTAACTTCTTTTTTGCATCATGTGCAATCAGTGCGATGTTCATAAGTGTACCTCCTCCATAGCATCTTCTACTGTTTCGTTTTCTTTGCCTGAAGCCTTACGTTCAGGACAAACCCCATGCCGATAAATAGACTCAGCAGCGAAGTCAGACCGTAGCTGACAAAGGGAAGCGTAAGTCCTGTGGTAGGCAGAATGAAAGTCGCCACGCCGATGTTGAAAAAACCCTGAAAGGCCACGAGCCCTCCCATGCTGGCGGCGATGATCGTCCCTGCCACGTCTTTCGCTTTCCGGGCCACCGAGATGCATTCCAATGCCACACTGAATAGCAACACGATTACCACGACGCTCCCCTTGAAGCCGAATTCCTCTCCGATTACGGAGAAAATAAAGTCTGTCTGCGCCTCCGAAAGAAAATTGCCATTTTTCACCGATGTAATCTCATTATTCTTGTATCCTTTCCCCTCCAGCTGCCCGGAAGCAATGGCTGTCACGGAATTCAGCTGCTGATATGCGTAGGTGGTCTCGTATTCCTGGGGGTTGACAAAGGCCAGTACCCGGGTCTTCTGATTATCTGTCAAAAGGTCGCTGTCCGGCTGCAGTGCCAGCGATATTACCAGCGCCACCGCCGGTATCGCCACCGCTATGGCCCCGAACACCAGCTTCAGACTCACGCCCCCCGCGAACATAATGATACAGAACACTGCCAGGAGTACGATACTTGTAGAAAGATCCGGCTGCTCCCAGACCAAAATCCAGGGCAGCGCGTACATGACTACGCAGCTGACTATGATTACTACGGTATTCAATTTCTTCCTATGTTTCATAATAAACTGTGCAAAGAATAAAATCAACAATATTTTTGCAGTTTCTGAAGGTTGAAACCGCAGTCCCCCAATCGTGAGCCATCTGGTGGCGCCTTTGGCATTGTCCCCAAACTGCCAGACAGCCACCAGCAGCACCAGATTGGCCACATACATCAGCCAGTTCAGTCTAATTACCATGGTATAGTCAAAAAAAGAAATGACCACCATCAGTACCGTACCTACCGCCACTCCGGCCAGCTGCTTGTTCTGCAGGGACGGCTCCGCGCTCCCTATGGTAATAACGCCTACCGCCGAGAGCGCCAATATCAGCAGCACAAGCTTAAAATCGTAATCCCGTAATCTGTATCTTTTAAACATATTTTCCTCTACGCATTCTACTCCGTGAATTCCCGGCTCATTTTGCCAAATCCTTTGCCGTCACATCCACGATGGGAATATTGGCGTACAGAGAGGGCATCTTGCCTCCCCGCCCCGATTTGTTCCCCTTTGTATTGATCTGAATATCCATATTCTCCGAATCTATCTTCATGTATTTGGACAAGACCTTTGCTATGTCTGTCTTAATCAGCTCCATAACCTCCGGTGAACAGTTGACTCTGTCGGAAATCAGCAGAATCTTTAACCTGTCTTTCGCAATCTGGCAGGAGCTCTTTCTTCGAAAAAAATGTCTCATCTTCACTCCTCCTATGCCTTATGAAAAATACCAGTCACCCTGGTCCAGAATGAGATGCCCTTGTCAAAGTTCAGATAGGGCACTTCTTTTCCCTCCACACGATGTACCACGTTTGCGTAGGCCTGTCCCGCCGGGGAGCTGCTCCCCACCAGGGGCTCACCCTGATTGGTAGCGACCACTACGCTCTCATCGTCCGGTATAATCCCGATCAGCGGGATAGCCAGGATATCCACTACATCCTGGGCTGACATCATATCCCCGCGCCTGACCATATCCATCCGCAGTCTGTTGATGATCAGATCCATCTGTTTGAAGCCATTGGCTTCCAGAAGCCCTATAATCCGGTCTGCGTCCCGGATGGCGGATACCTCGGGGGTAGTCACTACCAACGCTCTGTCCGCTCCGGCAATGGCATTCTGAAACCCCTGCTCAATTCCCGCCGGACAGTCCAACAGGATGAAATCAAACTGCTCTTTCAGATGCTCGATGACTTTCACCATCTGTCCCGGAGACACCGCCGACTTGTCCCTGGTCTGGGCAGAGGGCATCAGATACAGTCCCGGGTGGCGCTTGTCCCGGATCAGGGCCTGCTTCACCCGGCAGTTCCCCTCCACCACGTCCACCAGATTATAGACAATGCGGTTCTCCAGTCCCATGACCACGTCCAGATTCCGCAGACCGATGTCCGTGTCGATCAGGCAGACTTTCTTTCCCAGTTTTGCCAGACCTGTTCCTACGTTTGCGGTCGTGGTGGTCTTGCCCACGCCGCCTTTCCCTGAAGTGACGACAATGACTTTGGAGCCTTGCTGCTCCGAGGAAAATTGCTTTTCCGTGGAACTCTTCTTTTCCATTTTTCCTGTCCTCCGGCATTAATATTTGTCAGTCGTCCTCCAAACATCTCCGGATGCCTGCTTTGTAGAATCGTCACTCCGCAGACATATCAGAAGCTGCTCAGCAAATCTTTGGTAAGCGCTTCAATAATGACTCTGTCGTTCTTCACATATGCGATTTTCGGTCGTACCTTGGGTCTGATTCCCCATCTTGGCGTTCTTGTACCTGATTTATATTTGAAATCGCCGATTCTGATTCTCTCCGGCTCCATTTCAAACGCCGCTATAAAAGCTCCCTCCCGCCCATTGCCTCCCGCATGGGCTTTTCCGTAGAGTCCCCCCAATATGATAATGCTCTTGGCGCTGATGATGCTGCTCCCCGGATAAATATCCCCCAGCATGATAATGCTGTTTTCCGTCTCCAGCACTTCCCTGTCCTTTAAGTCTCCCCGAAAGAACTGGCCCTCAGGCTTCTGATCCATCGCTTCTTCCGTGCGCTCCAGCGCTCTCACGAAATTTTTATTCACTGTGTCATCTTTCTCTACGATGCAGGCAATATTGATGTCACTGTTATCCCGAATCGTCTCCAATATCCGGATTTCCTCCATATCCGACACGGCGCGCCCCTCTATGGACAATGCCATAGTGACATTGCCGAAGAAATTTCTTGCATCAGAGAACTTATATCCGATTTCTTCCAGTAAATTCTCAAATGGCATCTCCGCATTCAGATATAACGCAATCCCGTTGGGAAAGCTTTTGATGATAACTGCTTCTCTCATAATCCGTTTTGCTCCTGTTTTCAGTGCTCATTGGTGATACCGCCGTCCGGCTCGTCTGCCGTGCCGGTGATCAGCTCGTCTGTCTCTGCCAGTCCGTAATAATATTTTACGATATCCCTTGTAGCCTGGGCCGCATGATCTCCCGCGTATCCAAAAGGAATTCTCGTGACGATGGCAATCTCCGGCTGCTCATAGGGGGCATAGCAGGCAAACAGCGCATGGCTGGGCCGATCCAAAGTCTGCTCTGCCGTACCCGTCTTGCCGGCCACATTCACTGCCAGATTGCTGAAATAACTCTTGTTCTCCACTACCTGACGCATTCCCAGATGGATGGCATCCCAATATTCCGCAGGCATTTCAATGGTGTTTCGAAGCTCCGGCCGGAATTCCTCCACCACATTGCCCTCCGAATCCATAATCTTGTCCAGCAAAGTCAGATTATAGCACGAACCGCTGTTGGCGACCACTGTCACATATCTGGCCAGCCCTGTCAATGTATAGCTGTTGCTGCCCTGACCGATAGCGGAACGCACCGGATCCTCTGTGGACACATTTGGCGCCGCCTCGGAGATCTCAATACCCGATTTCTCCGTCAGGCCGAACAGATCCGCGTACTTGTACAAAACCTCCAGGCCTTCCGTCTCATTGTACGTACCGGAACCCATGGAAAGCTCATATCCGATGTCATAGAAATAGCAGTCACAGGAATCCCGGATGGCCGATACCAGCGTCTCATTGTTATGTCCGTAACGGTTCCAGCAGCTGGGCGGCGGATCGATTTCCGTAAAAATACCTTTGCAGTTGATGATCGTATCCGTCTCCACAGTCCCCTCAAGCAGGCCGGCCGCTGCGGTCAGCATTTTAAAAGTAGATCCGGGCGCTGCCGCGTATTGGGTGGCATAATTATATTGAGGATTGGATTTGTCCGCATTCAGCTGAGCATAGTACTCAGCGTCGATGGAATTGGCCATTTTATTGTTGTCATACCCCGGGTAAGACACCACGGCCAGAATATCGCCTGTATTGATATCTGTCACCACGCAGGACGCATTGCAGGGATCCAGCGCAAGCTGTGCAGGTGTAATATCCAGATGATCTATCCGATTCATCATGAACTGATAGGCGCTCATGCGCCCCTCAAACACGGCATTCCTCTCATCCTCCGGTATCGAAATCCGGTTCTGCTCACAGAGGATCTGACACACCTGCCTGCCGCTTATCACGTCATTCAAAAGCATATATTTGTAAAAGCGTTTTTGAAATTCCGTGTTATTGTCAATCATGACAATGATATAGTCCAGGATCTTATCATAGATTTCCGCCGAATCGGAATACTTTGCGTCCAGATCCAGCTTACTCACGTCAATCCAGTTTTGAGAAATACAGTATTTCAGATACTCGCATAAACTGATGACTTCATCCGTAGCCCACGCAATCTGGGTAGCGTCATCTGATACCACGGCATCCGCCATGATGACGCCGTTTCGCCTCAGCAGCGCCACAATATTGCTCTGATAGACCTGGTATTCCTTGGTCAGTTCCTTGTAAGGAGTCAGGCCCTGGGTCAGCTCGAAGCGCAGTTTTTCATAGATATCTTCCTTATAGGCCAGATAAGCCCCATACACTTCCTTTTCCGTCTCCAGGGCATCCTCTTGCGCCATAGCTTTTATATCAATGACAGCATTGTCGAACATGGTGAAATAGACATCAAATATGGGAATTTTGATATCGCTGCTGTCCGCGTTCCTCGCCGGGATGTACTCCTTGGTATTAATGATCTTGCTGGACACAAGCCCGGCCAGTTTTTGCTCCAAAATATGGTAAACGGCCTCTGTCAGCTCCTTGTCAATGGTCAGATAAACATCCTGACCTGCTTTGGCCTCCCTGCGCTCTTCAATGGAAATGACCTTGCCCATATTGTCTACAATAACCTTTTCATATCCCTTTTCACCCTGAAGCGTAGTCTCCAGATAGGCATCGATTCCGCTCTTTCCCACCACATCATTGATATTGTAGACGTCGCTTCCCTTACCCTCTTCCTCCATTTGGCTGTTTAGCTCAGCCAGCTCATCGGAAGAAATCTTGCCTGTATATCCCAGCACATGGGCAAAGTATTCGGAATCCACATACCTGCGCACCGTGTCGGCCTCTATGGTAACACCTGGCAGGGACTGGGCATTCTCCATGATGACAGCCACTGTCTTTTCATTTACATTTGTGGCCACTGTGGTACCGATGTACTTTCGGAAAGAGGTCAGGTTCATTGCATATCTGATGGTAACCATCTTCAGCCAGTCTTCCTTGCTGTAGCCGTCTCCCACCAGGAATTTGCTTTTGGTATTGTCGGGGTCTTCATAGTTTCCGATGGCAAAATGACCGGTACTGCTCAGATAAGCCATAATGTCGTCCGGTGTGGCGGTACGCTCCTCGTCCTTGAGCTCTCCCACCTCTATCCTTCCATAAACATCCGCCAGAAATCTTAAAAGGCTCACACCCTCCACGGAATATTGGAATTCTCTGTCTTCGTTTAGAAAAATCTTGAAATCCGTGATACATTTGTCGCCGTTTTTCTCAATCATCTGAATCAGGCGGTACACGGTTTCGTTGAGCCTGGCGTTCTTGAGTCTGCCGGATTCAAACACATCCTCTATCTTCACGGAATATGCCAGCTCGTTATAGGCCAGAGGATTGCCGTTTCTGTCATAGATATTGCCTCTGGTGCTGGCAATGTCACGGGTTTTCTCAATCTCCAGAACAAATTCCTCCAGATACTCCTCCCCATGGACAATCTGCAGATCAAAGCAGCGGTAGATCAGGATACCGGCAAAGAGACAGAATATCACCGTAAAGACCGTCAGTCTGCTGGTCACGATTCCAATCAGTTTTTCCTTGAACTCATCAAACAAATTTCTGTGCTCTCTTTCTCTCGTATCCCTCCAGCTTCTCATTCACTTTCAGGATAACCGGGTAAAAAAACAATGTCACAACAATGGTATACAATGCCTCCGGCAGGATGATGTGCAGAAAATAATATGCAAAATCAAACCTGCCCCGAAGCATAAAAGTCAAAATATAGCATATGATTCCATAGGACAGATCGCTTACCACGATCAATGCCAGCGGAAGCTTGATGTCCTCCGGGTAAAAAATCCTGCAGAACTTTCCGTTCAAATACCCTATGTACATTAATAGCAAAGCATAAAAGCCTAAAAAGCCGCCGAAAAAAATATCATTTAAAAGCCCGCAGAAAAAGCCGATCAACAACCCCTCCCGCTCTCCCCGCATGAATCCGAAAGAGGACGTCAGGATAATCATAAGATTCGGTATAATACCCGCCAGAGCCACGCTGACGCTGCACTGCAGGACAAAGCATACTAGGATAAAAACTGTCACAACTATTTTTCGAAGCATGTACGACTCCTCCCGGGGCTTTCGGATCACTCTGTCACAGCCTTTTTCTGGTCCGTGATGATCAGGACCTCCCCCAGATGCTCGAAATCCACCGCCGGTATGATTTCACCTGATTTTGTCAGATTGTTGGCATCCTTATTAATGGAACTGATATACCCGATCAGGATGTTCGGCAGATATTTATCGCTGATGTTAGAGGTGACTACCTTATCGCCCTCCCGTACCAGGTTCTGTCCGTCCACCAGTTGACCGAAAGTAATACAGCCGCCGGCCATCAGCTTTAAATCACCTGTCACGGTCAGATTATCCTCGGTGGAGAGGGTCATGGCGCTCACATGGACATTGTCCGATATAATGGAGGTCACCCGGGACCAATTGGGCCCCAAAGAGGTAATCCGGCCAACAAGGCCTCCCTCTGCGATGACGTTCATATCCACTGCCAGACCGTCCTCCTCCCCCTTGTCGATCAGGAATGAAGAATACCAGTTGCTGGAATCCCGGCCAATGATCCTGGCTCCCACCTTATTATACTCCGCATACTGCCCGTCCAGTTCAAACAGCTCCCTGAGCTTGTTCAGTTCGTATTTGTCCTGCTGCAGCAGTGTGTTCTCCTCCACCAGCGCCGCCACTTCCGCTTTCAGCTGTGCGTTCTCATCCAGCAGCTTTCTGATCTGCACCAGCTCTTCGGAGCGGTTGGAAAGCCATCCGCCCACCTTTTCGATTCCCTGCTGAAAAGGCACGATCACATATCCCACCACAACGTTCAGCGGACGGTTGAACACATCCGTGCCAAAAGTGATCAACATCAAAACGGTACAAAGCACCGTTAAAATAAAAAGGAGATATTTACTCGGCAGGGTAAACCGCTCTCCTTTTCTTTTTATGACCGGACTCATTTGCTCATCCCTTCAATCGCATAGGCTACAGACTTATAGTTGTCATCCTTGATAATTTTGGAAAGCCCCAGCACCACGCTCGTAAGGGGATTCTCCGCCACATTTACCCTCAGCCCTGTCCCTGCAGCCAGCCGTTCCGCAAGATGACTGATCTGGGAAGCGCCGCCTGTCAGATAAATGCCCTGGCGATAGATGTCCGCCGCAAGCTCAGGCGGCGTCCGCTCCAGAATCACCTTTACATTGTCAATAATGGAAGCGAAATGTTCCTCTATGCATTCCACTACCAGCTTGGTAGGGATTTCCCTCTCTATGGGAAGTCCGGTGACAATGTCTCTGCCGTAGACAATGGCACCCTTGCCCTCTTTTTCCAGATCCTTTAAGGATATCTTTACGGACTCGGAAGTCCTCCCTCCGATGATCAGACTGAATTCTTTCCTCACGGCAGCCCGGATTGCCTCGTCGAACTTCAGGCCCCCCGCCTTGATCAGACGGCTGAGTACAATGCCCCCCAGAGACAATATGGAAATCTCCGTGGTCTCATAGCCTACATTCACCACCAGCACACCCTGGGAATTTTTCACGTCAATGTCCAGCCCGAGACCGTCTGCCACAGCCTTTTCCACAACCATGATTTTCTTCGCCTTCACATTGGCATATTTGATCAGATCGTAAAAGGCTCGTTTTTCCACATCTGTCACGTCCGTAGGCACTGCGATATAGAAATCCGCCGGCTTGCACGCGCCTTTTTGCAGGTCATTTATGAAATACCTCACCAGCGTCTCCATATTTTTGATATCCGCAATGACGCCGTTGGTCAGAGGATAAGAAATGTGAATATTGCCGGGAGCCTTTTCATACATCTCAAAGGCTGAGTTCCCATATGCAAACAAAACTTTCTTATTTTCTATGGCGATCATGTTCTTTTCCACCATGATACTGTCATCGCCCCTGCTGTAAATCTTAATGTTGTTGGTACCCAAATCGATACCGAATGCATTGTATGCCAAAATGACAACCCCTTTCTAATCGTAAAAACTTTCTTCTTGCCTATGAAAACCAAGCCTGTTCCTTAAAGCTGACATAACGATTATCACCGATAATGACGTGATCTAACAGGCGGATTCCCATTCTCTCCCCTGTCTCTTTTACATTATCGGTAAGTTCCTTGTCGGCCAGACTGGGTGTGGGATCTCCGCTGGGATGGTTATGCACCAGCAGGATATTCACTGCCCGGCTCTCCAGCGCCGCCAGAAAGATCTCCCTGGGAGAAATCAGCGACATATTGACGCTGCCCTCCGAAAGCTTCCGCTCGCAGATCATCTGCCCCTTGGCATCCACACAGGCTAACATCACACACTCCGTGTCTCTGTGCCGCAGCTTTTCCATGAAATAAGCCGCCACCTGACCGGAGCTGGTGAAATTTAACCCCTCCCTGGCCTTTGCCATGCTCATCCGCATAGATAGTTCTGTCAGAGATTTTAACCGGACCGCCTTAACCTCACCGATCCCTTTGATGCTCATAAGCTCGTCCAAAGTCACGTCATACAGCCCCAAAAGACCCTCTTTGGGATATCTGGCAAGGCCCATGACCTCTTCTGCCACTTTCAGCACATGATTATCTTTTGTACCAGTGCGCAGGATAATAGCCAACAGCTCTATCTCCGTCAGATTCTCAGGCCCGAAGCGCAGAAATCTTTCATAGGGGAGTTCTGCCGCCGTCTTCAAAGCATCTTTCGCCGAAAGCTTTTTCCCTGAAATGCTCTTCCTGCCTGGATTGCTCTTCTTCCGTGAACCATTTTTCTTCTGCGGAATGCCCTTCTTCTGTGGAATGCCTTTCTTCCATACTTTCGTCTTCTCGTTAGAATTTCCTTTTTCCATGGAATGCTCTTCTTCCATGGAATGCTCTTCTTTTAAGTCCATGCGTCTCCTTTCCCTTCTCCGACGCATCTTATACGCGGCTTCTTCCCGCAGCCGCCTGTGGACTATCTGATGAAGCGGTATACTACCAGCGCGATTACGACACCCAGGACACTTGCGATGGTTATATTGATTGTCAGACCAAAGGTCAAAACAATAAACCCAAAATCAAGCACCACAGGTGAACTCATCCCGAAAGACTGCCCATAGTTCAGAAATGTGCCCGAAAAATAAGTGCCAATAAATCTGCCGATGACGAAACCCACCAGTATCAGTACCAGCAGTACCCAGTTAATCTTCCTCAAGCCGATACCTCTTCCTTCTTTTGTCTGCCACACCCGCATTGTAAAAAAGATGCGGCATACCTACAGAAAACCATCTTGTCTCTGGATGATTCTTCCTGTACGCACGTTTCTATAGTATCACAAAAAACATAAGCTGTACACAAAAATCATAGATTTTATTTTGAGTTTTTTCTACACAATGCTACAGCTTTAAGCGGTTTTTATCCAACAATCCCCTGTCTGCCAGAGACTGGAGAGATTTCAGGATGCCAAATTTCGCGTGCTGCCAGGTAAGTCCCCCCTGAAAATACACGGCGTAAGGGGGCTTGATGGGAGCATCGGCGGAAAGCTCTATGGAAGAGCCTGACACAAAGGCCCCGGCCGCCATGATGACTGGGGAATCGTATCCCGGCATGTCCCAGGGTTCGGGGGTCACATGGCTGTCCACAGGCGCGCCTGCCTGGATGCCCTGGCAGAAAGCGATGACTGCCTCCGGTGTGCCGAAAGTCACGGCCTGTATAATGTCGTGCCTGTCTTCGTCTCCCTTCGGTATTACGCTGTAGCCCAGGTTTTCATAAAGATTCGCTGCAAAAATCGCTCCTTTCAGCGCTGAGGCCGTTACGGTGGGGGCCAGGAAGAGGCCCTGGTAAAAATCTTTCAGGATGCCGAGGGATGCGCCCACTTCCTTGCCAAGTCCCGGAGAGGTGAGGCGGAACGCCGCGTTCTCCACACACTGCCTTGTCCCGGCAATATAGCCGCCGATGGGGGCCAGGCCGCCGCCGGGATTCTTGATCAGGGAGCCCACCACCATGTCCGCACCCACATCGCTTGGCTCCTTTGTTTCCACAAATTCTCCATAGCAGTTATCCACCATGCAGACTGCATCGGGCTTGATCTTCTTGACAAAGGCGATCAGTTCCCCTATCTGCTCTACAGAAAAAGTGGGCCTGGTCTGGTAGCCCTTGGAGCGCTGGATGGTCACCAGGCGGGTCCTGGGGGTTATGGCTTCTTTTATGGCTTCGTAGTCAAAGCCGCCATCCGCTTTTAAGTCCACCTGTCTGTAGCTGATACCATATTCCGCAAGGGAGCCTTTGGAGGGGCGGATGCCTATGACCTCCTCCAGGGTGTCATAGGGCTTTCCCACCGGGGAGAACAGTTCGTCCCCGGGGCGGAGGTTGCTCATCAGGGCCAGGGCCAGGGCATGGGTGCCGCAGGTAATCTGAGGGCGCACCAAGGCGTCCTCCGTATGGAAGATTTTCGCGTAGACCGCCTCCAGGGTATCCCTGCCAAGGTCGTTGTAGCCGTAGCCGGTGGTGCCCAGCAGGCAGGCCTCGCTGACCTGGCACTCCTGCATGGCTCTTACCACTTTCAGTTGATTGTACTCCGCGATTTCGTCTATTTTCCGAAACCGCTCCGTTAGGCGCTTCAGTACGGCTTCCTGGTATGCGTAAATTTCGCTGTCAATGCCCATCCGGGCGTACATGCTCTGTATTTCTGTCATTTTTCTCTTAAATGCTGCCTGTCGGCAGCCCCTCCTTGCCTTTAGCGCATCCTCTGCTCTTTACAATCTTGTATGTCCCCTCATATATATCCTTACATGTCCTCGCATATAAGGATTGCATCGCGGCTTTGTATATACTCTTCATTTCTGATGTTCATCAACTCCTGTACGGAAGCTGTGATGTCTTTTCTATGCAGTTCTTCCAGCATGTATTCCAATATCCTTTCGTCATCGTAGCCGAATTTACCTTTGTCCACCCATATCACATCTCTCTCCCGGCGAAACCAGGTGAGCTGTCTCTTGGCGAAATGTCTGGTGTCCCGCTTAATGGTCTCCACGGCCTCCTCCAGGGATGCCTCGCCCTCCAGGTAGGCCAGGATTTCCTTGTAGCCAAGCCCCTGCATGGACACCATGCCCCGATGGCAGCCCATCTCCCGCAGGCGCTCCACCTCGGCCACAAGGCCCTGGCAAAGCATTTCGTCCACTCTTTTGCCTATATTCTCGTAAATTCGCTCCCGGCTGTCATTGAGGACGAAGTAGCAGGCATTGTAGGCAGGGGCCTTTTCGCGTTCCCTCTCATTATGGCGCGATATGGGTTCCCCCGTCAAATGAAAAAATTCTAAAGCACGGATGACGCGCTTTCTGTTGTTGGGGTGTATGGCTTCTGCGGAGACGGGATCGATTTTCCGCAGCATATCGTGAAGATGCTGCGGCCCCTTTTGTTCCGCCAGTTCCTCCAGGTGAATGCGGTATGTCCCATTTTCTGCCAAGGCACCTCCGGAAGCTGTTCGCACGCTTTCTGTCGGGTTACTTTCGGTAACTGCGTTCGCAATTTCTATTAACTTACTGTCTGAAAGTATATCCACAGATCCATCCGATTCTGCCAACGTGCTTCCCCGGGCTGCTTCCCCTCCGGAACCGAAGTCGATATCTCTAAGCAGCGCCTGGACATAAAAGCCGGTGCCTCCGGTCACAATGGGGATGCGGCCCCGTGCGTAGATGCCGGGGAGGCACTGCTCGCATTTCTCCTTGAACACTGCCACACTGAACTCCTCCCAGGGCTCCAGGATATCTATCATGTGATGGGGGATGCCCTGCATCTCTTCCTCTGTGATTTTGGCGGAACCGATGTCCATGTGGCGGTAGACCTGGCAGGAATCCGCCGAAATGATTTCGCCCCCTATGACCTTTGCCAGGGCGATGGACAGCTTTGTCTTCCCCACGGCCGTTGGGCCGGAGAGGATGACCATGGGCGGCTTAGCCGGATAAATCCCTCTTGCCTTTTCAATCAATTCAATATCCGCCAAATCCTTTTCCCTGCCAAGTTTCTTTTTCATCTGTATAAGTCCGTCTACACACACAACAGGAACGCCGCTGATAATATCCACTGTACCCTCAATCCAGTTTTCAAAGATTTCAATATTTTCCGAATATAAAATCTTTCTGGTCCCGTCTTCACAGTACGAAACTGCATAGCCCTGCTGTTCCAATTTATCTGCCAGGAGCTTCGTGCACCCCAAATCAATGTCATGTGTCCGGGGGCGGAATCCATGTAAAACCATGGCGCCGCCCGCAACTACCCAGTATTCCTTTTTAGAAAAGGGAAGCTCCTGAAGTCGTTGCAGCATAGAATATTTATCAAACATATTGTCTAAGCACGCTCCTTCTTCAATATTCGATTTCGGGCTTGTATCCCGATCTGCCTGTCAGTTGACAATGCGCTTGAACTTCCGCTCCATCTCTGTCTTTGTCATGGTCACGATGGTGGGTCTGCCATGGGGGCAGTTGTAAGGATTGTCCAGGGTCAGCAGTTCGTCAATCAGAGCCTCCGCCTCCGGGACGCTTAATTTATTATTCCCTTTTACCGCGGCTTTGCAGGACATGGAGGCAATTTTTTCCTCAATGACCCGGATGCTGCCGAAACCGGTTCCGTCTAAGAGGCTGTCCAGCACCTCCAGGAACATCCCCCGCTCGTCACAGCCGTAGAGGTCTACCGGGACGCTGCGCAGGGCATACTCGCTGCCGCCGAAAGCCTCCACCTCGAAGCCAAGGGCCGCAAAGGTGTCCAGATGCTGCCTCAGGACAGCCTCCTCCTGGCCGGAGAGACTGACGATCACGGGCGGCATCAGTCCCTGGGACAATACGTTCTTTTCTCGGTATCGCTTCATCAGACGCTCGAAATTTACTTTCTCATGAGCCGCGTGCTGGTCTATCATCATCAGTTTGTCTTCAAACTCGATAAGCCAGTAGGTCTCAAAGACCTGCCCGATGATGCGGAAACGGCTGCGGTTTTCCATGGTGAGGATTTTTTCCTCAAATAGGTTCATCTGCTCGCCGCTGTAGGTCTCCGGCTCATCCGCAGGCTGAATCTCTGTCAACTGCATGGTATTCTTTGCAGCGGAAAGCGAAAACGGTTCGTTTGATTGCGCCTCCTCTTCCAATTCCGAGGTCTCCGTGAAGAAAGGCTCTTCCGCCTCTGCATCCTCCGATTCCGGCGCAGTTTCTGCATCTGTGGCAGTTGTCATTGTTCCGGTCTCCGCCGGAGCCACTGCTGCGCTTGTAACTGTCATTGTAGCAGACTCTGCTTCCGGCGTTGCAGGCATAGTCCCGGCTGTTTCCGCCGGGTTCTCTGCGGGCTTTCTTTCCAAGGAATGCTCTTCTTCCATTCCTGCCCCACCCGATTCCCTTTCCGTCTGCGCATGTACATGTCCGGCATCTTCCCGCAGTTTTTCTGCAGACTGTCTTTCCAGACCGACATTTTCCAGCGGATTCTCTATTGGCTGTCTCCCCGGCCAGGCCGCACCTTGTTCCCTTTCCGTCCGGGAATGCATAAGTCCGGCACTTCCCAGAGGATTCTCCTCGGACTGCATTTCTGCATCTGCCCTGGCATAAGGCATGCCTGCCGTGCTGCCTTTCACCCGCTCCCATACAGGATTCCTTGCGAATTCTGCCGCCTCTGTTCTCTCCGTATCATATCTGGCCTCTTCCATCACCCGATACGCATCTGCGCGTCTATGCTCAAAGGGCTCCGGGGCAGACTTCTTCCCCAGCGCGGCCTGCTTCGCCTGCGCCCTCTGCTCTTCTTTCCTGGCCTCCCGCAGTTCCCGCTCCGTGGACAGGGAGGCTTTCGGAATCATCTCCCTGCTGCGAAGCGCCTCCCTAACGGCTTCCATCAGAAAATTGCTGAAACCAATTGTATCATCAAACCTTACATCCATCTTCGTAGGATGCACGTTCACGTCCACCCGCCCTGCGTCCATGGTGATGTGCAGCACGCAGAACGGAAATTTGTGCTGCATCAGATATTCCTTATACCCCTCTTCCACAGCCCTGGACACCACATTGCTGCGAATGAACCGGCCATTGATGAAATAAATCTCGAAGTTGCGGTTGGAACGCACCTGCACCGGTTTTCCCAGATATCCCTCCACCCGCGCCCCGTTTTTCTCCGCCTGAATCGGCACCAGTTCACCCGCCGTGTCCCGCCCGTAGATGCGGTAGATGACCTCTCTCAAATCCCCATTCCCCGAAGTGTGGAACTTCATCTGCCCGCCCGTAGTCAGCTTAAAGGAGATATCCGGCCTGGACAGCGCCAGATGCTCCATCAAATCCACGATATAGCCGCCCTCGGTCACAGGCTGTTTCAAAAACTTTCGCCTCACAGGCGTATTGAAAAAGAGGTTCCGCACCAGAAAGGTCGTCCCCTCCGGCGCGCCCACCTCCTCGAAACCCGTCTCGTTTGCCCCCTCCAGGAGAATCCTGCTCCCCGTCATGCTGTCCGCGGTCTTGGTGATGACCTCCACTTTGGCCACAGCGGCGATGCTGGAAAGCGCCTCCCCCCGAAACCCAAGGCTGGAAATCCGCATCAAGTCTCCCGCGTCCTCGATCTTGCTGGTGGCATGCCGCAGAAAAGCCGTCCGTAGCTGCCCTCTTTCCATGCCGCAGCCATTGTCCGTCACCCGGATGAAAGATGTCCCCCCATCCTTTACCTCCACCGTGACGGCGCTGGCTCCCGCGTCAATGGCATTCTCCACCAGTTCTTTCACCACGCTGCTGGGGCGCTCCACAACCTCCCCTGCGGCGATTTTATCAATTGTCTCTGAATCAAGAATATGTATCTGTGACATAATTCCACCTTATCTGCAATATCTGCCTGGCAAATGATTGTAACGCTGACAAACATGCCGTGTTTATCTTAGCATAAAGCAATCAAAAACACAACATGTTCGTCTCGAAAGACCTTGTGGGGCGGGGAGAAGGAAGACATGTTTTTACCAGATGGAAGTCTGCGCGGGGCGCAGCAACATACATTCCATTGAAACTTCAGGTGAGATTGCTTTTATTCTACGGCTCTTTGATCCTGCAGACGGCAATGAGAGTAAAACCGAGGAATAGGGTACTTTCTGGGACATGAAGCCTTATATGAATATAAACGGTACAGCGGAAAGACATTTTCGTCATTTCCGCTGTACCGTATTCTGTCAAACTAAGACCTTTTTGTCTGTTTCACTTCTTTGGGATTCCCTTTTTCGTTTTTACTTTTGCAGCAATACCCTGCATTTTTTTCTATTGCAGGCAATGCCGTATTTCAGAATGGTTTCCAGGCCGTCCTGGCGTAGTTTTTCCTCATAACCTTTTGTATCTATTTGTTGCAGGGCTTCCTTGCAGCCTTTTTCCAGGATATCATATGCGTTCAGGGGCTTATTGCCATTGTCCGGGTATTTTACTTCTATCACAATGCCAATTCCCTCTTCCTCGCTTTCCACGAGGATATCGCTGTAACCATCGCCTGATTCCGCATTGGAGCGGATGTACCAGTCTTCCCGGTGGCTCAGCAGTCCCAGGAGAATACCGTGGTAGAAATTCTCTTTTTTGTTTTTACGCACACTTGTATCCCGTATGCTGATAGTCCTGGAGAGGTAGGCGTTAAACTGTTTTTCCACCGCCTCCGCATCTCCCATAGCGAATGCGTTGCAAAACGCGTCCAATGTGGGGGCGTCCCTGCGGGCTTCCTGCTGGAACCACTCCAGAATCTGGTCGATGAAGATCTTTCGTATTTCACGGTTCGGTATCGCCAGGAGATATACCTCATCCCCCTCCCTGCCCCGCTGTGTCAGATAGCCCGTGGTGAAGAGGATGCTCCAAAGGTTGTCGATGGAGGTATATAAATCTCGGTAGGTCAGCTCCTGATTGATTTTCTTGGGAATCACCTCTCCGTTGATCAAGCTTTCCAGTTCCCTCCTGGTACCCGCCTTTGCCATCTGGACAAAATTCCGGATGATGTCATTCCCGCTGGTATTGACCCAGAAAGGTCTGGGAAGCGCGTCCGGCTCCGAGCGCAGCAGGTCAAGGTAGTTCACCACATCCCAGGGACAGTATACATCTGCATTGCCGAAGCGGTATCCGTCGTACCATTCTTTTATCATATCGAACCTGTCGCCGCATCCGTAATACTCTGCCATGGCCCGGACTTCTCCGTCCGTAAAGCCGAATCTTTCGTCAGACTGTAAATTTGTTATCGAAAGAACCTTTAGGTTATTCAGTCCGGTGAAGATGCTTTCTCTTGAAACTCTCAGACAGCCTGTGAGCACAGCCAATGCCAAGCTGTGGTTGGTCTTCAGCGCCTGGCTGAAAAGACTGCGAATCAGGCTCACCATCTGGTCGTAATAGCCGTAATTCTGTGCCTTGTCTAACGGTACATCGTATTCATCAATCAGAAGAATCACTTTCTGCCCATAATGCTTATGGAGGAGGTTGCAAAGGGTCAAAAGACCGGACGCAAGAACCTCCTGGGACATGCTAAAGAATTGTTGGTGAGTGGTATCAATGGTGACCAACTTCTCATAGGCAGCCTTTTCCAGGTCGGTAAGCACATCACTGTCCAGCAGGAATTGAAAGCGCATGGCTTCCTTTCCGATGATGGTTCTAAGCATTCCCAGGGCGGCATCGTAGTCATTGCCGGCTACATCCTTCAAAGTGACGGAGATTACAGGGTACCTTCCCATGTGTTTCTCGCAAAGCTGCGTCTCTGCATGAACAACGAGCCCCTCGAAGAGCCGCGGATCACTGCCGTACTCGAAAAAGTATTTCAGCATGTTCATGTTCAGGGATTTACCGAACCTCCTGGGGCGTGTAAACAGGTTTATGCTTCCGGAACCCTCCAGGAGATCCTTTATCAGGGCTGTCTTATCTACATAGTAGTAGCCGTTTCTTCGGATATCCTCAAAATTTTCAATGCCGATGGGCAGTCTGGCTTTTGTTTGCACGGCAGCTCCTTTCCGGGATAGGAACGTAAATCCACCCTTTTGTTTTACTATCATTTATTTTACTATAATCCCCGGAGATTCACAAGCACGAATCCCGCAAAAACTTTGCCTGAAACTGCCCCCTGAAAGGCTAACAGCCCATCTGCTATTCCGCCCGGTGATCGGTGAATGTTTTGCCCGCGGTAAATGCCTCAATCTCCTCTCTTGTCACATCGCCTTTATAATTTTGGGCGCTGCCGCTGTAGAAACGGCCGGATTCCGCGACGAATTCAACTACACAATAATCTTCATCCTCCACGCCTCCCGGATAATACTGGATGTCCTGGGGATGCCAAAGCATTTCCCTGTATTCCCGTTCAAAATGAACCACCGCCCTGCCAAAGAGACAGAGGGCTTGAAAGGCGGAGGTGTCCGCAAAATAGAGGCAGGCATTTCCGTTTTTCAGAAGGCTCTGCACATGGGCGGAGCTTGTATTCGTTGAAATCAAGTGACCGCCAATGCCCTTATGGAATGTGCAGAATACCGTGCGGATATTCTGCTTTCCGCTCTCATCGGTATAGCCGAGGAAAGCTATCTTAGAACGCTGAATCAAAGAGTGCATTTCCTGTTGTGTCATATGTTTTCTTCCTTTCCGTTTCGATTTTCCTTCTCAGCCTGCCGCAGATTTTCCATGATCCTGTTCAGATATTTTTCCAGTTCTTCAATCTCCTCTCTGGAAAAATCCTGGAAAAACAGGTCGTTCATCTGCTGAGATACCCGGTCATAGTCCTCCTTAAGCCCCCGCGCTTTCTCGGTCAGGCAGATCAGGGATTTGCGCCTGTCGTCCACGCCTTGCACCCGGCAGATCAGTCCGCCCTCCTCCATCCTTTCGAGCATGGCGGTAAGCGTATTCTTGGCCAGTCCGGTCTTTTCGGCGATTTCAACGATGGGAACCCTATCTTTCTGCCAGAGCACATAGAGGATGTTCCCCTGTGATCCGTTGAAGTCTTCCACGCCGCAGTTTTGCAGCAGTTTCTGGAATACCCGCCGCTGCGTCAGTTTGATCTGTGAGATTAGAAAACCTGTTCTTGTTTCCAGAGGCGTCCCTCCTTCCATGGTCATAATCAGTGTGATCACTTTCCTGATACATAAATAGTACTATATAGAACTTATTTTGTCAAGGTTCTATATAGTACTATCTTTTGAATTCTGTCTTATCCTTATGTATTACCCTCTCCAGCGGTTTTTCAACTTATTCTGCAGACGGTACAGCACGTTAAGGGCATCAATGGGAGCCAGGGTGTTCACTTCCACCTCCATCAGCTCTTTCAGCACGTCCTCGTCGGTCACCGTGTCAAACAGGGCCATCTGGGACAGTTCGATTTCGTCCGGCTTGGGCTGGCGCTTCACCTTGGTGTCCTTTACGTCCACGGTGATGTTCTGTATTTTTTCTATGATATCATTGTCCGTGAGCTGCTCTACGATCTCCTTGGCCCGGTCTATCACCATGTCCGGCACCCCGGCCAGCCTTGCCACCTGGATGCCGTAGCTTTTGTCCGCTCCGCCCTTGATGATTTTTCGCAGGAAGACAATGTCGTCTCCCCTCTCTTTCACGGCAATGCAGTAATTGTTCACATTGCTCATCTTGCCCTCCAGCTCCGTGAGCTCATGGTAATGGGTGGCGAACAGGGTCTTGGCCCCCAGGAGCTTGCGGTTGCTGATATGCTCGATCACCGCCCAGGCGATGCTCAGGCCGTCAAAGGTGGACGTCCCCCTGCCGATCTCATCCAGAATCAACAGGCTGTCGGACGTAGCGTTGCGCAGGATATTGGCCACCTCGTTCATCTCCACCATAAAGGTGGACTGTCCGCTGGCCAGGTCGTCGGAAGCCCCCACCCGGGTGAATATCCTGTCCACAATGCCGATGTTGGCGCTCTTTGCGGGCACGAAGCATCCAATCTGGGCCATCAGCACGATCAGCGCGGTCTGGCGCATGTAAGTGGATTTGCCCGCCATGTTGGGGCCTGTGATGATGCTGATGCAATGCTTGTTGTTGTCCAGATAGGTGTCGTTGGCGATGAACATATCACCCTCTATCATCCGTTCGACTACGGGATGTCTTCCGTCCTTGATGTCGATGATGCCTTTTTCGTTCAGCTTTGGCCGCACATAGAGATTGCGCTCCGATACCAGAGACAGCGCCGCGTACACATCCAGCTTCGCCACGGCCTTTGCCGTGGTCTGGATCCGGTCAAGCTCGCAGCCGATGGAATCCCTGATCTTGCAAAACAGGTCGTATTCCAGGGTGGTGAGCTTGTCCTCCGCGTTGAGAATCGTATCCTCCAGCTCTTTCAGCTTGGGGGTGGTGTAGCGTTCCGCGTTGGCCAGGGTCTGTTTGCGGATATAGTCCTCCGGCACCAGGTTCTGATAGGAATTGGTCACCTCAAAATAGTAGCCGAAGACCTTGTTGTATTTGATTTTCAGATTCTTGATGCCCGTCCGCTCCCGATCCGTCTCCTCCAGCTGGGCCAGCCACTGCTTTCCGTCCCGCTTTGCGCTGCGCAGCATGTCCACGGTCTCGTCAAAGCCGTCCTTAATCATGCCGCCCTCCCTGATGGTCACCGGAGGGTCGTCCTCGATGGAGGCCTGAATCAACTGGAAAATATCCTGCAGGCCGTCGATGCGCTCCTCCACCTCCCGCAGTTCCTCACAGGAAAAGCCTTTCAGGACTGCCTTGATGGCCGGAAGCATCTCCAGGGAATTGCGGAAAGAGATAAAATCCCTGGGGTTCGCCGTCTTGTAGGTGACCTTGCTCAGCAGCCGTTCCAGGTCATAGACAGGATTTAAGTATTCCCGGATCTCATCCCGGGAGACGCTGTCTTTCCCCAGCTCCTCCAAAGCGTCCAGGCGCTTTTCCATCTTTTCCTTGTCAATCAGAGGCTGCTCCAGCATGCTCCGCAGCAGGCGTCCGCCCATGGCGGTCTTGGTCTTATCCAGCACCCCCAGCAGGGAGCCGCGCTTCTGCTTCTCCCGCATGGTCTCCGTCAGCTCCAGGTTGCGCCTGGTGGAGCTGTCCAGCAGCATATATTTATTGGTCAGATAGGGGTAGAGATGGGTGAAATGGGCCAAATCCGTCTTCTGAGTGTCGTACAGATACTGCAGCAGGGCCCCCGCCGCAGTCATCCCTGTGGGAAAGTCCTCGACCCCCAGCCCAATCAGGGTATTTACCTTAAAATGCCGTATCAACAGCCGCCTGCAGCCGTCATCGTCAAACAGATGGGGCTCCAGGGCATTGACGGAAATGCGGTATTTCTCCCGCAGCCCCTCCACGTCAAAGCCGCTGACCAGGAAGTTCTGGTTGCAGATGATTTCCGAGGGCTCGTACTTCATCATCTCGTCGTTCAGCTTCTTTAAATCTTCTACCTCCGTAAGATAGTAGTCCCCGGTGGTGACGTCCGCCACGGAAATGCCGATTTTCGTGGGCGTGTAGGCGACACACATCAGGAAGTTATTTTTGGATTCCTCCAGAGACTGGAGGTTCAGATTCGTCCCGGGAGTCACAATGCGGATGACCTCCCGCTTTACCAGCCCTTTTGCCAGCTTTGGATCCTCCACCTGCTCACAGATTGCCACCTTGTAGCCCCTGTTGACCAATTTGGTCAAATAGCCCTCCACCGCATGATAAGGGACGCCGCACATGGGCGCCCGCTCCTCCAGGCCGCAAGACTTTCCTGTCAGGGTAAGTTCCAACTCCTTGGACACCGTCTTTGCATCCTCGAAGAACATTTCATAAAAGTCCCCCAGCCGGTAAAAAAGGATGCAGTCAGCGTACTGCTTCTTCGTCTCCATATATTGCTGCATCATGGGGGTGAGTTCACCTGCTGGAATCTGTTCTGGCATGTTTCGTTGCTCCTGTTCTGTGTCTTTTGTGTGGAATGCCTGTTTCCCGCCGCTTCCGCACGCAGCCAGGCACGGACAGATGAAGAAAGGCATTCATAAAAACGCGAATGCACAACTCGTAGTGCATTCGCTCCTATTTTAGCACAAAATATTGTGTTTGTAAAAGGACTTTTTTAATGTATCGTATTTTTTAGTCCAAAGACGCCATCTCCTCCACATATTCCATGACAAGCCCATCCTCCTCCACATGCAGGATAAACCGTTCTTTACTCTATAGGGACCGTAACCTCCAGACTCCCCACCGCATGACCGAAGCCAAAGGAACCCTCCTGGAACGCCAAGTTGATCTGTCCCTCATAAAAATACCAGCCAATCTCACCTCTTGCCGCGATGTCCGGTATCTCCGCTTTCAGCACAGCATCATCGAACTCCACCTCCGGATAGTTTTCATGAAGCCGCTCTATAATAGTCCCTACCATTGTCTCGTCCATGGTCAGGAACTGGCTCAGCTCCAGGTTCTCCCCGGTTCCGGCGTTCAGATTGTAATAGTCCCAGTAATTGTTGGGATGGGGGCCGCCCATGTTCACTGTACGTATGACCATGATGCTGACTATATTCATGTCGCATCTGTATACATAGGCGCTGGTGCCCTGCCCGAACACCCCTGCCGGTTCTATGGACTCCCTGTAGTCCTTTGCATTTTCCTGCAGTTCATCCAGCAGCGTCTCATTCTGCGATTTATACTGCGCGTTGATGGCCGCAAGCGCCGCGGATAATTCTTTGTAGGCACTGCCATCCCCTGCCACGGTAAACATCGGATATTCCGCAAAGGCAATCTCTTCTCCCGCATCGTCCGTCCGCGTTTCCCTCAATATTTCCCAACGGATTTCCGGCGCAGCCGCAGCGTCTCCGCCGTTCGATGCTGCCGCATCCGGGGAGGCGTCTTTTGGTTCGGAATCACTTACTTCCGGGGACACTTCTGCAGAAGCTTCTGCGGATGTTTCCGTAGAAGCTCCCGGGGACGCGGAATCCTGCCCCTCACTGTCCGTACCATCCCCGCCCGGGGCATCCGTTCCGGACTCCGACTCCCTGTCAAGGGGCACAGCCTCTAGCTCTATGACCGAATTATTCTCTTCCTCTCCGTCTTTCCCGCCACAGGCAGAGAGGGCAAGGCATAAAATCAATACCATGCATGACACTATTGTCATTTTTCTCATCATTTTCTTCTTCATCTTTTTTCACTCTCTGAAATCCATACTTTAATTTCATTGTCCCATTCCAGCTATGGATTCTGGCGGTAAATTCCACAGTCCAGATGCCGGTAAGCCAGTTCCGTAGCCACTCTCCCCCTGGGGGTGCGGTTCAGGAAGCCGTTCTTGATCAGATACGGCTCATAGACATCCTCAATGGTACCCGCGTCCTCCCCGATGGCAGCCGCCAGGGTATCCAGTCCCACCGGCCCTCCGTCGAACTTCTCGATCATAGTGAGCAGGAGATTTCTGTCGATATGGTCCAGCCCCAGCTTGTCCACGTCCATCAGGTCCAGGGCCGTCCTGGCCACATCTTCCGTAATGATGCCGTCATATTTCACCTGTGCGAAATCACGCACCCTCTTTAAAATTCGGTTGGCAAGCCTGGGCGTCCCACGGCTCCTGCGGGCCATCTCCAGCGCACCCCCCGGCTCGATTTCCACTGCCAGAATCCTGGCGGAATGCAGGATGATCAGCTGCAGCTCCTCTGTTGTATAGAACTCCAGATGGTGGATCATGCCGAAACGATCCCGCAAAGGCGCTGTCAGAAGCCCTGCCCTGGTGGTGGCCCCCACCAATGTGAACTTCGGAAGCTCCAGCCGCACCGAACGGGCCGTGGATCCCTTTCCTATCATGATGTCGATACAGTAATCCTCCATGGCGGGATACAGCACCTCCTCCACCTGACGGTTCAGGCGGTGTATCTCGTCCACGAACAGCAGGTCGCCCTCCTCCAGATTGTTCAGGATGGCAGCCATCTCCCCCGGCTTCTCGATAGCGGGCCCGCTGGTGACTTTCAGATGCACGCCCATCTCATTGGCGATGATGCCCGCCAGGGTGGTCTTACCCAGGCCCGGCGGCCCATAGAAGAGCACATGATCCAGCGCATCGCCCCGCAGCTTCGCAGCCTCGATATAAATCTTCAGGTTTTCCTTTATCTTGGATTGACCGATATAGTCATCCAATTTCTGTGGGCGCAGGGAGCCCTCTATCCTGATATCCTCTTCCGTTATATTTGTCTCAATCATTCGCTTCGGCATAATCTGATCTCTATTTCCTCCGTGAGGGGACGGCGTTCCCTACGAGATAACCGCTCCTGTCATTCCAGCATCTAATGGCATGTTTATCGTTGTCTGTCAGAACATCTTCTTTAGCGCCGCTTTCAGCACTGCCCCGGAATCCATGGCTTCGATGCCCTCAATAGCGTTTACCGCTTTCGCCGCCTCCGCCTGTCCATAGCCCAGGGACACCAGCGCTTCCACGGCCTCCCTCTTCTGGGAGCTGTCTCCCACAGCCGCGCCTGCTGCCTGGCTGCCCTGGATTTCCACGCCGATGGCAGTGTCCTCCACCTTGATTTTTCCTTTCAGCTCCAAAATCAGCCGTTCCGCCGTCCTGGCCCCGATTCCCGGCGCTTTGGTGATGGCTTTCACGTCTCCCGAAAGGATGGCGAAGCGCAGGGAGTCCGCGTCCAGCACGGACAGGATTGCCAGCCCGCCCTTGGGCCCGATGCCGCTTACGGTAATGCACTTTTTAAAAATCTCCAAATCATTTTTGGACAGGAAGCCATAGAGCTGTATGGCATCCTCCCGCACGCTGGTGTAGGTGTACAGCTTTACTCTCTCTCCTATGCCCGGAAGCCTGGCCGCCGTGTCCGCGGAAATCCTCACATTGTATCCAATCCCGCCCACATCCACTACTGCATTGTCTTCCGCTATATCCTCAACGGTTCCCTTTACATATGCTATCATATATCTCTCCCTGCGTCCGGCTCCCGCCAGACGTACTCTGTCTCCATTTCCGGGAATTGCTAAAACAATTTATACCGCACGCCAGTTAAATTTACAGCATGTTCCGACTGCAGACCACCAGCCAAGCACCTTCCGGGGTGCGTGACTGTAAATCCTGGCGATCTGCAGTATAGAACATTCCTGTCCCCGACACAGGTCAGCCATCCCTCTATGCCGCTCCCGGATCCCGCCGCAGCACCCTCTTAAACACGATCAGGAAGCAGACCAGATGTACCGCAAAGGTCAGGCCCCAGCTGATGGGATAGGAGTAATACAGGCACTCCAGCGTATGGTAGCTGCGGAAGATGGTATATATCCACACCACCCTGAACAGACATGCCCCCGTCAGGGACACCAGCATGGGCATGATGGCATAGCCCATGCCCCGCAGCGCGCCTACAGCCACGTCCATCAGACCGCAGAGGAAATAGGGGACACAGATGAGTTTCATGCGCAGGATGCCGTACTCTATGACTGCGGGATCTACCGTGTACAGCTTCAGCAGTGTCCCGCCGAACAGATAGGCCACATTGCCCATGACCAGGCCCACCACTGCCACCATCAGCTCGCATATCAGCAGCACCCTGCCGATCCGTTTGTATTTCCTGGCGCCATAGTTCTGTCCGCAGAAGCTGATGGCCGCCTGGTAAAACGCGTTCATGGCCGTGTAAACGAAGCCCTCAATGTTGCTGGCCGCCGTATTCCCGGCCATGGCAATGGAGCCGAAGCTGTTCACAGAAGATTGAATCAGCACATTGGATATGGAGAACAAAGCCCCCTGCATACCGGCCGGAACCCCGATCTGAACCATCTTGATCAGCTTGTCCGGCGCGATCCGCATCCCACTAAGTTCCAGGCGATAGGCGCTGTCCGTGAGAATCAGGCATCTCACCACCAGCGCCGCTGAGATGGCCTGGGAGACCACCGTGGCCGTGGCCACGCCTGCCACACCCATATGGAAGTTTATGACGAATATCAGATTCAACACTACGTTCACCACGCCTGCAACCAGCAGATAATAAAGGGGCCTCCTGGTATCTCCCACGGCCCGCAGAACAGCGCTGCCGAAATTATAGACCATCATGAACGGCATTCCGGCAAAATAGATGCGCATGTAGAGAACCGAATGGGAAATTACATCGTCCGGCGTGCCCATCCAGTTCAGCGCCGGCTTGGCCAGGAAAAACCCGAGAAAGATCAGAATGATACCTCCTGCCAGAGCAGTGGCGATGGCTGTCTGAACCATCTCTTTCAGCTCCCTGTCCTGTCCCGCCCCAAAGAACCTGGCCACCAGCACATTTGCGCCCACGGACAGCCCGATGAAGATATTCACCAAAAGGTTGGTCAACGATCCTGTGGAACCCACCGCTGCCAAGGCCTGGTTTCCGGCAAAGCGCCCTACTACCACGATATCTGCCGCGTTGAAGAGCAGCTGCAGGATGCCCGACAGCATCAGCGGTATGTAGAATATCATGATTTTACCCAGAAGCGGGCCGTTGCACATATCAATCTCGTATTTTTTGGAGGAATCTTTTTCCGCAGGCTGCTTCCCCTCCATGGTCTGCTCCTGTACCATAGAATTCTTTCCGTTATCTCCGGAACTCTCTTTTTCCATGGAATATATCTCTTCTGTGGAACGCCTTTCTTCCATATTCTCTTCCCAATCCCTTTCCTCCGGAAGCCGGACTGCGCTTCTGCCATGGTCTCCCAGTATATTCGTTCCCGCCGCCCCAGAAGCGGCGCGTGGAAGCCGATATGTCTTCTGTCAGGAAACAGAGCCCCGCAGCCTGTGAACTGCAGCCTGCGAGACTCTCTGGTACAAATTTCTTATTCGTATCGGTCCGAATTACGATTGGCTATTGATGTAATTGATCAGCCCCTCGGAGGAAATGATTCTCTGCATGAACTCCGGAAACGGCTGTCCCTGGAAGCTGGTACCTCTGGTCACATCGGTGATAACCCCGGAATCGAAATCCACCTCCACCTGGTCCCCGGCCTGGATTCCCCTGGCGGCCTCCGGGCACTCGATGATGGGAAGACCGATGTTGATGGCATTTCTGTAAAAAATTCTGGCAAAGGTCTCCGCAATGACGCAGCTGACCCCTGCGGCTTTGATGGCGATGGGAGCATGCTCCCTGGAGGAGCCGCAGCCGAAGTTCTTCTCTGCCACAATGATGTCGCCCTTTTGCACTTTCTTTATAAACTCGCTGTCAATGTCCTCCATGCAGTGCATGGCCAGCTCCGCAGGATCCGAACTGTTTAAGTATCTCGCCGGAATGATGACATCCGTGTCTACATTGTCTCCATATTTAAATACTCTGCCCTTTGCGTTCATCTTTTTCCTGTCCCTGTCATTCTGCCATGTCTGTAACGGAACTCCCATTTTCTGAGAAGAAATCCTTTCTCCTTCCAGTGCTTTCACATAACGACAAGGCTCTCCTTTCCTAATATTCGCAATACTTACTTAAGCCATATGTATAATACATTTATAAATACCGCTGTCAAAACGGCAATTTTCTTCCTCAGCCAAGATCCGCCGGCTCGCAGATTACGCCTGTTACCGCACTGGCTGCTGCCACGGCAGGGCTCGCCAGATAGATCTCGGAGGACACATGCCCCATGCGGCCCACGAAATTGCGGTTGGTAGTGGACACGCAGCGCTCACCCTCCGCCAGAATCCCCATATAGCCGCCAAGGCAGGGGCCGCAGGTAGGCGTGCTGACAATAGCGCCGGCCTGGATGAAAGTCTTCAAAAGCCCCTCCTCCATGGCCTGCATGTAAATAGCCTGGGTGGCGGGAATCACGATGCAGCGCATGCCCTTTGCCACATGGCGGTCTTTCAATACCTCCGCCGCAGTCCGCAGGTCGTCCAGGCGGCCGTTGGTACAGGAGCCGATCACAACCTGGTCTATGGCAATTGGCTCCATCTGACGAATTTCGTCAATGGTATGGGTGTTTTCCGGGAGATGGGGGAATGCCACCGTAGGCCGCAGCGCGCTCAGATCAATGGTATACTCTGCATCATATACCGCATCTTCGTCCGCCTGGTAAATGGTATACGATCTGTCGGAGTGCTCCTTGATATAGCTTTCCGCCAGCGCATCCACGGGAAAGATTCCGTTCTTGCCGCCGGCCTCTATGGCCATGTTGGCTATGGTAAAGCGGTCGTCCATGGACAGATTGGCTATTCCGTCCCCCACGAACTCCATGGATTTATACAGAGCGCCGTCCACGCCGATCATGCCGATGATATGTAAAATCACATCCTTGCCGCTGACCCATTTGGCAGGCTTTCCGGTGAGAATAAACTTAATTGCCCCAGGCACCTTGAACCAGGCCTTGCCCGTAGCCATGCCGGCAGCCATGTCCGTACTGCCCACCCCCGTGGAAAACGCGCCCAACGCGCCGTAGGTACAGGTATGGGAGTCCGCGCCGATGATCACGTCCCCGGCCACGGTGAGCCCTTTCTCCGGAAGCAGGGCATGCTCGATGCCCATCTCGCCCACCTCAAAATAGTTGGTGATATCGTTCTTTCTGGCGAACTCCCGGACACATTTGCAGTGCTCCGCAGACTTAATATCCTTGTTGGGCACGAAATGATCCGGCACCAGAGCTATCTTGTCCTTGTCAAATACGCCCTTGGCCGTGAACTTGTCCATCTCCTTGATTGCCACGGGGCTGGTGATGTCATTGCCCAGTACCAGGTTCAGATTCGCCTCGATCAGCTGGCCCGCATCCACCTTTTCAAGCCCTGCCGCAGCCGCCAGAATCTTTTGCGTCATTGTCATTCCCATATCCATAACCATTCCTTTCCGTCAAAAATTTCTATCCTTGATGATAACACAATCATGGATATTGTTCAAACCTTTTTTATAGTAAGAAAAAATTGCATAAAATTGCATAAGAAAGCGCCCCGCAGCTTGTCAGCAATCAGGGCGCTTCTTTTCCTGTATCAAACAGTTTTGCTTTCTCTGTCAGCTTTATACATACCAGTGGATATTTCCTGCATTTGTCTGGGCTGAATTGCCTGAGATGTCAGTATTATAGATTGTCAGCGTCTTTCCGCCGTCAGCCGCATACTCTACATGGTCTCCGGAAATCCTCTGCTTGAAGTACTGTACACCATCGTTGTCATAGACAATGGTTGGAAGCGCTTCCAGAGGATCCTCCTTTTTCTCCGCCGTTCCCGAAGCGGCTACGCCAAAAAGCCTGCCGATCATTCTCAGCACGTCAATTCCCAGGAAGAACTGGCATACAATAAAGGCCAGCACAGCTACGATGACAATGGGGACCAGAATCCTAAGTAACACTGTGCCCACCAGCCAGATGACTCCGTGAAATGCCGCGCCTCCCAGCTTTCCTTTGCCTCCCTCTGCTTTGATCAGCGTCTTCAGGACACCGATGATGGTCAGAATCACCGCCAATCCGGTAAAAAGCCCTGATGCGAATTCAGAGTTCTCTCCTCCCACGTTTCCTACCAGCACATCACATACGACTTTAAAGATAACGCCAACAATTGTGAATAAAAATCCCATCTTTTTTCTCCTTTTGCATACATTTCCCCCGCTCTCTATCAAAGTCTGTATCTTCCCCCCTTTCCGACCAGACCGCCGGGAGCTTTCGGACGCCGGCCCGGGGTAATCCCGGCCGCCCGCTATATGCCTGCATATAGACTCCTGATATTGTATTCCCCGCGGAAAGGGAAGTCGGGACAATTCTGCAAAAGTTTTTTACTCTATGATGACTTTCACCTGAAAATTTTGGTCGTAATTGTACCATGGATCCTTAAGGCGCAGTTCCACCCAGTCCGGCGCGCCCTCCGCGCCCTCCGGCTGTTGCAAGTTCAAGAATACTCCTGCTCCTCCCATATGGGCGCTGCCGCCTTCGATCCAGTTGCCGTCCCTGTACAGTCCAAGCCATGTCTCCTGGTCCAGCTCAAAGGAGGCCCCTGCCTCCTCCCGGGGGGGATTTCCATAGAAGTATCTGGAATCAATGTCTGAATCCTGAAACAAAAGATTCCCCGCGGAAATCGGCTCCAGCATCAGTTCATACACGAATGTAGGCTCCAGCGCATAGTTCACAACCCAGTCTTCGCCATCTTCATAGACGATCTCATCCCCCGTTTCATAATACTCCATATGGACACCTGTCAAATGGTAACCTGAGCCGTCGGGAAACAGCAGTGTCTCATCACAGGCAACGGTTTCTCCCTCTTCCTTGGGGAGCGCGATATATGCCCCGCCGGAAATCTGACTGCTCTCCATACGCAGATAGGGGATCGTCATGGTGTACTCTCCCGGCTCCAGGGGCGGAAAGGTCAACACCACCTCATCCAGCCCCCAAAAGCCGCAGTCGGTCCAATTCGCTTCCCATACAGTCCCATCCGCTCCCGTCAATGTGACCATTTTCGTGTCCCCCCTGTCCACCAGATAGGGGGAAAGCCCATATTTGCCAGCATCCAGCCCCTCATTTAGGAGATACAGGGAAAATCTGGTCTCTTCCTCATTTCTGATACCAGGGCACACCACAAATCCCGTGTCCCCGAAAGGATGAAAGGCCCCAATGGCGGAAATATCCTCCTGTACCGAAACCCTGGACAATGTCACGGTAAACTTCGGGTTAGGGCCCTGGAGGTTCAGGGGCTTTGTATGCATTACCTCTTCCTCTCCCTCCCACGTTGAGTAAGTGAACGTATCGTCAGAATATCGCTCAACTGCTGCCAGTTCAATCTCTATCGTAAAGCTTTCCGGCAATTCCTCCTCTGGCTGCCATGTCTTTATCAACTGCACATTGTCAAAATCCTGTTTGCTCCCCCCTGATCCCATCGCCAGATCCTTTACCTCAAGCGAAATGGCATAAGTCTGATACACAGTATTCTGCCTGGTCCTTTCCTCCTCATTCTCCGGCTCCTTGTCCGTTTTGCAGTCAATGCTGAAGTACATACGCCCGTCTCTGTATGCCACGTTGTCCACAGAGAACGTAAAGCCGTCCGCCCAACAGGGATCCGAAACTTCCGTCATCCGGTAGATAGGATTCTCCTCGGACCAGCTGAAGCCCACGCCCTCCGCGAACTGGAAGTACCTGCTTACGATGACCGCACATGCCGCCAGCAGCAGGATGATAAGGCCGATGACCAGTATCTTCCACAGCTTCTTTAAGCTGCGCTGCCCGCGCTTCTTCACCGTCTCGTAGTTCAGGGCCAGTTTCTCTGCGATTTCCTGGTAGGACAGGCCCTGGTAATACTTCATCCGGATGATCTGGCTGTCCATGGGATCCAGTTTATCTATGGCTGCCTCCAATTCCTCCCGCGTATACTCCCCGTCTCCTGCGCCTCCCGGCGCCCGGAAAGCTTCCTGTCCGTCCTCTTTCCATGCCTGCTCCCCGGAGGCGGCGCTCTCCGCCCTCTCCCTGCGGCAGTTGTCACGATAGCGGTTCAGGGCTTTTCTGTCCGCTATCATGCACAGATAGTTCCTCAGGCTGCTCTTTGCCTCATCATATCTGTCCGCATGCAGACAAAATTCCGAGAATGCGTCATTCACACATTCCCGGATGTCCTCTGGATTCTGCAGGCGTCTGGCACATACGCTCCACAGCAGCCCCGTGTATGTCTCCAGCAAAGCTGCCGCGCCTTTGTTTTTATCCTGTTTTATCAGTTCCTGTATCTCCTGATCCGTGTATGCCATTTACGCCTGCCCCCGAAGTCATTTTGTGTATTTTAAAATTTTCTTCATTGATACCCGGCTCACAATCGGAAAGCGCCATAAACTGACGGCATACATTACCGCCCGTGAGCATAGGCCGGCTTGCGGCTGCCCGCTTTATCAGCTTTCCACCGTAGACAGGATAAGGCTCATATTTCCGTTCCCCTCCACCTTTCCAAAGCCACAGGGGATGATAAAGTGATCGCCTTTGCGAACCTCCGCTCCGTTCATGGTACCTGCTCCCTCCAGCACGGATGCGGCCAGGAAGGGATATTTCTGCTCAAATGACGCGTTGCCGTTTACATCCAGTTTGAAAATAGTATATTTCCCGCAGGCATATATCTGGTTCAGCTCATTCTCCGGCAATCCGTTTGCAGACTTTACGCTCTCCTGTGCGCTCTTGGCCGGAACCGTAATCACATCCAGGCTCTTGTCGATATGGAGTTCTCGGCTCTTGCCGTTCTGGAGCCGGTCATAGTCATAGAGCCTGTAAGTGATGGCGCTGTTCTGCTGGGTTTCCAGGATCAGTGTATGAGCCTTGATGGCATGTACCGTCCCGGGGTCAATTTGAAGAAAATCCCCCTTGTGGATGGGGATCTCCCGGATCAGTTCCGTCCATTTCCCCTGCCGCACCATTTCCTCCAGTTCTTCTTTCGTCCTGGCGTTATGGCCGATGACGATGGCCGCATCTTCCGCACAGTCACAGATAAACCAGCACTCCGTCTTGCCCAGGCTGCCGTTCTCGTAAACTTGCGCGTAGGCATCGTCCGGATGCACCTGGATGCTCAAGTCGTCCTGGGCATCAATGATCTTGGTTAACAGCGGATATCTGTCATAGGGCAGATTCCCGAAAAGTTCCGGATGCTTATCCCAAAGCCCGGACAGCTTCTCTCCCTGGAAGCTTCCGCTGCGGACAGTCCCGTCTCCCTCAGGATGGGCGGAGATTCCCCAGCATTCCCCGATGCCGTCTCCCTCTACCGGATATCCGAATTCCTCCCGCAGCCTGGTGCCGCCCCAGATATTATGGGTGCATACCGGATCTAAAAAAAGCAGTTCATGCAACTGATTTTCTTTCATTTCTATTTCCCCCTTACATTGTCTTGCCCTGAAATGCATTTTTACATTTCAGGGCCTGTTTTCTGCATTTTCTGCAATATGTACCTACCGCATATAATCGCTGATCCTGCACTTTCCTGCATTGTAGATCCATCAGCCCAGCGCGTCCAGTCCCAGCTTGATAGCGCCCTTGATGCCCGGATCCTCCCCCAGAGCGGGCGGTACGATATATTCGTCGATTCTTTCCGTGATCATCTCATGGGCCACATACCCGTTCAGCAGGCGCTGCACTTCTTTTCTGACCATGCCGAACAGCTTCTCCTGATGCATCACGCCGCCCCACAGGATGATCTTCTGAGGGGAATAGGTCAGGATATAATCCGTGATCGCCTGGGCGATATAGTAGGCTTCCAATTCCCATACCTCGTCCCTGTCCGCCAGTTCCGCAGCCTTTTTGCCCCAGCGGGCCTCAATGGACGGCCCTGCGGCCAGCCCCTCCATACAGGTCTTGTGGAACGGGCACTTCCCCTCATAGGTGTCCTTGGGATGCTTCATCAGCAGGATATGTCCTCCCTCCGGATGCACCAGGCCGTGCAGCAGCCCGCCGTTTACATAGACGCCCACTCCCACTCCTGTGCCTATGGTAATATAAATGGCGCTGTCCAGTCCTTTCGCGGCTCCCCAGGTCACCTCTCCCAGCACCGCGCCGTTTACGTCCGTGTCAAAGCCCACCGGCACGCCCAGCGCGTCCTCAAATGCCCCCACAATATTGCAGTTGCTCCAGCCGGCCTTGGGAGTCTTCGTGATATAGCCGTAGGTCTTCGACTTCCTGTCCAGATCCACAGGACCAAAGCACCCGATGCCCAGCGCTTTGACGTCCTTTCCCTTATAGTAGGCTACCATATCCGCAAAAGTCTCCTCCGGCTGCCTGGTAGGGAAAGATACCCTGTCCTGGATCACGCCGTTCTCATCGCCCACCGCGCATACCATTTTTGTACCGCCCGCCTCGATTCCTCCTATCAACATGTCCTGTTCCTCCTTGACAAAATTGTGTTCCGGCTGCGGCACAGCCAATTCCACTGCGCGCCGCCATAATTAATGTCTATTATACACGAAACCGGGGACAAATGATAGTCCCCAGTCCATTTTTCTTGTCAAATCTTACGCCCAAATCTTACATTTCCTGCTCCCGCTGCTTTTTCTCCATTTCGCTGCGGCGGAAATTGCGGTAGATATCATTTGTCACATATTCCGATATGCTCTGCCTGCCGCTCAGATACAACTCCTCGTTGGTCATATAGTCGTTTCCGAAAATGAAGTTTAGGTTCCTCTCGCGGCGGTCCAGTTCCTGTGCGATGGCCTCCCTGGCCTGCCTGATCTGATACTGCTGCTGTTCCCATACCGCCTGCTGCTCTTCTCTTTTGCGTTTTTCCCAGTCGTTGATGTCAGCCTGAAGCTTCTTGACTTTCTCCCGGTTCGCCTCACTAAGCTTGGGATCGGTCAGGAGATCATCAATAAATTCGCGGAGGTCTTTCATCGAAAACAGGCTTCCGCCATAAAAGCCGATCATATAGTTAACCGCTTGCTCCGCAAATTCAGGACAACGTTCCTTCCAGGCTTTCCAGGCCCAGAACTCTTCTTCCTGTTCATCCAGTCCTGAGTAGGTGGAGACCAGCTCACTCAGAGCAGCCTTTCTGCCCGCATGGTATTGGTGAAAATAGACTTCAGCGGCAAAATCCGCCAGAATCAATCCGATATCAGGGTCTGCTTTCTGGTGCAGCTCTTCCTTTCCATATCCGTATATTCGCGACAGTTCGCGCAGTATATCCGTATTGGTACGCCAGAATCCATGCTCGGACCACTTCGGCTCGACCTTCAGCATACACACCGCATGGTACAGAATACACTCCAGGGCCACCACCGGCTGCCAGGTATCGTTGCCGCCATACCGGCGTTTGCGGCTGTTCTTTCCGTGCTGCTTCGCCAACTCCAGCCAATCCCGGGGCGTCTCCTCCTCTTTCATCCTTTCCATAAGCCACCTCGTTATGGGAGAGGGCACAAAGGGAAGCTTTACGGAACTATCCCTCTTTTCCATGGCAAGAGCGTTCTGATCCGCTTCATCCGGATTCCTGGCCCCATGGATTCCGGCACTGTAATACATCAGATAGGCATGCCTCCAGCCGGATGTCTTTACCCCCATAGCTTTCTGCATTTCCTGACATCTGGACTTCCAATCCGTATACTGCCGGTATTCCTCGCAGTCGCCCTGCGTAATCTCCTCCATCGCCTGGCCATACGCTTTCCTGATTTTCTCCAACGCCTTACTCTGACGGTTTGAGTATCGTCTGTTTATAGGAATCATGGGCAGTATCTGGAAGATAAGCATGAAAAACAAAAAAGCGAGAAACATTACCGGTATATAGGTAAGGATGCCTAATGCATGCAGATTACCTGTCCTGCTCCCAGTATATTTTTCTATAAAGAGCGGCATAAAAAGAACAAAAATCGCCCATGCTATTCCAAATAAAACTATGGATACCAAAGAGAATCCGGCAGCAATGTTATCTCTCCTGTCTATTTTCTTCTTTAGGCCGGAAAGATCATCGAACTCTCTCTTCATAGGTGCCAGGAGTTCCTGCAGCCTTGCAGCCGCCCGCCGCTCCATATTCAGCTTTGCTTCTTCTGTACGCTTATGCAGCTTCCAGTAAGAGCCCACCCTTCTGGCGGCATCACTCATCTCGAAATGGGGCGGGGCGCTCACCTCCTCATACCCCTCTGTCGTCCTACATCCGGTAAGCTGCCGGAATGCCTGGGTATGATCCTTGAAATACTCCACATCGATTTTGCTGTCTGCCTCCTTGTAGAAATGCCCTGCCAGCTGGAAGTTCGGCTTTACGCCTATGCCGGTCTCGTAAAAGCGGCCCAGCTGCAGGCATCCCTGCCTGTTGCCAGCGCTGGCGGCCACCCCGGCCCAGTAGCAGGCGATCCCATTGTCCCAGGGAAGCCCTGCCGCCGCTCCCTGTTTGGCATCGTACAATCGGGCCGCCAACTCCCCTTCCTTTCTCTCGGCGCCGTACACCCTCCAGAAAGAAGACAGATTCTCCAGCTCTTTATAGGCCTCTTCTTCCTCCAGCCGTCCTCCCCATTTTGCTGCTGTCACAAGGGTGCCCATATCCTCCATAAGCTTCTGTGCTTCCTCTTTCTCTGTTCCGGAGGCTTTCGCAAGGAATTCTTCACAGAATTTTCCCGCGTATTCGATATCACTGACCTGAATTGCTCCGCTCTGTACCCGCTTTCCATCGGATGTCCGGGCGGCCGGCTCCCTTTCCGGAGCTTCCTGCTGCTTTGTTCTCTCTGCGCTTTCCTTGTCCGTGGCCCATCCCGCGGCTTTTTCTTTGGCGGCTTCTTTCGCCTCTGTCTCGGCTTCCAGACGCCGTTGCTCTGCCAGGGCCTTCTCCACGATTTTCCGACACTCCCCGGCCAGTTCCACACTGTCTCTATAATCCTGCGCCTCCTCAAAATAAGACAGTGCTGCCTCATAACGTTTCTGTTGCTGCAAAGCCTTTGCCTGCCTGTAGGCCCACTCTTTGCCCAGCTGTACCAGCTTCTCCGCCTGGCCTCCATGGGCTACGGCCTGCCGGTACGCTTCCATCTGCCTCCAATCCTTTTTCCAGACCAGAAATGCTTCAGGCTCATCTACCCGGTTATCCGCCAAGAGCAGATAATACCAGCTGATTCCATCGGCCGGGTTCTCTTTTACCGCCCGCCTTGCGATATCGCTAGCTTCGTCATACTCTTTCTCCTCCATTGCAAGTTCAATTCGCTGATACAGTTTCTTTACATCTGCCATTCCTTCATCCCCCCTACCATTGATACCATTTGCTCCATTCTCCAAGCTGGGCTTCCACTCCGGGCACTGTCTCATATTCCGCTGCCAGCTCCTCCCGAATCGCATCATTCAAAGGTTTGATTACATTATTGTCATATGGAATCAAGTCATCATACAGTTTGTTGAATTTCAAAGCAATCTGCCCGCATTTCAGGAACCAGAGGGAACCGAGGACGATTGCAATGGTAACAATCAAAAGATGGACTATACTCGAAAATATTCCCAACGGTTCCCCGATAAGAAATGTCACAAATCCAAGACCCATGACTGTAAGGAACCCCCGCAGTAAATGGAAATCATCCCGTGTTGTCTCCCAGGCAAATCCCAAAAAGAGCAGCGAGACCGGCATATAGAAACGCAGACAAAGCGGGCTTAGAACCAAAGAGAGCAATGCTAACCAGAAAGTAGGCTTTTTTGCCCCGTGTCTTTTTAAATTGGCTGTTATCGTCTCTGTATTTTTCTGATTCCATGTGCCATATTCAGCCGGATGTCGATCTCTTACCGCCTTTTCCAGATTTTGATCCAATTCCTTGATCCGGTTGAATTCCGCCTCTTTGCACTGATTGAATATGGCACGGACAGCCTTGTCAACCAGCTGTTCGCTGCCGGCGAAATTTGTGAAAGGCATCTGGGTGCAGGTAATAAGCACAGCTTCATAGTTCTTTTTTGTCAGCTCTGTTTCCGCCTTTTTGCACAGCAACAGACTTTTATTGATATCCTCCATCAGGGCAAACATTTTCTGCAGGCTCTCATCCGCAAACCTCTGCGCGCGTTTATAGGATCGTCTGGCCTCATGCCAACCCTCCGGTTCCTCCTGACAGACCAACAATCCATCAGGAGCCATGATATATTTTGAAAGCGCCACCGGGCTTTCCGCTTTACATTCCGCCATGACAAGATAGAGATAACCCCAGCCATACCGGGAGTCCTCATCCAGCAGCGCCTCAGCCAGCTGTCTGATTCTTTTGAAATTTTTTTCATCCGCAGCCTGCCAGATTTCTGCTTCACCGGGACGCATCCTGCGTTGATTGATTTCTGTCATCTTTATGTAAATGACCATCACTCCGTCAGGCCGTTCCATCATCAGCCGTGCCATCTCCAACAGCTTGTCATACTTTTCGCGCAAAGGTGTCTGTGCCACAGTGTCACTTAATGGGCGCAAAGCCCCGGGGGCTTTCCAGTTTTTCTTTTCTTCCATGATTTTATCTTTTTTTGTCCTTTTCTCCTTTTCCATACATTTCCCCGATTTCTGCCAAAAGTCTGCATCTTCCCCCCTTTCCGACCAGACCGCCGGGAGCTTTCGGACGCCGGCCCGGGGTAATCCCGGCCGCCCGCTATATGCCTGCATATAGACTCCTGATATTGTATTCCCCGGAAAAAAGGAATTCGGGACAATGCTGCAAAAAATTTTTATTCCACGATGACTTTTACCTGGAAAATCCGGTTGTAATTGTATACCGGATCTGAGAGGCGCAGTTCCACCCAGTCCGGCGCCTCCTCAATACCCTCTCTCTGCACCAACTGCAGGAACACACCCCCCATATGAATACTGCCCACCTCTATCCGGGAACCCTCCGGATATAATTCCAACTCCCTCTCCCGCGACAGTTCAAAGGATGCCCCTGCCTCCTCCTGGGGCTTATTTCCGTAAAAATATCTGGCTTCAAAGGTGGCATGCCGGAAGAACAGCTTCTCCGTGGAAATCGGCTCAAGCATCAGTTCATACTCAAATATGGGATCCGGATCCTGAGTGACAAGTCTCTCCCCATCCTCCTCGTAAATTTTATCTTCATATGCTTCATAATACTTCATGCGGACACCTGTCAAACGGTAACCTGTACCATCGGGAAACAGCAGCGACTCATCACAGGCAACGGTTTCTCCCACTTCCCTGGGGAGCGGTATATATGCCCCGCTGGAAATCTGACTGCTCTCCATGCGCAGATAGGGGATCGTCATGGTATACTCTCCCGGCTCCAGAGGCGGGAAGCTCAACACCATCTCATCCAGCCCCCAAAAGCCGCATTCGATCTCATTCGCTTCCCATACAGTCCCATCCGCTCCCGTCAATGAAACCATGTTCGTGCTGTTCACCAGAAAGGTAGAAAACCCATATTTACCGCCATCTATCCCCTCATTCAGAGCATACAGGGAAAACCTGGTCCTTTCCTCGCTCCTGGTGCCGGGACACACTACAAAGCCCGTATCCTCGAAAAATTGTACGGCTCCAACGGAGGAAACGTCCTCCTGTACCGAGACCCGGGACAATGTCACGGTAAATTTCGGGTTGGGACCCTGGAGATTCAAAGGCTTCGTCTCCACATCCGAGTCCCATCCTTCTCCCCTTACCACATTGTACACCTGTTCGTCCGGATTTTTCCCAAACCCTGCCAACGTAATCTCTATCGTGAAGCTTTCCGGCAATTCCTCCTCCGGCTGCCATATGGATACCAACTGCATATTCTCGTAATTATGTTTGGTCTCACATAATTCCAGCGGTAAATCCTTTACCTCAAGCGCATTTATATAGGTCTGATACACGGTATTCTGCCTGGCCCATTCCTCCTCCCCCTCGGGCTCCTTGTCCGTTTTGTAGTCGATGCTGAAGTACATATGCCCGTCTCTGTATGCCACGTTGTCCACAGAGAACGTAAAGCCGTCCGCCCGGCAGGGATCCGAAACTTCCGTCATCCGGTAGATCGGATTCTCTTCGGACCAGCTGAAGCCCACGCCCTCCGCGAACTGGAAGTACCTGCTTACGATGACCGCACATGCCGCCAGCAGCAGGATGATAAGGCCGATGACCAGTATCTTCCACAGCTTCTTTAAGCTGCGCTGCCCGCGCTTCTTCACCGTCTCGTAGTTCAGGGCCAGTTTCTCTGCGATTTCCTGGTAGGACAGGCCCTGGTAATACTTCATCCGGATGATCTGGCTGTCCATGGGATCCAGTTTATCTATGGCTGCCTCCAATTCCTCCCGCGTATACTCCCCGTCTCCTGCGCCTCCCGGCGCCCGGAAAGCTTCCTGTCCGTCCTCTTTCCATGCCTGCTCCCCGGAGGCGGCGCTCTCCGCCCTCTCCCTGCGGCAGTTGTCCCGATAGCGGTTCAGGGCTTTCCTGTCCGCTATCAGGCACAGATAGTTCCTGAGGCTGCTCTTTGCTTCATCATATCTGTCCGTATGCAGAAAAAATTCCGAGAATGCGTCATTCACGCATTCCCGGATGTCCTCTGGATTCTGTAGGCGTCTGGCACATACGCTCCACAGCAGCCCCGTGTATGTCTCCAGCAAGGCCGCCGCGCCTTTGTTTTTATCCTGTTTTATCAGTTCCTGTATCTCCTGATCTTCCCGCTTATCCCTATTATCAGCTTTCCTATTATCTGGTTTCATAACCCCCCTCCTGTTCAACTTCCGGTTATATTCCGTCAGGCAGGCACATCCAATCCCGGCACCGCGCCGTTCCCATCAAGCTTACCGGCCTGTCCGTACTGATGCGCGGCTTCTCATTGCCTCCCGCACAATGCCGGAACCTACTGGCTGCAGCGCACCTGCAGTTCCTCCCAGCGTCTGTCTACCTCCCGCTGGAATTCCGCAATCAGCCCTTCGTTTCCGGGGGCAAACAAATGGCGGAACCGCCTCTGGGAGCGCAGGAAATCCTCAATTGGCAGTTTCTTCTTCGGCTCGTAGGTCAAAACCCATTTTCCGTCCACCACCTCATACAGGGGCCAGTAACAGGAGTCCACCGCCGTCCGGCAGATTTCCATAAGCTCCGAAGCTTCATACCCCCATCCCCTGGGGCAGGGGGCGAAAATGTTCAGGAAAGCAGCGCCCGGCGTATAGATGGCCTTTTCCGCCTTGATGTGGAGATCCTTGAAGTTATTGGTAAAAGTGGTCTGGGCCGCATAGGGAATGTGGTGTTCCGCCATAATGGCCGTCAGATCTTTCCTGGTCTGCACCTTGCCGTTTGACACTTTTCCCGCCGGCGTGGTAGTGGTGTCCGCAAACTGCGGCGTGGCAGAGGAGCGCTGGGTCCCGGTATTCATGTAGGCGCCATTGTCATAGCATACATATACCATGTCATGTCCCCGCTCCATTGCCCCGGACAGGGACTGGAAACCGATATCATAGGTTCCGCCGTCTCCGCCGAATGTGATAAACTTATAGTTTTCCTTTATTTTTCCTTTCTTTTTCAGCACCCTGTATGCTGTCTCCACACCGGAAAGGGTAGCCCCTGCATTTTCAAAGGCATTGTGGATATAGCTGTCCTCATATGCCGTGTAGGGGTACATAAAAGTAGAGACCTCCAGGCATCCCGTGGCATTGCCCACCACAGCCCTGTCCCCCTCATGGAGCGCCCGCAGCACTCCGCGGACCGCAACGGCGCCGCCGCAGCCTGCGCACATTCTGTGTCCCGGCGCCAGGCGTTCCGGCTTGTTCATCATTTCCTTAAAATTATATGCTGCTTCCATCCTCTGCTCCTTCACAACGAAATAAGCTGGCCAGCCAGACAGCTGCCCATTTATAGCTGCCGCCGGCTCCTCACCGGCTGCGCAGCCCTATGTATTCGTACATGTCCGTTATCCTGTGCTCTGCCGCAATCCGCTCCAGCTTCTCGTAAACCTGGCAGAAATCCTCCACTGTAATGTCCCTGCCGCCCAGTCCGTAGAGATAATTCACGGCCTCCGCTTTCCCCTTTGCCTGATACAGCGCCGCTCTCACCTCCGCGCCCAGAGGGCCTCCCGTAGCGGAGAACATCTCCGAACGGTCCAGAATGGCAACCGCTTTCACATGGGCCAGCGCCCGGGCTATCTCCTCCTCCGGGAAAGGACGGAACACCCTGATCTTCACCAGGCCTACTTTCTTTCCGGTGGTATTGCGGATCTGCTCAACAGCCGCCTTGCAGGTCCCCGCCGCGGAACCGATGAGCACCACCGCATATTCCGCATCCTCCATCCGGTAAGCCTCGAAAAAGCCGTATTCCCGTCCTGTCATCTCCCGGAAGCGCTCCGCCACCTCCAGTATAACTCTGCGGGCATTGATCATGGCCTGGCGCTGTCCTCTTTTTGTCTCCATATAGTAGCTGGATACCGCATAGGGGCCTACCGCCAAAGTTTCCTGCGGATTCAGGAGAAAATGCTTCGGCTCCCTCTCGCCCACGAACGCGCGTACTTTTTCGTCTTCTTCCAGCAATATATTCTCCACTCCGTGGCTTGTGATAAACCCGTCCTGGCAGATCATCACAGGGAGCATTACGTCCTTGTGTTCCGCAATGGGGTATGCCTGCAGGAAATTGTCGTAGGCCTCCTGATTGGACTCCGCATAGATCTGAATCCATCCGCTGTCCCTGGCGCCCATACTGTCGGAATGATCCGCATTGATGTTGATGGGGCCGGACAGGGCGCGGTTCACCAAAGCCAGTACAAGGGGCAGCCTGTTGGAAGCCGCCACATACAATTCCTCCCACATCAGAGCCATGCCGCATGAAGACGTGGCCGTAAGCGCCCTTGCGCCTGCCGCCGAGGCCCCCACTGCAGCGCTCATGGAACTGTGCTCGCTCTCCACCGGAATAAATTCAGTGTCCATCTCCCCATTCGCGATATAGTTTGCCACATACTGGGGAATCTCCGTGGAAGGCGTGATGGGAAATGCCGGCATCACGTCCGGATTGATCTGTTTGATGGCATAGGCCACCGCCTCATTACCGGATAAACGTTCTCTCACAGCCATCTACTTTCCCTCCTTCATTGAGATTGCGCCGAAAGGGCAGACCTTTGCGCAGATGCCGCAGCCCTTGCAGTGGTCGTAGTCAAACTCTCCGCGCAGCTTGTCCTTTACCGGAATGGAGGAATCCGGGCAAGTCGGCGTGCACAAAAGGCACTGCTTGCATTTTTCCCGGTCCCACACCGGCGTGGAGGTGCGCCACTCCCCTGTGCAGAATTCCCGGGAAGTGGCCGCCTCAAAAATCTTGTTTCCCTCCGTTATGTCCTGCCAGGGACTGTTCTCATTTATTTTATCGCTTATCATAGACTTCTCCTGCCTTTCCTCTCATATTCCTAAGGCCGTAACATTGACCTGAAGCTTTCCACACTTCCTTTCATGCCGGCGCAGCCGACACAAACATTCGGTGCAAGTCCGTGAGAAGAATCGCTTCCCTTGCGATTCTTCCGTGTGAGACTGGCTTGCAAAGCGAATCTATTCGCTTGCAAGCCTAGAACTTCACTTCCCGACATGCCGCTTCGCGGCATATACAACAGAACGCAGTTCTGTTGTCAAGAACAATCGGTGCAACTTTAGATTTTCTTAGCGGGCGTCCCATAGAGGCGGACCATGCCCCCTCTTGACCGCTTAGAAAAGCCTTGCACACTTAGCAGTTCTTGGCAATTTCCTCAAAGGTCATCTCAAGGGCTTTCATATTGCCGTCGATGACTTCCGGCTTCTTGGCGAATTTATGACGGAAAGAAGCCTCCATCTCTTTCATGAACGCATCCTGCTCCATAGCGCCGGAAACTGCCACCACCGCCGCCAGCATGGGAGAATTGGGATAGTTTTTCCCCAGGGTCTTCATGGAAATGTCTTTTGCGTTCAGGGTGTAGACCGCCCCTTTATAATCGTGCAGAAGAGGGAGCAGTTCTTCTTTTTCTTTTTCCGTATTGATGATAACAGCACCGTCCTCTTTTAATCCGTGGGTCACATCCGTGCTCTCCAGAAGTCCATCATCCACTACAACCACATAATCCGGCGAATAGATATTGGAGTGGACGGTAACAGGCTCCTCGCTGATCCGATTATATGCCGTGATCGGCGCTCCCATGCGCTCCGGACCGTATTCCGGAAAGCCCTGAACGAACTTCCCCGCCTTAAATGCCACATCCGCCAGCAGAAGCGCCGCTGTCTTCGCGCCCTGGCCTCCTCTTCCATGCCATCTGATTTCCATTGTGTCTTTCATTTTCCTGCCTCCTTGCACCCGCTTCAGCGGGCATCCCTGTTTGCTTTTGCCTGCGTGTCAGCACATATGTATCCCGAATTTTCGTCTGTCAGATTTCTATGCCGATCCGGTGCAATCGAATTGGGGAACGTCTTTCTCCCCTGCTCGCCGCGCGGCCCGCATGCCGTCCGGGCAGCCGCTTCCATACGCGGCCTGTGCATAAAAAACGGCTCCCACCGCAAACGGTAGAAGCCAGCATTTTCTTCTCATCCCATCTACGACATACCAACATATGCGTCCTTTTTCACGGAAGGAACCCGTCAGCATCTACTTGCGGTTACGCTTTGGTGCTGCAACTCGGGAGGGATTTTCCATAGATTCTACTTGTACCGCTTCTCAGCTTACGCGGCTCTCTGTGACATTTCGAAAATATGTACTCGCTCCGTCATCGTCTTTTCAATTGATGGTATCTATTTTAATCACAATTCCCTGCCTTGTCAACAATTTTTGAATATTTTATTTCAGATGCAAAAACAACAGTCTCAATGCGACACAGGTTGCAGCAGAAACCGGGCTTTCCATATCTACTGTCAATAGAATATACAAGAGTTTAAAAAGCAAAGACTATATTGCTCGTGAAAGCCTGACTCGCGGCAAATGGATTATACTAAAATAAAAACGTAAAGCGGCAGAGTGCCTGTCCGGGCGTTCTGCCGCTTTTGAAAACTGCATATCTGCTTATAATACTTCGTTTACTTGTACATAGGACCGTACGCCGCACATGCGCGGTAGTCCTGGCCCTCCTTGTCCATGCCGAATGCGTTCCAGGCCGCGGGGCGGAAGATCTTATCCTCTGGCACATTGTGCATGCACACGGGGATGCGCAGCATGGAGCACATGGTGATCAGATCCGCACCTATATGGCCGTAGCTGATGGCACCGTGGTTGGCTCCCCAGTTGTTCATCACGTCATAGGCTGTCTTGAACGCGCCCTCTCCGGTGGTCCTGGGAGCGAACCAGGTACAGGGCCATGTGTAGTCGGTGCGCTTCCACAGCTTGTCGGACACCTCGTCGGGCAGATGGATGGTCCAGCCCTCCGCGATCTGCAGCACAGGCCCCAGGCCTTTTACCAGATTCAGCCGGATCATGGTGGCGGGCATCTGCGCCTCGGTGAGGAAGCGGGAGGAATATCCGCCGCCGCGGAAGTACCCGAAGTCCGCCGCGTTCCAGGTGGTGGCCTCCATGATGGCTTTCTGGTCCGCCTCGGTGACTTCGTACCAGGGCTTCATGACGCCATTGCCCTCAGCGTCTTTGGCCTGGCCATTGGCATCCAGGCAGGCGGCGCCGGAGTTGATCAGGTGGATAAAGCCGCCCGCCTCCTTTGCCACGCCTTCCAGTTCATAGCCGGTAGCCTTTTTCACCGCCTCGGGGCTCCAGTAGGTGCGCACGTCCGCGAAAATCTGAGCCCGGTTGGTCAGAAGCTTCATGAACAGCATCCCCAGGCCGTTCAAGGTATCGTTCTCCGTGGCCAGTATGTAGGGCTCTCTGGCGCCGTTCCAGTCGAAAGAGGTGTTCAGCATGGCTTCGGGGAAGTCACAGTTGGGATAGAAGTCCGTCCACTGTCTCTGTCCCTGGAAACCGGCCGCGATGGCATTGTGGCCTACCATCTCTTCCTCTCTGCCCTCTGGCAGGTTCTTGTTGCCGTTCATCAGGTCTTTGATAATGCACATCATCTTGACTACAAATTCCCAGTCCTTATCTTTCTCTTCCCTGGTCTTCTGGACAACCTCGGGATTCTTGTCAAATCCCTCCTTACAGTTTGCTTTCACCCAGGCAAGAGCTTTCTCGTATTCCGCCTGATCGTAGATGCCCTCTGTCATGCGGCGGATGATCTCCACCTCGTCCACGGACTCCACCCGCATGCCTAAGTACTCCTCGATGAATGCAGGATCAATGATGGAGCCGCCGATGCCCATGCAGATGGAACCGATCTGCAGATAGGATTTCCCGCGCATAGTGGCAGCCGCCACTGCGGCGCGGCCGAACCGCAAGAGCTTCTCTTTCACATCCTCCGGGATGGAGGCATCGTCCGCCTCCTGCACGTCATGGCCGTAGATGCCGAAAGCGGGCAGGCCTTTCTGGGCATGGGTGGCCAGCACTGAAGCCAGATACACCGCGCCGGGACGCTCGGTGCCGTTGAAGCCCCAGACACCCTTGATGGTCTTCGGATCCATGTCCATAGTCTCCGCGCCGTAGCACCAGCAGGGAGTCACTGTCAGGGTGATGTCCACGCCCGCCTTGCGGAATTTGTCCGCACAGGCGGCAGTCTCGCCTACGCGCCCGATGGTGGTGTCTGCAATGACCACTTTTACCGGCTCCCCGTTAGAGTAGCGCAGATTCTCCGTAAACAGCGCCGCCGCGGCTTTCGCCATGTTCATGGTCTGATCTTCCAGGGATTCCCGGACTTTCAGGTATCCTCTCCTGCCGTCGATGGTAGGGCGGATGCCGATCACCGGATAATCGCCAATCAACCTGTTCTCTGCCATTATATGTCCTCCTTTAATTCAATAAAGTAAAGTGATTTTATTATAACATATTGTCATTATTTTTCAAGTTTGCAGAGGACAAAAATCTCCTTAAAAATATCCTATTTGTTCATCTGCGTCCCGCTATGAAACCATCTGACGGCGCGTTTGTCTTTTGCAGCGCTTCTTGAAGATACCGGCCCTCACCCCATCCGCAGCCGAAATGTCTTCGGCGCCAGCTTATACACCAGAATACACGCGACCACGCCGTACAGCACACAGAACACAATCGTCATGCCCCCGAACACCAGCGTGGGCATGCGCAGCTGCATGAGAAAATAACATACCATGTAGGTGGCTATGGAGACCAGCTTATAGGTTCCCCCCTTTAGCTCCGTCCCCACCGTATAGGGCTGGAGCAGGTAATAGATGGTCAGATAGTGGACGGAGAAGAACAGGCTCATGCACACCATAGAGACCACCAGCACCACATAGTTGACCGGCTGGTCTGTCCCGCCGGACACCAAGAGCACCAGCGCCAGACCAAAGCCCAGTATCAGCGCCGGAACCGCGTTGATCTTCATGATTTCCCGCAGCCGAATCCGAAACAGCTTCAGCACAAAGCCAGGCCTTTTATAGAACGAATATGTCAGCAGGCTATGGTCGCAGTTCATGAACAGCGCCTGGGTAAAGCTTGTGCCCCGGTTGATGGCATATAAGATAAACGCAAAATAGGGCAGACAGGTCATGACCAGCTTATTGGCCATGGGGCGAAGCTGCGGCTTCAGATACAGGGCAAGCAGCGCGCCGACAGTCAAAGCAGCGCACACATAGGAAATCCGTTCCGCCGACTTCCACAGAATCTTCCTGTGCCGCCTGACAAAGAGCTCGTTGAGGTACTCAAAGCCGCTTTTTTTGCTGGTAATGGACACGTCCGCAGAAATCTTCTTCTCATTGGCCTGCTTTACGGTCCGCACACTCCGCGATGATGCGTCCATCTGGGACATGGTGTCGGACAAAAGAGTGCGGCACACCTCCTTGTATTCCCCAAATCTGTAGATCCTGGGAATGCCGGCCGCCCCCAGCAGGATGCTAAGCAGCGCCAGCACCGCAGGAATGCCCATGGGCAGCACGAGACCGAAAGCAGGCAATCCGTAAGCCGCCAAAAGCAGCAGGGCAATCCCCAGCCACTGGAATTTGTCAAGCTTGTTTTCATTGTACACATTCCCACGCCGCTCATAATCCCAAAGCGTATACGACACATAGGACAGCTTGTATCCCGCAACGGAAAAGGGCAGCAGCAGGCAGAGCCACACCGGAACGCCTCCCAGCAGCCCAAACAGCAGAGAGCACGGTAAAAAGCCTATAACTACCTTTAAAATCGAATATCCATAGTTCACCAGCGTATACTCCCTGGCATCCATCCGCATCAGGATAATGGCATAGTATTTGTCTTTTGTGGGATTAAAAAGCGTGGTGTTGGCAAAGCCGCCAATGACGGTCAAAAACAGAAGAATGTGGAGAAAAACCTCCTGTCCGGGCAGTCCGTCATACAGCAGACAAGGCAGAAAGACCATAAGGAGCAGATACAGGAATTTCCCCAAAAATACCGAGGCCACTTCCCAGATAACGGAAAGCACACTCGCCACGATTTTCAGCCAATGCATGCCGTACAGTTCCCCCGGCAGGAGCTTCTTTACCAGCGGAATCTGCTTCAGGGAATACAGGATGCCGTTGACCCGGTATGTAATTTTCAGAGAAAAGGACAAAATCAATGTTTTCTTCAAGCCGATACCTCCTGCCCGCCAGACGGGCGCCTGTCAGATTTGCTTTCCATACCTATGCCTGCTCCCGCAGAGCCGCAATGATCTTCTCGCGAAATTCTCTGCCGTCCAGGTGGCTCTTCTCCACCACCTCCAGTCCCCCGTGGTTCAGCAGGATGATCTCATCGCACAAATCCAGCGCAAGATCCAGGATGTGGGTGGAAAAAATCGTAATGCGGTTCTGCTTTAAAGACCGCAGAAGCCCTTTCATCTCCTCCGCCACCACTACGTCCAGGGATGTGAGCGGCTCGTCCAGGAGCAGGATGTTGGGCCTGGCAATGATATTCACCAGCATCTGCATCTTGTTCTTCATGCCGTGGGAATAATCCTTTAGCAGCTTATCCCTGTCCTCCGGGGCAATGCCCATAAATCCAAAATACTCGTCCAGGGGCCTGACCCGCCCGATTGTCTTCTCGTTGATATCTATGAAAAACTTTAAGAACTCTCTTCCCGTCAGGAACTCCGGGACAGTGGGCGTAGAGAGCACATATCCGATGTCATCCGCCATAAGCCCCCGCCGCCCGGCATCCGTCTCCAGGAAAAATTCGCCGCCGTCCGCTTTCACGTCCCGGTTGATACAGTTGAAAAGCGTGGTCTTGCCCGCTCCGTTGCGGCCCAGGAGGCCGTAGATTTTCCCCTCTTCAAAGGTAAAGCTAATGTCCCGCAGGACTTCCTTTTTCTCATAGCTTTTGGACACATGTTCGATGATGAATTTCATAAATGATTTTCTCCTTTTTGCCCCGCCGTCACATCCTGCGGCTATAGTATTGCGTCAGCGCATACTCCAGCAGCACTTTCGCCCCAAATGCCCCCGCCAAAGCAAGGATTACCCACATAGGCCCGTCCGTCAGGATAGCGATCCAGGCGATTCCCATGACGGCCCACTGCAGGGCGGTCCCTGCTCCGGCCTGAGCCCGGCGGCGAATGGCTCCGTTGCGCTCGTCCTTTGCCTCGATTTCATTCAGCCTATGCTGTTCGGGATGCCTCTCTTCGAAACGGCTTATGAGAAAATGTACCATTCCCAGGGCGAAGCACATGGATCCCAGCCCTACCATAATCCCTGCGGCCTTGTCCGGAAGACTACCCTTTGCCAACAGGGCGGTCAGCAAGATCAATATTCCGCAGATTCCGAGAGCCGGCGCCCATCTCTTCTTTGGAATTCTTTTCATCCATGGAATGCTGTTCTTCCATAAAGTGCCTTTCTTCCATGGGGTACTTCTTTTCCATCTCATGGCTGCTCCTCCTCATAGATAAAGATGTCCTCAATGGCCATTCCGAAATACCGCGCTATCTTAAACGCCAGCAGGATCGAGGGATTGTAACGGCCATTCTCCAGCGATCCGATGGTCTGCCTTGAGACCTCCAGCGCGGCGGCAAGGTCTTCCTGCCTGATTCCGCGGTCTTTGCGGATTTCTTCCAGGCGGTTCTTCATGGCTGTCCTCCTTGTATCTCTCTTCTTTGCGCACCAATGCCTTTGGCAGAAAGCGGGGCGCGACATGTTGCTTTTCCAAAGTCCCAGCAAAATGCATGTATCCCCCCAAAGCTTGCGGCTCGCCAGGTTCTACGGAAAGTATACTTTACATTATACACTGATTCCGCAAAATGTCAAGTATACTTTCCATGTTTTTAGCATTTTTCCGTGGCTTCTTCTGTCTTTCTATCCGGCTTTTCTATTTGGTTCCTTTACGATTCCTTTTTTGTCAGAAATCCGCTTTCCACGGCTGACTGACTATATGGCGGTCTGGCCGCCTGATGGCTTGGCGGCTTATATGTGAGCTATAGCGAGCATTCTGTCTTCTCTTTGGGACGCTCTCCCTCCACCTCCCCGATATACATGATACGGCTGGACGGAGCAGGACTTTCAGAATGCACTTTTTATTTCTCCGCCTCATAATCGCCGCGCAGGATTCCATAGACGCACATATCGCAGATCCCCTGGTTGTTCCAGCCCGCCTGGCGCAGGAGTCCCTCATAGCGCAGCCCGCACTTTTTCATTACCATTCCACTGTGAGGATTGTTCACGTCATGCCGGGCAATAATCCGGTTCACCCCCACTTCCCGGAACAAAAAGCGAATTACCTCCGAAAGGCATTCCGTTGTTATCCCGCGGTGCCACCATTCCTTTCCGATGCAGTACCCCACCTGGGCCTCGCCCACCTCTTCTCTCCAGGTCACAACGGAAATGCTCCCGATGGGCTCCATTGTTTCTTTCCAGACGATGGCCCACTGATAACATGCGGGATCCTCATTCTTCTCCACCCAGGAGGCTACTACCTTTTTTGTCACCTCCTCCGATGTATGGGTGGGCCATGTCAGAAATTTCGTCACCTCCGGGTCGCTTGCCCAGTTGCGGAACATGGGTTCTGCGTCCTCCGGCACGAATGCCCGCATGATCAGCCGCTCCGTCTCCAGCCTCCTGCTTCCTAAATGCTCCATTTTTTCCTCCTCTCTGCCCCCTTAGGCGGGCGGCCGTCCCTATTTGCGATGTACGTCAGCGCCGGTGTTTTCTGCTTGTCAAGAAAACCGGCGCTTTCCACCAACCGTAAAACCCATGCAGGCCCGGGCGTCAGGCAAGATGTCAGTCCCAGGCGTCAAAAAAGGCCGGGACCTGAAGAAAGAAATCTCTCCTCCGGACACCGGCCCAAAGCCTGGATTCTATTGTTGAGAATCCCTGATACCTGTCAGGTTCTCCTCAGGTTCCACGGAACTTTTCCGGTGTCTGGATTGAAAGAAATGTAAGAGGCCATGGATGAGGTCATTCCGGGACATGCGACGGATGCCGCCACAAAAAGACCGGATCCCTTTCCAGGCTGGTTCCAGTCTCCCTGCATCATTGAAGCTGTCGCGAACAATCTGCCCATTCCCATTTTCCTCCAACTCCACCAAGCCTTACAGCCAGGTGCCTCTTTCCTCTTTCCACCGAAATCCCATTCTTCCATGGAGCGCCTTTCTTCCTTTGAAACGCTTTTCTTCCATTTAGAATGTCTTTCTTAAGACCCTGGAAAAGTATTAGACCCTATTCTACTCGTTTTCCGGAAAATGTCAATAGCCTTTTTCCGGTAGCTCCGGCAGCCATCTCCATGATACATGGAGGTTGAAACCTTTTCAAGGGAGTTTTACACACATCTTGCAGATTCCAAAGAAGCGAAGAGACGCATCCCCGAAAGCTGCTAAATATGGATTGTGAAAAATCGGCAATCATGTTAGAATAGGCATGTAAAAACACCTAAAACTGACGAAAGGCAGAGAATACATGCTGAAAATATGGTATTATGGCGGCGTATCTTATATGAAAGACGCCCCCTCCTATTTTGACAATGTATATGAGGATGAATGGATCGAAGATCCATTTGTCAGGGAAATGATTCAGGACGTGGACAGTTCCGCTGTCTTAAACGCCCATATCATTGAGAGTCCCGTCCTGGGGCCTATTACCCCGAAAGAACTGTCCGGCGGCGTAAAGGTTTTGATTCTGATGCTGAAAGATGATTCCTTTGTGTACAATTTATCCAACTGCGGCAACAACTGCGCCAAATGGGTACTGAAGATCGCGGAACACAAAGACCTCACTGTATATCTACAGCATATGATCCGCTTTGAGGGAGAGTTCGATATCCAGATTATGAATACAGGGAAAATCGTCCACAATCGGAAAGAATATGTCCTGGGGCTGATTGAGGCAGAAAGGCTGATGGATGAAAGGTAGTTATCATTTTCGGGTGAAGAGCAAAAGAGCCGTCTTCGATTTTACATTACGCAGGAACATTACCGTTATCAAGGGCGACAGCGCCACCGGCAAGACAACACTCCTGCATATGTTGTATGAGTATCTTCGAACCGGACGGGAATCCGGCTATTCGGTGTCCGCCGATGCCGCTTATTATGTATATCTGCGCCAGGAAGTAGGTATTCACTGGCAGGAACTGCTGTCCCGCCTGAAAGATACCGTTATCTTCATTGAGGAAAACAACGAGTTTGTCTTTTCTCAGGAGTTTGCTGTATTTGTCCGCGACTCCGGAAATTATTTCGTGCTGGTAAACCGCGCGCCTCTCAAAATGCTGCCCTACAGCATACATGAAATCTACGAAATCCTGACAGCAGGAAAACGTGCAGATATAAAAGAGTCCTATCATTATTTCAGGGAAATGTACAGCAATTATCCGATTGCCGAGAACAATCAGATAGCGTGTGCCATAACGGAAGACAGCAACGCGGGCTTCCAATTCTTTTCCCACGCCTTAAAAGGCAGCAAACTGATAAGTGCCGGCGGAAACAGCAATGTCCTTTCCTGTCTGGAACAGACAACGTCCGGCGATATCCTTGCAATCGTGGACGGTGCTGCTTTCGGAGCCATGATTGAAAGCTGCCTGGAATATATCAATATTCAGGCCAATCAGCGAATTACTCTCTGGATGCCCGAATCCTTTGAATATCTTATACTGCAGTCCGGAATACTTCCCTCGAAAGAGCTGGAGGACATTCTGGCTTCCCCCTGGAATCATGTAGAGGCAAAAGAGTTTGAAAGCTGGGAGCGTTTTTTTACCCAACTGCTGATATCTCTGGCAAAGAATACTCCTTTCCAGTATTCCAAACAGACCTTGAATCCATCTTACCTCCAAGACAAAATCGTCAGAAAAATTGCCGCTGAATTTCCCGCCGCCATTAAATGCCGCATGGAGTCAGGACAGGATTAAGATGTATGTGAATCGGCGGGCTTCATAACCCGCCGATTCACATACAGCTCTGTTCTCAATAAGCAATCATAGGAATGGACTCTGCCTCTTTTTTCCCTCTCTGCGCACGTCCCGCCGCTATCTCATAGATCCGGCAGCCAGTCCAGCCACTTCTCCACACCGTCTATCCGGCAGTCGCCGCTTACGCCAACGCAGTCCGGCCCCATGCTGAAATAAGCATAGCCCCCCGGATCCACAAGCCACCATCTGCCGTCCTGTCTGCATCTGGAGAAATATCCCGTACCCTCCCGGAGTTTCTTTCCTTTCCAGCCGCCGTAGGCAGACCAGTCCTCAAAAGGATAGCCCTCGTCGCGCTCCGCCAGCTGGGCCTCCAACCTGGTCTTTAAATCCGAGTCATCGTTGACCTTTCCGGTCCAGTTCTTCCATTTTAGCTGACCGAATCGGTCAATCATCTTCACATCCGGCAGCTTCTGCTCCGGGTAAGCATCTGTCAATACCATATCAGAAATCCGGCACTCCACATCCTGGAAAGCCGCCATAGAGGACAGCACGATTTCCGAAATCTCCTCCCTGGCCACTCTCCTGCCGTGGCAGACGATTTTCAGGGTGCCGGGCAGAGCCTCCGGGAACAGCTCCCCGACATTCATCCAGTGCAAATCGATGCAGACCGCAGTCTCCACTCCCGGCAGCAGTCCGAAACGCACCGTGAACGCGGGATTATGCACCTCTTCCATTTCTCCCCGCACGTAAGCCAGCAAATTCATGGCAAGGCTGTGCTCCTCCAGCACTTCGATGCGGAATGTCAGATACCTCTCCTCACAGGAGAGCAGCTGCGGCAGCAAGAAACCTGCGCCCTCTTTCGACAGCCGGAATACTCCGCCGCTTTCCTCCCCGGCCTGAAAGGTTGCCCCTTTGGTCAGCCGCAGCTGACTTAAATCTATTTTCTGCATTTTATGATCCGCCTTTCGCCTCTATTTTCTTCCCCTGATACATATCCCCTTAAGTCTTTCTCTCATCTCACAGATTCATCTTACCATAAACTCCCAGGTCTATGCAAAAGAATTTTGGGAATCTCCGTACTGGAGCCTGATCCTGTTCCCCATGTCCAGAGTCATCTGAGCGATCTCCGGCGCGTCTTTATCCAGCGCTTTCTTCCGGATGACCTCAAGCGGCGGCCTCCCCGATGTTTAGGCAGAAGCGGCTTTATTGGAAGGTGGCTTCCGAAAGTAGAGCCGGCGCATTCTGTCCATTTTTTGTATAACAGTATGCCACTGTAAAACTTTTCTCCGGAAGCCTCCCAGCAGCCCGCGTTCTTTCCTCCTTTCTCCGCCTTTTGCTATTGCTTTATACAAGTTAGAGTAACCTGGCTGACGGATAGTTTCATTTTTTTATTAATTTCTGCTTCGCAAAAATTCTATTGTCATGAATAAAAATGACCTCATAGAAAGGAATTATCCTCTCTACAAGGTCATTTGAACTTACTCTATTCCCTTTCTGGGACTATCCCGGATTGCCCTCACTGGCTATTCGGGAGTGCCTCGGGATAACTCTCCTCCTGGGGCACATGCCATGTAGTGGTAGCCTTGAACAAATCCCCGTCCACCTCCAGCACCAGCTCCCCGCCCTGGAGCTCCATAAAGCTCTTTGCAATGGCAAGGCCCAGACCGCTGCCCTCGGTATTCCGGGAGGCGTCTCCCCGCACGAACCGCTCGGTGAGCTCCGAGGAGTCCACCGTGATCTCCTGGGCCGAAATATTCTTTAAGGTAATGGCCACCGTATCGCCTATGCGGAAGCCGTTCACATATACCCGGGTGCCCGGCAGGGCGTATTTGGCGATATTGCCGAACAGGTTCTCATAAATCCGGTATGTTTTCTGGCTGTCAAGGGGAAGAATCACTTTCTCCTCCGTCAGGTTCATCCGCACGTCCAGCCCCGCCTCCCCCAGCTTATCCGCCATCTCAAAATTCACCTGCTTCACCAGGTTCATGATGTCCAGATCCATGATGTTCAGCGTGATATTCTGGGAGCTGGCCTTGCTGAACTCGAACAGATCCTCAATAAGGCTCTTAAGCCGCAGAGACTTCCGCTCCAGGGTGGCAAGATATTCCCTCTGCTGCTCCTGGGTGATGTCTTTTTCTTTCAGCAGATTGATATAGGTGATAATCGCTGTCAATGGTGTCTTCAAATCATGGGACATATTGGTCACCAGCTCCACTTTCATGCGCTGGCTCTTCACCTCCGTGTCCACGGCCTTTTTCAGCCCGTCCTGAATTTTGAACACCTGCTCCCTGAAAGGCTCAAAGATCCCTAAGTCCTCCGGAATGGACACGTTCAGGTTCCCCTCCGCGATCTCGTCCACCGCTTTCAGCAATATCCGGTAGCGCTTCTGCAGCTGGCTCACATATCGCCTCAAAATAATATACAGCAAAATGGAGTAGACTACCACCACCGGGAAGCCTCCCACCCAGAGGCTGCTTATCAGGAGCAGGATAATGGCATTCACAATCAGCAGCTTGATGATTGTCCAGTTGGCATCCTTCGTCAAATCCATATGTGCCACCGCCTCATAAGCGCCCGCCGCTTTTCCTTTGATAAAAGGAAAGAAGCGGTATATAAGACTGCGCTGCCTGATGTATCTCTTTAGTCCCAGCTCCCGCAGCGCCCTGGCACAGATGCCCACATACCACCAGCAGAACGCGAACGCCGCAAGCGCTGCAATGTTCAGCAGCATGGCCAGCTCCCTCCCCAGGTGCGGGCTTATCCCAAGATATTCCGAAAATACCCCCCCTGCCCTGCCGCTGGCCACATATACAATCATGGAGAGAACCAGCTCGCTGCATGCCATCAGACAAGTGCCGAAGCAGATCAGGAACTCCAGAGAGACCGCACATACTTTTTCAGTCTGCCATGGCTTTTTGGACCGGGGCATGGGCCAGAACATGCCCGCCAGCGCCAAAACAAATATACAGAAAGTCAGAATGCCCGTCAGGCCGGAGTTGTAATAGGCGCCGGCGGAAAAATTATAGTAGCGGGCCGTGGAGTAATACTGGATATCTGTGCCATAGGCAGCATCGGAAATCAGCCTCCCTATATACAGCCCCTCTGAATTCTCCTTTCTGGCATTCCACTCCTGCGTGGAGACGGCATAGGTGACGGTACATGCGGCCGGCGCTTTCATGCGCCCATATCTTTGGAATGTATCCAGCACATCCCCCATCAGGCTCTGGGTGAGATTGGCTCTGATCGCCTCATTGGCCTGCTTTCTGACCAAGTTCACGTCCTTGCCGCAGATGTCGTCCCCGATGGTCACATTCCCGGCATCGTCAAAGTGGAAACTAATCTGGAAATACTGATCCTGGGTGCCCCTGTTCCTGGCCTCTTCGGACATGTTTGTGACATATTTTCCGGTGGCGTCATCCATGATGATATAGTCATAGCAGCTGTTGAGATCCGCGAAATTCGACTCAAAAATGTTGAAATATTCCTCCAATACCTGTAATTCGTTTTCCAGGTGTTCGCATTCTATCTGGTTCAGGTCATAGAGTTCCCCGCTGTCCTCATATATTTCCAGTTCCTTTTCGCCCAAAATCCCCTCATCTATATAGGTCTGCAGCCGCTGCCGGTTCAGCCGCCCCTGGGAGAAAACTTCCTGGAGGGATGCAGCCTGACTTTCCTCATATCCCTCCTCTTCCTGAATCAGCGTTATTGCGGTCAGCAGATCCATGTACTCCTCTCTCCTGGCTTTGTCCAGAATCCACTGATGCTCTTCATCCGTCTCCAGATAGACATTCCCGTAATCAAGGAGTTCCCCGCTTAGGGCATTGCACAGGTCGCGGTAGAGCAGGTAGCAGTTCTGGTATAGCCAGGCGATATTGTCCGCGGTCTCTATGGGATTTTTCTCGAATTTTTCCGCCCTGGAGCGGAATATGTCGTAGAAGCAGCTGAATATGACCGCAAAGCACAGGCTCACCAGAATCCCTCTGTAGATCCAAGGTTTGTCACGGCGCAGTCTCCCCAGTCCCCTGGGTTTTCCGGCCTCATTCCCGGAAGCTGTATACGGCCGTTTTGCCAGTTCCGTCTGCTTCTTTTTTTTCTTAAACAATCCCATAGCAACCTCCTGCTATCCGTGCTTCCATATCCGCCTCTATCAGCCTGTTCCCTGTTTTCACATGTCCTTTGCCATGGCTGTCCGCCGGCAGTTGCCCACATTCCTTGGCCATCTCTAGTTGGCAAGATTCCCGCCAGAAGTCTGCCCTGCTTCCCCCGGCAGCTTACTGCCTGTCGATCTTATAGCCCACGCCCCACACCACTTTCAGATACTTTGGATTCTTCGGGTCAATCTCGATTTTCTCCCGGATATTCCGCACATGTACCATGATGGTATCCGTGTTCACGGCTTTCTCGTTCCAGATGCGCTCGTAGATTTCATCCGCAGAGAAGACTCTGCCCGGATTCTTGATAAGGAGCTGTACGATTTTGAACTCCATGGGCGTCAGCTTCACTGGTTCCCCGTCTACGCTTACCTCTACGGTGTCCTCGTTCAGCTCCAGGCCGCCGATGGTGTAGATATGATCTTTGTTTCCGTCTTCTTTCAGGGCGGACAGGTACTTGGAATACCTGCGCAGGTGGGAATTGACCCTGGCCAGGAGCTCTAACGGTGTGAAAGGCTTGGTCACATAGTCGTCAGCCCCCATGTTCAGCCCCATGATTTTGTCCACTTCCTCGGACTTTGCTGACAGCATGATCACAGGGAACTCGTATTCCTTGGACCGCAGCTTCATCAGCATGGTGACACCGTCCATCACAGGCATCATGATGTCCACGATAGCCAAATGAATCTCTTCCTGTTCTACTATTTTCAGCCCCTCCGCGCCATTGGCAGCCTGGTATACCTCATATCCCTGATTCCTCAGGTAGATTTCGATGCCCTCCCGAATTTCCTTGTCGTCTTCAACCACTAATACGTGATACTTCTGTTCCATTGTTGTCCCTCCGGTTTTCGTCGCGGATTCCGGCAGGCTGAAGAGACCCTGGGCAGGGTTTAGCCCGGAAGACAGTCCCGTCCCTCCAAGCCAGCCCCCTGCAGGCAGCGGGGATCAAACCTGCAATGCTGCCCGCTTATCTCGCTGCCCGCGGGAACCAAGGCCGGGCAATCGCTCCCATAGAGTGTCATCCCTCCAGCAGCAGCCGGATATTCCGCTTTTTCTGTGCCGCGTTTTCCGCAATAACACTATTATAATAATGAACTGCTTTTAACGCAACTGCTTCTTCTCGGTAAAGGACAGCTTTTTGCAGGGCGTTCTCTGACATTTGGATGTAGCGGGGGCTTCTGTCCGGATTTCGGATTTCTCCCATATCGCGGCTGCTGCAGATGTCCTCCAGAAATCCCGCCACTGCGGCCGCGTACTCCTGCGCATCCTCTCCGGTGAGGATGCCGTTCACCCCATTGTCCACCAAATCCTCCACCCCTGACGCCTTTACGGCGATCACCGGGGTAGCTCCGGCAAAGGCCTCCAGCACCACGATTCCCTGGGTCTCCGTCTTAGAGGCGAACAGAAACGCATCCGCCGCCTTGAAATATGCGCCAATCCGTTCATTTGAAATCGTCCCTGTAAACACTAAGTTCTCCTGAAGCCCCAGCAGACGGCTGCGCTCCTCCAGAACTTCCCTGTCCGGTCCGTCCCCCACCATCAGCATCCGGAAAGGTTTCCCATAGAGGGTCTTCACCCGGGCCAGGCTCTCCAGAAGAAAAGAGACGTTCTTCTCACCAGCCATTCTGGACACGGTCAGTAAAAACGGCATATGCTCCGCGCCGTATTGCCTGCGTACTTCCGCCGCTGTCTCCTGACTTACGTTGAAATTTCCCTGTTCGAGGCCTGTTGGCAAAACTCCTGTCTTCTTCTGAGACACATGGCATATGTCCGTAAGGTACTTCTGCATGCCCGCAGTGGGCGCAAAGACGAAATTGCAATGCTTCAGGAACCTATGCAAGTAAAGTGGCATAATTTTATCCAGTCTGCAGATTCCTTTTGTATAGCAGCGGGCGTACTGCTCGTACCTGGTATGGTAGGTGAACACCAGGGGGATATGGAACTTGCGGGACAGGTGCATGGCCGTGCGCCCGATGAGCATGGGATGATGCACATGGATGATATCGAATGATTTCCTTCGGAATTCCTTTTCTATCCTTATGTCAAAGGGATTGGGGAGGACGATTCCTCCGATGAAATGCTTCATGCAGGTAGCATAGCGGAATACGTTTTCCTCGGAATGCCCCTCTTCCATGGAATGCCCCTCTTCCATTTCCTGCCGTTCCGTATATGTAGGCGCGAAGATCGTCACTTCGTGCCCCAGCGCCTCCAGGCCTCTGGCCAGCCGCTCTATGGAAATGGGCACGCCGCCTATGATCGGTTTATAATTGTTTGTCATTAATGCGATTCTCATCTGTCCTCCCAGCCTTTCCTGAAAAAATGCAACAGATCCGGTTTTTCACATGCCGGCTCCCTGCCCGCTTTGGCGGAATTTTTACTCTATTCCAAAAATCTGAAAAATCTTCTCCCCCATCACATACCCTGCACCCACGAACACAAAGTTCCAGACCAGGATTCCGCATGCGGAACTGAGGACATATTTCGTCAGGTTCATTTTAATGACGCCCGCCGGAATGGACACGATGGTGCGTATCATAGGAATCAGCTTACCCAGGAATACCCCGATGCACCCCTTTCTCCTGATCCACTCCAGATTCTTCTCCAGGGTTTCTTTCTGCTTGGGGAACTTCCTGGTATAGGCGTTCAGGAACAACTCGCCGCCCTTGCGCCCCAGTACATACAAAACCAGGCTTCCTGCAAGGCCTGCCGCCAGAGTGACTGCCATCACCCAAAAGAAATTGATGTTCCCTCTGGCTGCCATGATGCCGGACAGAGGCATGATGACACCGGCAGGAAAGCCGGGCAGATTCAGATATTCCAGAAATACGATCACGAATATGGCGATAGCTCCGTATCTGGTGAAATAATAGGTAATCGATGATAAGTCCATTTTCTTTCCTCCCTCCTTGACATAGCAGTCCGCATGTCATCCAGGCGAAACTGCATGACAATGCCTCTGCCTGACCCTTTCTTTTGACTAGTATATGGAGGAAAAATTAATTGTAGGCGCAGGGTTTTCTCAAGAATTTCTAAAGATTATTTAAGAAAATGCGGAATGCGGCCGAATATTTAGTACACTTATGGAGGATACATCAGCCGCTACTTTCGAATGCATCCTCCCGTTTTTTCAGACTCAATGACGCAGGGAGTGCTGAAGCTTCCGGAAACAATGCCTGTTTCCGATTCCATTTTAGAATTTTGCTCCACGCCTCGGACAAGAGCTGAAATTGTGGCTTTTGTAGGCAAATCGAAAAAATATGTCATGTCGCTTGTAAAGAAATGAGGATGTTTTTATCATTCCACCGCCTCAAACCCGAAAATCCTCACCTCTTCGCTCCCCCATGTCTCCAGCGGCTCAAAAACAAGCCGGGAACAGTCTGAGATATCCACATCATATTTTCTCAGGCGCAGATAATTATTTTCTTCTTCCACTACCACTGTTCTGCTTCCGTCCGGGCCGTAAGCAGTGACGCGATATCTTTTCAGCATAGTTGCCGGCATGCGGGATGGCACGCAGGACAGGAGCCTGTTGTGGAACATATTGCGATTCATGCTGTTTTCTGGCCAGGGCAATGTCTGCCGGTTCAGGTCGCTGTCGAACACCAGACGGATACGACTGATATGGCATGGCGTTTCGAAGACATATGCAATTTTGTTGCCAATCTCCCCCGACCACGCGTGAGCCTCTCCTGCCCGATCCCGATCCGTTCCGTCCCGTAGGCATTCCAGCCCATAGCCCTCTCCCTCAAGAACCGCCTTTTCGCACAGCCGGCTGACCTGCCTCTGGAAATGAGGCAGATAGCAGTCGTCATCCATCAGGAGATCCTGCAGATATGCGATATGGCTTTCTGAAATTTCTTTCGGCAGACACCTTTGCGTCACCGCAATATATGCGGCGGTGCCCACAGCCTGCCCCAGCATCGCACATGTGCCCATGACACGGCAGGAGCTCAGCGCCGCATGGGAAACGGATATATTCCGCCCCGCAAAATAAAGATTCGGTACATCCTGGCTGTACAAGCAGCGATACGGTATCCCATAAGGAGGTTCTACCGAATGGTGGATGGTGGGCTTTTCGCTGGTGCGGAAACCAGCCGGATGATGATCGTCCATGGTCCATCCGCCATAGGCCACCTCATCAGGAAAGTTCCCCCCGGACTGCACATCATTCTGATTCATGATATACGCCCCTTCATACCGCCTACTCTCCCTCTTACCCGGCAAAGCCCCCATCCAGGTCAGCCGCCAGTTTCTGCTCTTCTCCCTCTCCTGGGGGCTGTTCTTCAGGTAATCCCAGATTCCATAGGCCAGGGGAAGGAGTTCGTCCCGGATTTCCTCCGTGTCTCCGATGGTGTCCCGCATTCCCCCCAGTTCCAGATACCAGAAGTTTTCAAGGGGACTGCTCAGGTCTGCCTTTCTGTGGACAAGCTGCTCTTCCGTTATCTGTTCCGCCCAGTCAGGAGGAATGAACGCCTGGGGCTCCCCGGTTTCTTCCGCCTGAAACATACAGGACATCCCCATAGTATAGGCATCGGCCTGTATTGGCTGGATGGACTCGCCAAATTCCTTTCGGGCCTCCCTGCCTTCCCGGAAAGACGCGCCAGTCAGCGGCGCCAGGATACTGTCACCGGAGCAGTCTGCAAACAGGCCAGCTTTGACGCGGTGATATTTCTGGGTCGTCGTCTGCCATCCGGTAACAGTGTCAATCAAACCATCTTTCATGGACGCGTCCAGACAGGAACAGTTCAAAAGCAGGGTGATATTCTTTTCTTTTTTTGCGAGGCCATACAGGATCCCATCCCAGATATAGTAGTTCTTGTCCGGATTGCGGTACTGGTTTTCCATCATCATCTCTTCCAGCAAGCCTGTCTCTCTGTTGTTCTCCCCCTGGGCGCCGCATACCCACATCCGTATCTCGCTGGACGCATTTCCTCCCAGCATAGGCCTGTCATGCATCAGCGCCACTTTCAGTCCGTGCCTGGCCGCCGCAACCGCTGCGCACAGTCCTGACAGGCCACCTCCCACCACACATAAATCAACGGTATGCTCGATTCTCTGAAATCCCATTTTACTTCTTCTCCCTCTGACCTCGCGTATTCATTTTTATACCACATGCCCGCCCCGGCGGGCACTAATTTCAATATTTGCCCTTTGACAACAGACCTCCTGGTCTGTCATTGGAAGTTTACTTCCAAACTTTGCCTATATCTTGCAGAAAAGCGCCATGCAGCCGAGCTATTCCCAGTCCGCATGGCGTTTTCCTTTATACTGCATAACGCTGAACACTGCCTAATGTAATCCTGCGCTTGAACTAGTCGGCGTCAAGCAGTCTGGTTTCACGGCAAGCGAAATCGTTAGCAGTATAAGATGCACTGCATTTGAATTTGTTAAAACGCATTGTCCAAATGCTTCTGCTGGAATTCCAGGTAATATTCATAGCCATATTGTGAAAGGCCGCTCACATAGGCATTCCAGCCCTCATCCGTTATTCCGTTCAAAATAGAATCGCATGCGAATGTGTCAATATACTCGCTCAATCCATCTGTCGTAAAGGAGAATTCCTCATTTGCATCAGCCGGAATAATGGATTGGGACATTGTCTGCTCCATGTAATACGGCTCATAATTCTTGACAGATGACCAGCGGACTGCGCCGTTTGTTCCGCTTGGATCTGTTCTGGATTTCAGCATCAGAGGGCCGGCGTTCACCATGCCAACGGTAGCTGCGAATGTAGAAGTGCCCGCATTGCTTGCAATCTCGCCGTATCCCATTTCGGTCGCTTCCTCAGCGGTGTAAATACGGTTTGTCGGCTCACCGTCAACATATTCCCAAACCAGGCCTTCCTCTCCATAAGCTGTGGCAAAGCTGCCCGCTTCATCTTGAGAGAAATAGTCCCACAGCTTCATGGCCGCTTCCACATTCTGGCATGCTGTAGTAATCACATAACAGTTGCGGCTGGCACCGTTGAGATTTGCCTGTAAACGGGGCGTTGTGCCCTCCGCAGAAACCAGAGGCATAGGAACATACTGGCTTTTCAGTTCCTCGTCAGATATATAGGTATATGGAGCCCATCCTATAAATACCCCCACCTTACCGCCGGAAATATTCGAATTGTACTGTTCGTCTGTCTGGGTCGCTCCCTCTATATTCACGAGTCCCTCAGCTGTCAGCCTGTGGTACTCTTCCAGAAATCTGCGGTACTGGTCCGAGTCTACGATAGAGACGATCTTGCCGTCTACAATATCATAGTACCCTCCCCCCAAAGGGAGACCGAAGCTGTGTGCCAGTTCAACATAGCGCGAGGCCCAATGCTTGTGGCACCAGTCAAAAGGAATCTCATTGGATGCATCCCCGTCTCCATCGCAGTCATTATCCCTAAATGCAATCAGTACATTTTCCAGTTCTTCCATTGTCTCAGGGATATCCAAATTCAGCTGCTCCAGCCATTTCTGGTTGATCCACATGGTACCCGAGATAGCATTGAGGGGATTCACAAGGGTTCCTCCCATCATGCTGTAAATATGCCCGTCAGGATATGTCAGGAATTCTTTCCAGTCAGGAACGCTTTCCTCATAGAGGGCATACACATTGGGGGCGTAATCCTCAATCTTGTCCTCCAGAGGGAGGAACAGCCCTGTGTTATCGGTAATCTGGCTGTCGCTAAGCACCCCCCAGAACACGTCCGGCAAATCGCCGGTCAGCATGGTAGCCACCTTCTCTTGATCAATTGCGGGCTGCCACTCAATCTTGTAGCCCAAATCTTCCTCCGCTTTCCGCAGCATCAATTTGTATTTTGCAAAATCAGCATTGTCGGACACATCAGAGGGATGCTTATTAACTGCAATCCGAAGCGTCACTTGCCCATCTGTCCCCCCTGCGGGCTCCGATGAATCCGATGAATTTTCATCTGAGGTCTGGGAATCACCGGACTCTGTCTTTTGTTCCTCTCCTTTTGGCGCAGACTCCTGGGAATCTCCGGACTGTGAGCCGCAGGCGCAGACACCAAGCATCAAAGACAACGCCAGAAGAACCGATACCATCTTTTTCTTTCTCATTTTGTACCATCCTTTCTACTTCTTTTATTTACGTTTATTTCAAAAGGGATTTTCTCCCTTCCTGAAACCCCCTATCCCTTGATAGATCCGATCATGACCCCCTGCACAAAGTATTTCTGCAGGAAAGGATAGACACACATAATCGGAGCCGTTGCGACTACAATAACTGCATACTTCACTACCTGAACCTGCTTCAAATACTCTCCCGCCAGCTCTCCGTCCTGAATGTCCGTCGCATTGTTTGCCGTCATCAGCATCTGGCGCAAAATCAGCTGCAGCGGATACTTTGCATCATCGTTCAGGTAAATCATCGCATTGTAATAGCTGTTCCAATAGCCTACGGCCACATATAAGGCGATTACCGCAATTATAGCTTTCGACAGGGGAATCACAAATTGGAAGAAAAATCTCCCATTCCCGCAGCCGTCTATTCTTGTAGCATTCAGAAGTTCTTCTGAAAGACTGCTCTCACAGAAACTGCGTATCAGAATGATATTATAGACAGACACGCAGCCCATCAGGATGACTGACCATCTGCTGTTGATCAAATTCAAGTCTTTTACTACAAAGTAAGTGGGAATCAGGCCTCCTGAAAAATACATTGTAAAAATCATCAGTTTCATGATAAGCTTTCTGGCCGGCAGATCCCTGCGCGACAGGGCATATCCTGCGGGAATACAGAAAGCAAGACCAAGCGCCGTCCCTGCCACCGTATATAGAATCGTGTTGTAATACCCTGTCAGTATCTTCCTGTTCTCCAGAACAAACTGATAACCAGTCAGATGGAACCCCTCTGGCCAGAGCAGAAAATGACCGGAGCTGACGGCTGTCGGACTGGATACCGATGCTATCAGGACAAAATATACAGGGTATATGCTCAGCACAATGGCGAATATGGCCACGGCATATAAAAATACATCCAGGATCCTGTCCCCTAACGGTCTGTTTCTAAAACGCTTTCTTTTATGCATAGTCTCCCACCTCTTCTCTTACCACAATGCAGAGCCGCTTATTTTTCTGGTAATGCTGTTCACTACTGTCAAAAATGTGAAATTGATTACATTATTAAACAGGCTGACTGCCGCTGAAAAGCTGTACTTACTGTTCTGGAGACCCATTTTGTAAGTATAAGTCGAAATAACCTCCGAAACAGACAAATTCAGGCTGTTCTGCATGAGAAAGTTCTTGTCAAATCCAACGGACATGATGGAGCCGCATCGCAGAACCAGCATGATGAGAACCGTAGGGGCGATGGCGGGAAAATCCACATGGATAATGCGCTGCAGCTTATTTGCGCCATCGATCATAGCCGCTTCGTGCAGTTCAGGATCGGAATTGGTAAGAGCCGCCATATAGATAATTGCTCCCCAGCCAACCTCCTGCCATACCCCCGTCCACACATAAATATGTGCGTATAAGCCTGGTTCTGCCATAAAGTTGACCCTCTGCCCCCCCTAAAGCTTCAATCATTGTATTGATCCAGCCTGAATTATAAGAGGTAAACGCATAAATCATCCCCACCACTACCACCACGGAAATAAAATGCGGCAGATATGTGATCGTCTGCGTGATGCGCTTGAACTTCATGCTATCGATATTGTGAAGGATCAAGGCAAAAACAATGGGGATCGGAAATGTAAGGAAACTGTAAAAGCTAATCACCAATGTGTTGCGGACAACAGGCCAAAATTGCGCCGAATTGAAGAAATACCGAAACCATTTAAGCCCTGCCCACTTGCTCCCTACAATGCCGTCCGCAAAATTGAAATCCCGAAATGCAATTTGAATGCCATACATCGGTGCATAACAAAAAATGATGATCATGACTGCTGCGGGGAGCAGCATCAGATAAAGCGCCCAATTCTGTCTGGCAAGACGCAGTTTCTTTTTAACTTCCATCCCTCTTGATCCTGTTTTTGTCTTTCCCATCGATATCCTCCTCATATAACTCCATACCTCAATCTTTTGGATCTTCGTTCTTTGTAAATTCATATTACTAATATACAAAATTTTTCTCTTTACATCCTTTGTTTTTTTGCTCTATATGCTTATTTTTCACAAAATATTTTCTTTTTGTTGACAGAATTTCCATTTCCATGCTACCATGATCATGATACATGTATAGTATTTGTCAACTATAGGCAAAAGTAATTGGGGGGATAACAATTTGGATAGACAAAAATTAGAAGAACGTCTGATTGACGACATCTGTAATTACATAAAATATCTGGAGAGTGAGCCATTCGGATACCATATCACCCTGCACCAGACAGAAAGTGCCCTTGGCATGTATTTCCACCATTTTCTTAGGTATAACCAGCACAGCTGTCAGATCTGTAATGAAATAAAACGTTCTAACCAGGCATGGGGACACTGTGCCTCGCGGCAGGGAAAAGTCGCTGCGGCAGCATCCAATCATGCCATTCTGGGAACCTGTTATGCCGGGGTAACAGAGTATGTATTCCCATTATATAAGATTTCAGGAAAACAGTGCGGGTTCCTGTGCTTTAGCGGCTATACCGCAGATCCTGCGAACTCTGTGGAAAGGGCATGTGCCGCGGCCCGGCGCTTCAGGCTTTCCAAGGAAAAACTCACCCGCGCTGCCGAAAGCCTGAGCCGGGACATCCCTGCTTTTGAGACACTGTCCGCCCAGGCTATTCCGCTCCAACATATGTTCATGCTCCTTTTCCACTTTCTGAATCCGAAACAAATCGATACAAATGCCGTAGACTCTCCTGAAGCCATTTACCTGAACATGCTCTCGAACATCAACCGTTCGTTTCGTGATCCTGATTTTTCACTAAAAATCCTGGCCGACAAAATGAACCTGAATTACTCTTATATCAGCCATATTTTTTCGAAATATTGCGAATGCTCTTTCCCTCAGCACTTACGTTCCCTCCGGATCGAGACGGCAAAAAAATATCTGGAATACACAGATGACGCCATCTCCTTAATTTCCAGTACATGTGGTTTCAATGATTCTAATTATTTTTCCCATATTTTTTTTGAGGAAACCGGATTGACGCCTACGCAGTGGAGGCGCAGGTACGGTACAGAGTCCAGCATACGCAATCCTTAAAAGAAACCCTCCGAAATCTTTCGGAGGGTTTCCCTGGTTTGCGGTTATTTTTCTGACTTGAAATCTATTAGTTGTTGATCAGCTTGTCGTCCTCATTGTTCCAGCTGTAGAGCTTGCGGATCTCCTCGCCCACTTTCTCGGCGGGATGCTCGCTGGCCAGCTTCCGCATGGCCTTGAAGTGCACCTGCTTCCCGGCAGGGGACATGTCAAGCAGGAACTCCTTGGCAAATGTTCCGTCCTGGATGTCGCTTAAGATCTTCTTCATGGTCTTCTTGGTCTCCTCGGTGATGAGCTTCGGCCCGGTGATGTAATCGCCGTACTCAGCCGTGTTGGAGATGGAATAGCGCATGCCGGCGAAGCCGCTCTGATAGATCAGGTCTACGATGAGCTTCATCTCATGGATGCACTCGAAGTATGCGTTCCTCTCGTCATATCCGGCCTCCACCAAAGTCTCGAATCCAGCCTGCATCAGAGCGCATACGCCTCCGCAGAGCACGGCCTGCTCGCCGAAGAGGTCTGTCTCGGTCTCGGTGCGGAAAGTGGTCTCCAGCACGCCAGCCCTTGCGCCGCCGATGCCCAGGGCGTATGCCAGGGCGATGTCCTGGGCCTTGCCAGTGGCATCCTGCTCCACGGCGATCAGGCAGGGAACGCCCTTGCCCTCCTGGTACTCGCTGCGCACGGTATGTCCCGGCCCCTTGGGCGCGATCATGGTCACGTCCACATAGGCGGGCGGCACGATGCAGCCGAAATGGATATTGAAGCCGTGGGCGAACATCAGCATATTGCCCTCCTCCAGGTTGGGCTCAATGTCCTTTTTATAAAGGTCAGCCTGCTTCTCGTCGTTGATCAGGATCATGATGATATCCGCCTGTTTCGCGGCCTCAGCGGCGGTGAACACCTCGAAGCCCTGCTTCACGGCCCTGTCCCAGGACTTGGAACCCTCGTACAGGCCGATGATCACGTGACAGCCGGACTCTTTCAGGTTCAGCGCATGGGCATGTCCCTGACTGCCGTAGCCGATAATCGCGATGGTCTTTCCCTCCAAAAGGGACAGATTACAGTCTTCCTGATAAAAAATCTTTGCCATTTTCGTTTCCTCCGTTTTATGGTTTTTATTTATGTTCATTCCTGCGCATCATGCCGTATGTCCTATTCCGTCTTATGTTGGCCGAATCTGACATCCATTTGATACTGCAAGGGACAAATATCTATCCACGCGAAAGTGCTTCCCGCAGCCTCCTGCACCTAATCCCTCAGTCAAAGTGCACCACGGGCTCCGTGCCGCGACCCAATCCGGCGATGCCTGTCCGGGCCAGTTCCAGTATCTCATATCCCTCCAGCAGCCCGATAAAAGCATCGATCTTCTGCTGGTTGCCCGTCAACTCAATCATCAGGCTCTCCGGCGCGATATCAATGATCTTCGCCCGGAAGATGTCCGCTACCGAAATGACACCCTGCCTCTGTTCCGCGCTGGCGCGCACCTTGACCATAATCAGCTCACGGTATACGCTCTTTTCCGGCTTCAGTTCTTTGATATTCCGCACATCCTCCAACTTGGACACCTGTTTCTCGATCTGCTCCAGGATCTCGTCGTCGCCGGAAGCCACAATGGTAATACGAGTGATGCGGGGATCCGAGGTCACGCCTGCGGTAATACTCTCCACATTATACCCCCGCCTGGCAAAAAGTCCTGAAATCCGGCTTAAAACGCCGGAAGTATTGTTGACCAGCAATTGAAATACTTTCTTCTGCATCCGATTTCCACCCTCTCCTCATTTTTCGATATTCCATGGAATGCCTTTCTTCCATGGAATGCCTTTCTTCCATGGAATGCCTTTCTTCCATACTATATGCCGTTTTCAGCCATTCGCGGAAACGTTCGCTATCCGTCTGTTTATCCAAAAAATCCTTTTGTTATCATAGCAAGTCCGGGCAGAAATGTCAAGATATTCAGCCCTCATCGTTCTCTGCGCACTTAGAGAGCGCAACCGTCCCGGTGCGGGCCACCTCCACGATGCTGATGGTCTGAAGCATCTTGATCATGAGCTTTATCTTCTCAGGTTCATCGCAGATCTGAATCATCATGAAATGCTTGGACATGTCAACGATCTGGGCTTTCATAATCTCGCATAACTCCATGATCTCCCGGCGGTTGTTCTTGTTATACTTGATCTTGATCAGCATCAGCTCTCTGGCGATGCACTGCTGCTCCGCAAAGGTCTTCACCTTGATGACATCCAGCTTCTTGTTCAGCTGCTTCTCGATCTGCTCAATGGTGCGCTCGTCTCCGCTGCTGACAATGGTCATACAGGATACGTCGCGGTTATCCGTCTCCCCCACCACCAGACTGTCAATGTTAAAGCACCGCCTGGAGAACAGGCCGGCTACCTTGCACAGCACGCCGGAGCGGTTCTCCACCAGCACGGAATATATTCTCGTCTTCATAAATAGCCTCCTAATTCCATTGCCGCCTACGGCAATTACTCCGCATATCTCCCATCGCCGATATGGCATCTGACCATTCCGAAATGCCATGGGCACTATTGGCACATGTGTCAATCTCCTCGGAATGCTTTCATTTCCAGTCCCGGCTATACCAAATCCATCGGATCAATGATGCATTCCAACAGCATGGATTCATCCTTTTCCAGGAAAGCCTCAATAATCTCATCACATTTTTCCATATTTTCCAGCCGCAGGAACGGAATCCCGTAAGCCGCGGAAAGCTTCTCCAAATCCGGGCTCCCGGACAGATCCACCACGGAGTACTGATCCTTATAGGTGAAATGCTGGTACTGGCGCACCATCCCTAAGTAATTATTCTTCAGCACTACGATCTTAACAGGGATGTTGTGCTGGCACATGGTAGCCAGCTCCATCATGGACATCTGGAAAGATCCGTCGCCGCAGACTGCCACCACCTGCCTGTCCATAGCCGCCACCTTGGCACCCATGGCCGCAGGGATGGAATATCCCATGGTGCCCATGCCTCCTGAGGTGAAAAACTTCCCTTTCCGCACTTTCACATAGCCGCAGGACCAGATCTGGTTCTGCCCCACGTCCGCCACATACACGGCGTCTTCCTGCATCTTCTCCGTCAGCCGCATGATGAACTTCGCGGGGTCTACATAGGCCGGATTGGGGATGCGCTTCGTGGCCATAGCCCGTCTGTACTCATTCAGGGTATCTATCCAATCCTGACAGCTGCAGGTGAACTCCTCTTTCTCCAGATCCTCAAAAATATGCTTCGCATCTCCCACTAACGGTATGGTAGGCCCTGCGTTCTTGCCGATTTCCGCAGGGTCCACGTCTATGTGCACCAGCACCTTGTCGCGGGTGATCATATCCGGCTGGTTCACGGCTCTGTCGGCCACCCTGGCTCCCACCATGATCAGCAGGTCGGACTCGTTCATGGCACGGTTGGCATAAGCCTTGCCGTTGTTGCCCACCATCCTGAAATACAGGGGGTGATCCGTGGGCATGGCTCCGATTCCCATCATAGTGGACACCACGGGGATATTGTGAGTCTCCGCAAACCGGCGCAGCTCTCCCTCAGCCTCGGCAAGCAGTACGCCGCCGCCGGCGCAGATAAGGGGACGTTTTGCTTTCTCCAACTCCTTTACCACCTTTTTGATCTGCACCGCGTTGCCTTTCACCGTGGGCTTGTAGGTGCGCAGGGACACGCTCTCCGGATATTTGAATTTGCTGATCGCCGCATTCTGGATATCAATAGGCACGTCAATGAGCACCGGCCCCCGCCTGCCCGTATTGGCGATATGGAACGCCTCCTTGAATACCCTGGGGATATCGTTCACATTTTTTACTAAGTAGCTGTATTTCACAAAGGACTCAACGGCTCCGGTGATATCCGCCTCCTGGAACACATCACTGCCAAGGAGCTCGCTGTTCACCTGGCCGGTGATACAGATCAGGGGAATGCTGTCCGCAAAGGCCGTGGCAATGCCGGTGATCACATTGGTGGCTCCCGGGCCGGAAGTGACCGCGCACACGCCGGGCTTTCCGGTCATTCTGGACACACCGCTTGCCGCATGGGCGGCGTTCTGCTCCGTGCGGATCAGGATCGTCCTGATTTCCGACTCCAGAATGCTATTGTAAAAGGGGCAGATGGCTACACCGGGATACCCGAACACAGTAGTCACCCCCTCTTCCTCCAGACATTTTACGATAGCGTCTGCTCCTATCATATATATTCCTCCTCTATACTCAACATTTTCTATGCTATCCGTTTTCCAAAGGCACGCCTGCGGAATGTTTTCCAATGCTTGTAACCGCCTGGGACACCCTGCAGTCAGCCGTGCCGTCTTTCAAATCCAAGATACCTGGTTCCCTGAAACCTGAGTTTTCCCATATCTCCCTCCGCCAGCATACCATACTCGGATCCTGTCAGATGAAATTCCATCCTGTCTCCGCTCTCCACTTCGAACGTAACATAATAGCTTGTGGACGAGGATGTATGATATCCGCCAGTTCCGGCTGCATCGCCCCCATGATGATGGGTTCTCACGGATGTCCTGCGCGAAACCACTTTTGCATCCACTGTCAGTACAGGGGAATGATTATTTTTATTCCACTGGGTGACTGCGCGCACCGCATTCACGACAAACACGGCGATCACCAGAAGAAACACTGTCATAAAGCATATTTCAAAGAAACCGCTGTTGAAAAAGAAACCCATAACAAACCTCCGATACTGTTTTATTCGGCAGCTTTTTCCCGCACAAGCCTCTGCGCCAACTTCACTGCCTCCGCTGCATCCGCGGAATAGCCGTCTGCGCCGATCTCGTCCGCGTACTCCTGAGTGATAACCGCTCCTCCGATCATGACTTTCGCTTTCAAATTTTCTTCTCTGACACGGGCGACTACCTCCCGCATGCGCTGCATGGTGGTAGTCATCAGCGCCGACAGCGCGATGATGTCGGCATCGTTCTCTCTGGCGGCACGGATGATTTCTTCCCCTGACACATCTTTGCCCAGGTCAATGACTTGAAAGCCGTAGTTCTTCAGCATCAGCACCACCAGGTTCTTCCCGATGTCATGAATGTCCCCCTCCACGGTGGCGATGACAACTACGGGCATGTCGTCCCCATTTCTCTCTTTCAGCAGAAGCGGCTCCAGAACCCCGATGGCGTTCTTCATGGCCTCTGCGCTGGCAATCAGCTGGGGGAGAAAATACTTCCCCTTGTCGAACAGTTCGCCCACTTCATTGATGGCCGGCAGCAGCGCCTCATGCAGCAGCGCCCGGGGCTCCTCGCCCTGAGCCAGGGCTTCCCTGGTCTGCGCCGCGATGCCGCCGCGATTTCCTTTCAGGACGCAGTGGTACAGCAACCTCCGGTAAGGGTTCTGCTCTTCTGTCTGTGGATCCGGCTTTATGGCTGTGTTCTGAGGCAGGGCTTTACTCCCGGCTTGACCTATACTCCGGGGTTGGGCCGTACTCCGGAAATCGGCATCGTGATCCTCTCGCTTTTCTGACCTGCTGTCATCCGGCTTTTCTGCCTTATGATCCGGCCTCTTCCCCGTCCTGGCTTCCGGCCTTTGATTCTCAGAGACATTTACACATTTTGTCCGGGCAAGCGCCTGTTCCTTTTCCCTCTCCCTTTTTTCGTCCAGGACACCGGAATATTCGATATATCGTACATCAGCATTTTCTTTTCCAAGGAGCAGATCCGATGCAAGGCTGCAGGCAACCAGCAGCTCCTGAGAGGGATTTGCAATGGCCATAGTCAGCCCCTCTCTGATGGCCATAGTCAAAAAGACAGCATTTACATATCCCCGCTGAGGCATGCCAAAAGAAATGTTGGACAGGCCGCAGATGGTGGCCAGCCCTCTCTCCCTGCAGTAGCGGATGGTCTCCAGGGTCTCCAGCGCCGCCATTTTGTTGGCGCCCACTGTAGAAACCAGGCCGTCCACAATGACATCTTCCTTTTTTAGTCCAAGGGAATATGCCCTCTCCAGAATGGTCTCAATGATATGTATCTTCTCCTCCAGGCTTTTCGGCAGTCCCTCATCCGACAGAGGCAGCAGGATAAACATGGCCCCGTATTTCTTTACGATAGGCAGGAGTTTTTCAAATTTCTCTGTCTCCAGAGAAACGGAATTCACCAGCGCCCTGCCGGGATAATGGCGAAGCGCCGCCTCCAGCACATCCACATGGCTGGAATCTATGGACAGGGGCAGATGGGTCACGCCGCCGATCTCCTCCAGGGCTCGCAGCATAGTCTCTTTCTCGTCAATGCCGCTCATGCCCATGTTCACGTCCAGAATCCGCGCGCCGCAGCGCTCCTGCTCCTCCGCAAACTGCGTCACCTTGTCAAAAATTCCGTCCCGCAGCTGCGCCTGCAGCAGCTTCTTGCCCGTAGGATTGATTCTCTCACCCACTATGAGGAAATTATCGTCCAGCCCGAAGCTTTCCGTCCGGCGTTCCGAGGTCAGGCACCGGATTCCCTCTTTCCTGTCTTTTCTCTCGGGTACAGGGCCTGTCCCAATGCCGTCATGAAGCCTTTTTATATGCTCCGGCGTTGTCCCGCAGCAGCCCCCCAGAATGGTGGCTCCCGCCTGAGCCAGCAGCGCCATCTCCTCCGCGAACTCTTCCGCGTCCATATCATAATTGGTTTTTCCGTCTGCGTCCAGAAAAGGCAGGCCTGCATTGGGCTTTGCAATAATGGGAATCCCTGCGCAGCCGGCCATATCGGCTATGACCTGCTTCATTGCGGCCGGCCCCGTGGAACAGTTTGCCCCGATGGCAGCAGCCCCAAGGGCCTCCAGCACAACGGCCGCAGTCCTGGCATCCGTCCCGTAAAGCGTCCTGCCATCCGCCTCAAAGGTCATGGTCACCATCACCGGCAGATCGCAGACCTCTTTCGCTGCAATCATCGCGGCCCTGGTCTCTGCCAGACTCATCATGGTCTCCACCACAAGCAGATCTGCCCCGGCGTCCCGAAGCGCTACGACCTGCTCCTTATAGACCTCAATCAGCTCCTCCAGCGCCATCTCCCCAATGGGAGAAAGCTGCCGCCCTGTCATTGTCAGGTCCCCCGCCACATACACCGGCCTGTCCGCCTCAGAGGCCGCCTGCCTGGAAATAGCTGTCAGTTCCTTTACCATCTCCACAAGACGCCCCTCCAGCCCATAGTCCGCCAGCTTGATCCTGTTGGCCGTAAAGGTGGGCACATACAGGATATCCGTGCCGGCAGCCACATACTGCTTCTGGAGCTTTAGCATCACGTCCTTATGCTCCAGAATCCACAGCTCCGGGCAGACGCCTGAGGGCATTCCCGCCCTCACCAGGTTGGAGCCGGTAGCCCCGTCCAAATAAATATACGATTTCGCAATTTTGTCAAATTCTTTTTTTGTCATCTCGTCCTCAGTTCCGGAATGGGATTTCCCGCTGTCTTACATCCGCCATTCCCCAGGTCTTTAACAGGTCTATAAAACACCCCAGACTCTAATAATATGTGTGCAGCATCGCACATGGCGCTTATGCCACTCTTCATTTTCTGCCCCACGCAAAACATGGATATATTGTACCATAGACACAATTTAATCGTAAAGGGGCGGATTTATCCATTTATCTATAAAAACTGTTGCAGAAATAGGCAAAATGTGGTAAATTTTAATAGTATTTTGTTTGAAGCGCATGAAATTGGAGGTCAAATCAAGTGAATAAAAAGATACATACCGTCCTTTTGGTGTTTCTTGCCGCTGTTATACTGACGGCCTGCGGCGAGGATACCGAACTGACCCGGTTCAAGAAAAGCATAGACGACTTCTGTACCAGAATTTCCGAAATAGACAGTTCCATCAATCAGATCGACGCCCAGTCCGATGACGCAACCGCGCAGCTGCTTGCCTGCCTGGACGATCTGGACAGCACTTTCCAGGGCTTTGCCAGGCTGGATTTTCCGGAAGAATTCGACTATCTGGAAAATTTGGCAGAGGAATCCAGCGAGTATATGACTGAGGCCGTGAAGAACTATCACAGTGCCTATGGCGGAGACAAGTATGACGAAGCCACCGCCGAATACGCTAAGCAGAACTATTCCAGAGCTTATAAGCGAATCCAGATCATCATTTCTTTCCTCCATGGGGAAGAACCTACGGATGCTGACCTGAGTATCGAATACCAGCCAAAATGAAAAGCCCATCGGCATACGCCGATGGGTCTTTCCATTCTCCGTCACTTCAGCAATCTCACTTCAACAGCTTAATAATTCCTAACAGCGGAATCTCCTTGTCCTGATCCTGAATGGCATATATGACTCCCAGGACACCCATGATGAACAGTAGAATCCTTATAATCCACACGAACCATCTGACAATGGGAATATATCCCAGAATCCATAGAACGATAAACGCCAGATTTACCACCAGTGCCTGGTTCAAATGGAACTTTGCCTCCTCCCTGTCTCCCGCGAAATAGGCCACGAACCACCCTACAATTGTCAGATAAGCCACGACTCCTGTCGCTTTTCTGTCCATTTCTGTTACCTCCATATCTTCTGTTTTTATTTTTGTTAAAAACCTACATCGTAATCCCCCATATGAGCCGGAACATATTTTTCCCGATAAAGTTCAGGACAATCAGACCGATCCCCACATACAGATACCAACTGTGGTATCTCCAGCCTTTCACATGCCCCACGCCCAGCCGCTCCAGCCCCTGGGTCACCATAAAACCGCCGCCCACCACCACGGCATAAGGAATCAGCGGATGATACCCCACAGCCTCCAGCACCCTGCCATGCAGCAGCGCTGTCAGCGCCCTGGTTCCGCCGCATCCGGGACAATACATACCGAATACCCTGTCAAAAAAGCAAGGCATACTCGGTATCCCGACCCCAAAACGGTATACTGCCCAAGCTCCGGCCCCTATGCCCAGAAAGATAAGCCCTATATAAAACAATTCTGTCTCCAGCGTCCTCTTTTTATCCATGGCAGCTGTCTACATCATATCCAGGATTTCGTCCATATAATCCATCTGTATCAGCTGGCTGATTACCATACCATAATACACTAAAGCCAAGACTCCCAGAATCAGGCCGATAACAGAACACACCATACCTGCCGTCCCAACGCCATTTTTACTGGACTTATTGCCCATCGCGGCACAGATAATGCCTGCTATCCCCAGCACCACAGCCGGAACGCCGTAACAGCAGCAGGAACATATTGCCAGGATGCCGCATACCATTCCCGCGATCTGAAGACCATTGGCCCCGCTGCCGGCTCCATAATCATCCGTGTTCTGATACGGAATTTTCGACGTATAATCCTGGTAATTGCTGTACTGCCCTGCACTGCTGCCTGAAGCCTGCGACGGATTTCCCTGATAACCGCTGTACTGCCCTGTGCCGTCGCCGGAAGAAGCCTGCGACGGATTCTCCTGATAGCTGCTGTATTGCCCTCTCTGTTCATAGGCAGACCATACATCGTCCCCGCTATCTGCCATCTTCGCCCCGCACTCCCTGCAGTAAGCAGCGTCTCCCTCATCCCGATACCCGCATATAGGACAAATCTTCTTACCCATTCGCCATCCCCCTACTCTGTTTTTTCTTAAGGATATTCACTATCCTTTATTATACAATAGTGTCGGCCGGATTTCCATAGGAAATTAAAAAATTAAGAGAAGATTTAGGATAATTTAGGATAATTTAGGATAATTTAGGATAGCTGCAGATATAAAAAGCCTCCCACCGGATATCTCCAGGGGAGGCTTAATGCTATTGCCTTAACCACATTTCCTGATTAAAATCTTCCCTCTGCCGCCGCCATTTCGATGCTCACTGCCACAGCCACGGTAGCGCCCACCATAGGGTTGTTGCCCATACCGATGAGACCCATCATTTCCACATGTGCCGGAACAGAGGAAGAACCTGCGAACTGTGCGTCAGAATGCATACGTCCTAATGTATCGGTAAAGCCGTAGGAAGCAGGGCCTGCCGCCATATTATCGGGATGCAGGGTACGTCCTGTGCCGCCGCCGGACGCAACGGAGAAGTACTTCTTGCCGGCTTCCGTTCTCTCTTTCTTGTAGGTACCTGCAACGGGATGCTGGAATCTGGTGGGATTGGTGGAGTTGCCGGTGATGGATACATCCACATTCTCTTTCCACATGATGGCAACGCCCTCGGGAACGCTGTTGGAACCGTAGCAGTTCACCTTGGAGCGAAGCCCCTCGGAATAAGGGATTCTCTCGATTTCCTTAACCTCATTGGTATAAGGATCGTACTCTGTCTCCACGAAAGTGAATCCGTTGATACGGGAAATAATCTTCGCCGCATCCTTGCCAAGGCCATTCAGGATAACGCGCAGCGGCTTCTGACGGACCTTATTTGCTTTCTCTGCAATACCGATAGCCCCCTCTGCTGCAGCAAAGGACTCATGTCCTGCCAGGAAGCAGAAGCAGTCTGTATCCTCTTCCAGAAGCATCTTGCCCAGGTTGCCATGCCCCAGACCTACTTTACGGGTATCAGCAACAGAACCGGGGATACAGAACGCCTGAAGCCCCTCACCGATTGCCGCAGCAGCCTCGGAAGCCTTGCGGCAGCCTTTCTTGATGGCGATGGCAGCGCCTACGGTATAAGCCCAGCAGGCGTTCTCAAAGCAGATGGGCTGAATCTTCTTTACCTGCTCGTATACGTCAAGGCCTGCATCTTTGGTGATCTTCTCTGCTTCTTCGATAGAGGAGATGCCATAGCTATTCAGAACTTGTGTAATTTTATCAATACGTCTTTCATATGATTCAAACAAAGCCATTTTTCCTGTCCTCCTTTATCCTTTTATCACTCTTTCCTGGGATCGATAATCTTCACGGCATCGTCAACGCGGCCATACTGACCTTTGGCTTTCTCGTATGCTGTGTTGGGATCATCGCCCTTCTTGATGAAGTCGGTCATCTTTCCAAGATTCACGAACTGGTATCCGATGATCTCATCATTCTTATCCAAAGCAATACCGGTCACATAACCCTCTGCCATCTCCAGATAGCGGGGGCCTTTCTTCAATGTGCCGTACATAGTACCAACCTGGCTCCTGAGGCCCTTGCCCAGATCCTCCAGACCGGCGCCTACCGGAAGTCCGTCCTCGGAGAATGCGCTCTGGGAACGTCCGTAGACAATCTGCAGGAACAGTTCTCTCATAGCAGTGTTGATAGCGTCGCACACAAGGTCAGTGTTCAGAGCTTCCATAACAGTCAGGCCGGGAAGAATCTCAGAGGCCATGGCGGCGGAATGGGTCATGCCGGAGCAGCCGATGGTCTCCACCAGTGCCTCCTGGATGATGCCTTCCTTTACGTTCAGCGTCAGCTTGCAGGCGCCCTGCTGGGGAGCGCACCAGCCCACGCCGTGTGTCAGGCCGGAAATATCCTTGACTTCTTTCGCCTGAACCCACTTGGCTTCTTCGGGGATAGGCGCACAACCATGATGCACACCCTGAGCGACTGTGCACATTTCTTCAACTTCCTTTGAATAAATCATGTGAAATCTCCTTTCGATTATGTATGTTATTATTCATGACAAAGGAAAGTCCGCAGACGCGTCCTCTCCATTGTTTGTCCCTTTGGAAATTGATTTCCAGTTTGTCTCTTTCATTCTCTCATATTTATGGGAAAAAATCCAGTATTTTTTTGTAAAATTACGCGGAAGCGTGTTCCCAATGCTTTTCCGCGATTTCCGTGGCTTTCTTATAGATGCTTCCCCCGGGGATCACCCCGCGCACCATGGAACCGGGATAGATATTTGTGTTTCTGCCTATGACCGTTCCCGGATTTAAGACACTGTTGCAGCCTACCTCTACATTGTCCCCCAGCATGGCCCCCATTTTCTTTAAACCGGTCTCAATGGCGATTCCTCCGCCCTTTACCACTACCAGAGTCTTATCGCTCTTCACATTGGAGGTGATGGAGCCTGCGCCCATGTGGGATCTATAGCCCAGGATACTGTCCCCCACATAATTATAGTGGGGCACCTGCACCTTATTGAAGAGAATTACATTCTTTAGCTCCGTGGAATTCCCCACCACGGCGCCCTTTCCCACAATGGCATTCCCCCGCACAAAAGCGCAGTGGCGGACTTCCGCCTCCTCATCTATGATCAAGGGCCCGTTCAGACAGGCCGTGGGCGCTACCTTAGCGGACTTTGCCACCCAGATATGATCTCCTCTTTCCTCATAGATATCCTTAGGGAGGCTCTCTCCCAGGCGGATGATAAAGTCATGTATCTTCGGAAGCGCCTCCCAGGGGTATGTGACTTCCTCCAGCAATTTCGCCCCGATGGTTTCCTTTAAATCAAATAATTCCGAAACTGTGATTCTATTTTCCATCTTTTAATCCTCTCCCCGAACAGATTTTCTGTCATTTATACTTGTCCCCATCATTTGTCCTTTTTCTAGCGGGCTACTGCCTTATAGTTAGCCGACGCTGCCTGGAACTGGGTAAACAAAGCCCCCTGGTTGCGCAGCTGTTTCACATACTCTGTTCTGCGGCCCACGAATCCGTTCAGCTTGTCCATGTATTCCTTTGACGTAATCGCTCCGTCAGCCACCAGCGTCAGCCCTTTCTCCCAGCTGGCTGTCAGAGACGGATCCAACAGCGCCTTGATAGAGCTTCCCACCACATCGTATATCATCTCTCCCATCAAGGTAGGCGTCAGAATCTGGGTCTTCTTGTTCAGGGCCAAATATTCGATATTCACCAGCTTTTTCAGGATTTCCGCCCTGGTGGCGCTGGTGCCGATACCGCTTCCCTTGATCTGGGCCCGCAGATCCTCGTCCTCTATAAACTGTCCTGCATTCTCCATGGTTAAAATGATGCTGCCGGAAGTATAACGCTTAGGCGGCGATGTCTCTCCCTCTTTCACTTCATAAGACTCCACTGACAGCTTATCGCCTTTTTTTAAAGCGCCCAGCAGCTTTATGAAAGCCTCGTCTCCTTGTATCTCCGTCTCCTGATTCTCGGCATTTTCTTTTTTTGTCCCCTGGGCCAGGGCGCTTCCCGTGGCCTCTCCGGCGCTTTCCGCACTCTGCGTTTTGTTTCCGGCAGTTGTCTTATCCTGCCCCGCAGGTCTCTTTCCTGCCACTTTCAGATACCCCTCTTCCACCAGTACCTTGAAATTGGCAAAGAAGCGTTCTTCCTTTACCCGGATGCACAGGGCGAATTTCTGATATACCGCAGGGAGATAAAAGATACTTAAAAATCTGCGCACAATGAGCTCATAGACCTTGGCGGAAAGCGGCGCCAGCCCGCCTAAGCTGTTCAGTCCCTGGCCCGTGGGTATGATGGCATAGTGATCTGTAATCTGCTTATCGTTTACGTATCTGGTCTTTTCAATGCCTTTATGGCTGCCTTTGCTCAGAATCTCCCCGGCAAAGCCTGCCGCCGGCCCAAAGCCCCGCAGCCCGCCGATGTTTTTATGTATCTCTTTTGCCACTGCTGTGGACAGTACCCTTGCGTCCGTCCTGGGATATGTGACCATCTTTTTCTCATACAGCTCCTGCACCACCCGCAGGGTCTCGTCCGGGCTGATCTTAAAGAGCTTGGAGCAGTCGTTTTGCAGCTCCGCCAGATTATAGAGCAGCGGCGGGTTCTTGTTCTCTTTTTTCCTGTTTATGCTCTCCACCAGGCTATCGCCTGCCGGCTGCTCCTCCAGATGAGCGATGAGCCGCTTTGCATCCGCCTCTTCTTTGAAACCGTTCTCCTTATATAGCTTCGGAGAATTGTACCAGGCAGACTCCGGGGGATTCGTCCCCGGTCCGCCCACCGCCCTCCATTCTCCCGCAAAGACCCGGTCCTGAAGCCTGAAATTGCCCAACACCCGGTAGAAAGGTGTCTTTACAAAAGAACGGATTTCCCGCTCCCTGTTCACAATGATTCCCAGCACGCAGGTCATGACCCGGCCGACGGAAATCACTGCTTTGTCGCGTTTCAGGTAATCTTTTACCGTATTTCCGTACTTCAATGTAAGCGCCCGGGAGAAGTTGATGCCCATCAGATAGTCCTCTTTGGCCCGCAGATACGCGGCGGCACTGAGATTATCATACTCCTTTAAATCCTTTGCCTCCCGGATCCCTCTCAGGATTTCTTCCTCTGTCTGGGAATCAATCCAGACTCTTTTGCGCTCTTTGCCTTTCACGCCGGACATCTGCTCCACAAGCCGGTAAATATACTCTCCCTCCCGTCCGGAGTCTGTGCACACATAAATGGTGGTCACATCCGGGCGTTTCATCAGAGAGCTCACAATAGTATATTGCTTTTTGGAGCTTTCAATGACCTCGTATTTAAATTCCTCCGGTAAAAAAGGAATGGTATCAAAGCTCCAGCGCCTGTATCTTTCGTCGTATGCATCCGGGTAGCTCATGGTGACCAGATGGCCCACGCACCAGGTGATAATGGTATCCGCCGATTCCAGATAGCCGTCCCTGGAGGTGGTATTCACTTTTAAGGCATTTGCGAACTCTCTTGCCACGCTGGGCTTTTCCGCGATAAATAAACTCTTTCCCACTAAGCTGCTTCCTTAATTTCCCTCTTTACTTTTTATTGATGTATCCGTTTGCCTTGAGAAGCTCTGCGCAGAGAACCGCTCCGCCCGCTGCGCCCCTGACCGTATTATGGGACAGGCCGACGAATTTGTAATCATATACCGTATCCTCGCGAAGCCGTCCCACGCTGATACCCATACCGTTCTCAAAGTCCACGTCCAATGTCACCTGAGGTCTGTTGTCCTCCTCCAGATACTGGATAAACTGCTTGGGTGCGCTGGGCAGTCCCAGCCTCTGGGGCTCTCCGCTGAATTCCCGCAGTTTTTCGATCAGCTGCTCTTTTGAGGGCTTTTTCCTGAATTTCACAAACACGGCCGCGGTATGTCCGTTCAGCACCGGTACCCGGATACACTGGCAGGTGATCAAGGGACCGTCCGCAGGCACAATGACGCCGTCCTCCACCTTTCCCCAGATACGCAGAGGCTCTTTCTCGCTCTTCTCCTCCTCGCCGCCGATGTAGGGAATGACATTGCCCACCATCTCCGGCCAGTCCTGAAAAGTCTTGCCCGCCCCGGAAATCGCCTGGTAAGTGGTGGCCACCACTTCCACCGGCTCGAACTCTTTCCATGCGGTGAGTACGGGAGCATAACTCTGGATGGAACAGTTGGGCTTTACGGCCACAAAACCGTGCTTTGTGCCAAGGCGCTTTTTCTGAGACGCAATGACTGCCATATGTTCCGGATTGATCTCCGGCACCATCATGGGCACATCGGGCGTCCATCTGTGGGCGCTGTTGTTGGACACCACGGGCGTCTCTGTCTTCGCGTATGCCTCCTCGATCTTCTTGATCTCATCCTTGGACATATCCACGGCGCTGAACACGAAATCCACTTTGGAAGCCACTGCCTCCACCTCGTTTACATTCATGACTGTCAGCTTCTTTACGGCTTCCGGCATGGGTGTGTCCATCTTCCATCTGCCGGCCACCGCCTCCTCATAGGTCTTGCCCGCAGAGCGGGGGCTTGCCGCTATGGTGGTCACCTCAAACCATGGATGGTTCTCAAGCAGGGCAATAAAGCGCTGCCCTACCATGCCTGTCCCGCCTAAAATACCTACCTTTAACTTATCGCTCATCCTTGTCTCCTCCTTCATCTTGCTATGTAATTCCTCACGTATCCGTAAATACCTGTTTCCTGCTGCACATCGGGCCCCTGTCATTCCGAATCTCGCAGAGTCCCCTCCTCAAGATATGCCCTGTGCTTCCCGATCACTGCTTTCATGGCCTCCTGCCCCGGGCCGCCGATGGTCAGACGCTTCTCCACGCAGGTCTCCAGAGAGACCGCATCGTAAATATCCTCCTCAAATTTATCGCTGATTCCCTGAAGCTCCTCCAGAGAAAGCCTGTCAATGGAGGTCTTCTTCTCCACGCAGTACAGCACCAGCCTGCCGATGATACCGTGGGCATCCCGAAAAGGCACTCCCTTTCCCACCAGATAGTCCGCAGCGTCCGTGGCATTGGTAAATCCGTTCATAGCGCTGGCGGCCATCCGCTCTTTGCGAAACCGCATCGTGCGCAGCATACCGGCAAACAAAGTCAGACAGTCCTCCACGGTATCTATGGCGTCGAAAGTCAGCTCCTTGTCTTCCTGCATATCCTTATTATATGCAAGGGGTATGCCTTTCATGGTGGTAAGCAGCGCCATGAGCGCTCCGTAGACCCGGCCCGTCTTGCCCCGGATCAACTCTGCCACATCCGGATTCTTCTTCTGGGGCATGATACTGCTTCCGGTGGAATAGGCATCATCTATCTCAACAAACTGGTACTCGTTGGAGTTCCAGATGATAATCTCCTCGCTAAAGCGGCTCAGGTGCATCATGACCGTGGACAGCGCGCTCAGGAATTCGATGAGATAATCCCTGTCCGACACGGAATCCATGCTGTTTTGGGTAGGTCCCGCAAATCCCATCAGAGAGGCCGTGTATTCCCGGTCCAGGGGATATGTAGTCCCCGCCAGGGCTCCGGCTCCCAAAGGACAGTAATTCATTCTCCTGTAAATATCCGCCATACGCTGTCTGTCCCGCCGGAACATCTCAAAATAAGCGCCGTAATGATGGGCCAATGTGGTAGGCTGCGCTTTCTGCAGATGGGTGAACCCAGGCATATAAGTTCCCAGATTCTCCTCCATAACGGCAAGAATCACTGTGAGAAGCTCCCTCAGCAGCCCGTCTGCCCGGATCACATGCTTTCTCGTATAGAGTCGCATGTCCAGCGCCACCTGATCATTGCGGCTTCTGCCGGTGTGCATCTTCTTGCCCGTATCGCCGATGCGGCGGATCAGCTCCGCCTCCACGAAGCTGTGAATATCCTCGCAGGTCTCATCAATATCCAGCTTACCATTGTCTACATCCTCACGGATTCCGGACAGCCCTTTAAGGATTTCATCCCGCTCTCTTTCCGTAAGGATTTTTTGCCTGGCCAACATGGTCACATGGGCCATGCTGCCCTCAATATCCTCATGAAATAAGCGCCTGTCAAAGCGTATGGAAGCATTGAAGTCGCAGACCGTTCTGTCCGTTGCTTTCGTAAAGCGCCCGCCCCATAATTGTGCCATATCTTCCTCCCGTCTTTATCTTCTCATCAAAATACACTTGTTCCATTCTATCACGCATGTCTGATTATAGCAAGCCGGCTTTTTTCACAATTCCTTTTTTCCCAATCAGCCCTATCTGAAATTTCTCACGAAAATCAGGCCGGCAAGAACCCCTGCCCGCTGCCTTTCATATGATATAAGAAAAAGGAAACGGGAATGGCATCTATGACAAATATCCTGGAATTAAAGAACATTGGCTATTCCTATCATAATCTGCACGGTGAGACCAAGGCGTTAAAGGACATCTCATTTGGCGTAAGGGAGGGTGAGTTCATCGCCATCGTAGGCCCCAGCGGCTGCGGAAAATCCACACTGCTGTCCATCATCGCGGGCCTCCTGTCCCCGGAGGAAGGCACCATATTGGTAAACAATCCCGACGGCTCCCTGCACTATCCCAAAATCGGATACATGCTTCAGCGGGACCACCTCTTTGAATGGCGCACCGTCTACCGGAATGTGACCTTGGGTCTGGAGCTGAATCACAAAATGACTCCCCGGCGTCTGGAGGCAGTGGACCGGCTCCTAAAGGACTACGGACTGGATAAATTTAAGGATAAACGCCCTGACGAGCTTTCGGGCGGCATGAAACAGCGGGCGGCGCTGATCCGTACATTGGCCCTGGAGCCCCAGCTGCTCTTGCTGGATGAACCTTTCAGCGCTCTGGACTATCAGACCAGGCTCTTCGTGTCCGCAGATATCTGCCGCCTGATCCGCGCCGCGGGAAAAACTATGATCATCATCACCCACGATCTGTCCGAGGCCATCAGCCTGGCTGACCGGATCATCGTCCTCTCCGGCAGACCCGCTGTCGTAAAAAATCAGGTAAATGTCCACCTGACACTGGCGGACGATTCGCCTCTGGCCGCCAGGAACGCCCCGGAATTCCAGCAGTATTTCAATATGCTATGGGAGGATCTGACACATGAAAGCTGAATCGAAACGAAAACCGGAATCGAAACCCAAAAAGAGGAAACGTGCCGGCACAGAACTGACAAAACAGGAAGAATTCATCAGAAAGCACAAAAGACACCATCACGAGATCGCTTCCTGGCGGACGTTTCTTTTCGTCCTTTTTTTGGTTCTCTGGGAAGTCAGCGCAGATAAGGGGTGGATCGACAGCTTTTTCTTCTCCAGCCCCAGCCGGGTCCTACGCTGCTTTGCAGATCAGATCCGGAACAATTCCATGCTCTCCCACATTGGCGTGACGCTGCTTGAGACTTTGCTCAGCTTCCTGCTGGTGATCGCATTCAGCCTCCTTGTGTCCACCATGCTGTGGCACTCCAGAAAGCTGTCCGAGATTTTGGAACCCTATCTGGTAGTGCTCAACAGCCTGCCCAAGTCGGCGCTGGCGCCGCTGTTTATCGTATGGCTGGGCACGGGAACGCGCACCATCATTGTGGCAGGCATGTCAGTGGCTGTGTTCGGTTCCATCATCAGTTTTTACACCGGCTTCCAGCAGGTGGACAGCGAGAAAATCACTCTGATCTACACCCTGGGCGGCAGCAGAAAGGACGCTTTCCTGAAAGTCGTGCTGCCTGGCTCAGTACCCATACTGCTCAGTACCGCCAAGGTAAATATCGGCCTGGCTCTGGTAGGCGTCATCATCGGTGAATTCTTAGCGGCGAGACGGGGGCTGGGCTATCTGATCATATATGGATCCCAGGTATTCCAGCTGGACATGGTGATTACCAGTATCATCGTGCTGTGCATCATTGCTCTGGTCTTCTACAAGTCCATTCAGGCCGTGGAGCATCAGATCCGGATACGGTTCAAGATGTGATCACGATTACAACAAAAGGCCAAAAAAGCTTCCGCTTTCCGGCCTTACATATCCCTGCCCCGGTCACGGATGCCAAGACCAGGCGTTTGATAAAGATAAAAAAGACAGCATAAAAGCTTCTGACGGGACTCGAACCCGTGGTCTATTGATTACGAATCAATCGCTCTACCAACTGAGCCACAGAAGCTTATTTCAAAAACATATTTTGCATCTTCTGCCATTCGCAAAGGGCGCTTCGGCAGAACCGTTTTTTATTATACAGGCTTTTCAGATTTTTTGCAACTCTTTTTTTAGAAATTTTTGAATTTTTAAATTTTTATCAGCAATTTTTTTCAGCAATTTCGATAGTTCTTTCCGCAGTTAGTTGAAAATATATGATTTTCAAATCTGATCCACTCCTAATCATCCAAGAGAGGACGCAGCACTGCCGGAAAACCCCCTTACCGCCTCCAATATCTTTTCATCTTAGTTGCGCCTGTCTCCGATATCTTCCCATCGGCAACCAGCATTTTCAGCAATGTTCTTGCCCTTGTCCTCCCGACATTCAGCCACTGGGCCGCTTCCTCTACTCTATATTCCACGCCTAGCTGCATCCTGGCTAAAATATATTCCATTTGTTTCTCTGTTTTTTCTGTCACTTTTTTTCTGTCACTTTTTTCTGTCACTTTTTTTCTGTCACTTTTTTCCGTTACTCTTTTTACATTTGCATTGACAAATGACAGCTTTAAAATTGTCCTGTCCGGCGCATATTCTTCTATTACCTCCGGTGCAATCCAGCCCTGATTCTCCCAGACAGAATATATATTCGGCACACCACTTCCTGCGCGTTCCCCGATGCCAATCATATTTAACATCTTCATAAGCGCTTTATTTCTTGGATCAGATATGCCGCCTTTCAGCATCTGACTCTTGCCGGTGCGTATGCTTCCGGGATTTTCCATAATAATACTTTCAGCATCTTTCTTTATGACAACGCCTCGCGGCAGATAAAAATCCGTATTCACAAGACAATTTGCAAGCGCCTCCCTGATTGCCTTGTGTACAGGCGTGTCATCAATCCTTACCGCCCCTTCGAGCCTAAAAGGTATTTTAACATCTTTCACCAGCTTTCCATATACTCTGAAAAAGAAGTCAAACAGATTGCCAGTCCAGTCTCCTGAACTGGACTGCAGGCGATCTGTCCATCGAATCGCCGGATCCAGCAGTTCCCTGTAGTCAAGGAAATACTCCGGATATTCATACAGAATCTTATACTCGTCCCCGAACATCAAAAGGCCTGCTGCTGTGGGATGCAGTCTGCCATCTACCCTAAGCATCCGGGCCGCCCCGATTCTTTCCAGATAGACCTCGTCTTCCAGCTGTTCCCAAACATGCTCCCGGCGATAGGCCATGTGGCGGTTGCGGTAGGCATGTACCGTTTCCTTATTAAGTGCATCCATGGACATCTCTTCGAGCACTTTCATATCCATAGTATCTTCGGTCTGGTCGCGGAGCATGGCTTTCACCTCACTGGGCGTGCAGTGATAATCTCCCTCCCAGTTGCGCCGATAGGTGCCCTTGAACATATCTTCTCCAACGTATACAGGCCTCTGCTCCCTCTTAGCGCTGGGCACATTGATCACCATGATCGTATCTGCCCCTACGTGATATGTCTGTACATCTCGGTCTGACAATAGGTTGGCGCTCACCTTTTGCCGGTTGTTGACATTATTCCAAAAATCTCTCCGAAGTCTGTTTTCATCCTGCAGGCCTGTGGTCCGCCAGCTTCCATCCTCATTCTCTTTCACGCCAAGAATGATTACACCTCCATAGCAATTTGCAAATGCAGAGTAGGTGCTCCATATGGAATCGGGCAGCCCTCCTTTGGCCTTTTTTACTTCCCGGCGATTATCTTCTCTATAGTCATTAAATTGGGCTAAATCAAACATGAGAATACCTCCGCTTCTGTTGTTTCATGTTATCACAAACTGTGAGCAAAAGCCAGAGAAAGTTTGTTCTTATTTAATATTGAGGTCCTGCATGAATTTATCAATTAGCCAATTGCCAATTGGCGGAATATCTGTTATAGCAAATACTCTATTGGAAGATTGGGAATGATATGTTATACTTTCATAAGCCCCATAAGGAAAGCGTTCATCATGAGCTATAAAGAACTCGCCAAAAATCTCATAGATCAGATACCAGACAGCAAAATGTATTATATTGGCACCCATCTGCAGGAAGCAGCACTCCCGGAGGAAAGGTCCAATGTGGAAACCACATAGCATCAATCGAGGAGTTGGAAAGCGGTGGCGGCACCTTATTCACCGGCAGCACAGAGGCTCTATTCGCCGAACTGGCGGAGGAATAGCTATGTTTAATGTAAGATACTCTACTCCGCGTTCCTGCAGCGCTACCCACAAAGAACCATGCGCACAGTTAAGTGGCAATTTTTCCAGATACAGCGAATGTCACATCACACCAGATTGGCTACTCATTTATAAGCAGACCGATACTGAACTGCTCCTCGACCGAACTGGCACTCATGCCGATCTGTTTGGAATGTGAGCATTGCTGCACTATGCCAAAATCCGCAAACATGCATTCAACTTCATTCCAAGAGAGCATGTCCGTGCATATAATAAGCTGAATGTTGTAAATACTTCCGACTGTACCAAAATCAGACTTTATTGTGTTAAGTATTGGAAATTGGGTTCTCATCCTCTGGCGGCGGTGTCACTGGTAAGCAGCCTAAATGCTTTCTTCAGCATTTCTAATCCTTTCTTATAACTTGGATTTCTGTGATTTATTAAAACAAACAGTATGTTAGGCACCAAGCAACAGATAACTAACTTAACCACTATTGCCTGGAATCCATAAAAGGGTAATATATTACAAATCATATATGTAATCACTCCGAGGATTCCAACTTCAAAAATATATAAGAGCATCTTCAAATAATACTTAATTTCACTTTTCAAAAAGTAGAACTTAAACAAAACATGCGTTTCCCAGGGAAGTTCAATACATACGCAACTAATAATTGTTGAAATCGCCACGCCTGCAACACCGATTTTTTTTACTAAAATCACATTCAAAAAAAGGTTTACCAAACACCCAACTATTGGTTTCCATTTATCTACCCGCCACATGCCAATTGCATCCTTATATACGGTGACTGTTCTCCTTATCTGTTCAAAGAAAAACCTCAATACAAGAGTCAACACAATGCTGATATGAAAAAGCAAATCCTCTCCCAGCCATAAAATCATAAAGTCTTGAAACAAGCACATAAAGCAAATACTGCACCAGCCCACTAGCCACATTCCCCATAAAAATAATACCTTGAAATCCTCGTAATTTTTATCTTTTGTTTCCACAGCAGTGCTATTTCCAATACTTGCCTGAATTGCAACATATATCAAACTAGTAAATGTCGTTATGGCCGAAATGACGTAATTATAATTTCCATAGACAGCCACAACCGTTAATCCCAGAAACGCAGAAATCACAATGGAATCTAAAGAATTTGATATTGTTTTACCTATTTTTTGAAGTGCTAGTGCACTTACTTCCTTTTTGATTTTTCCGGAAGTCTCTTTGTCTAAATTGCCATTGCAGGTATATTGCGGATATCGTTTATCACATTCATACGAACACCAAAAATTATAGGTTATAATATATATGGTTGTTAATATTACATATAAATACATATTCTTTAGCCAAACTACTATAAATATCTGTAAAAAGTTTATCATTATTCTGCATATCGTTGCAATCCCATCTATAATATCATTCCTTTGGTGCGCATTAATGAGAGAAACCTTATGCATAAAAAGTAGATAACCGATAACAGTATTAACCAAATATAGTGTCCAAAGGATATATATATTGATATTCTCTGGCGGAGAACCACTGATGAATTTATCTATGAACGGCATTATGATGATTCCTACTGACAAAATAACAAATCCAATTGTCCTATATGCCTTTTTATACATATTCATAAGCGCCGAAACTTTTACAGTATCATTTTCAGCAATGGGTTTATACATACTTGCAATAATTGCATTCGCAATACCTAAATCAGCTATATTAAGAACCTGCAAAATAGAACTATATAACCCCCCTAAGCCAAGATACTCTTCCCCCAATGACTTAATAAAAATTGTGCGAACAATAAACGGAAATAATATTTCGACCACGCGCCTTACTATGCCTACAATAATATTTCGTACTGAATTCTTTGTTCTCTCATTCTTCATATTCACTCCAACATAATGAAAAGCTGTTTATCATCAAAATCCTAAGACCAATAGCATCCATTTTCAACAATTTTCTTATTTTTCACTTCATCCTCTTGTTTTGGGTAAACCCAATTCTCATTATAAAAATTTCGCACATAGTCATAAGCAGCTTCATGATCCCACCTTTTACCCTTAATTCCGAATAAAATTTGTGTTGCCCCCCCAAGGTGGATTGCTTTTTTTCCTGATGCTTTTAGCATGGATGTAAGAGGAAGCCCATAGGCACCGCAGCCTAATATCGCAACATCAAAATCTATTTTCATGGCCTCTCTATACATCCAATCCAAAGCATCAAACCAATTTGAGAATCTCTCATCCTTTTCTCCCGCAATAGTCTGAACCGCTTTTAATGTTTTCAAGCTGAACTCTGGTAAAATATTGGTACCAGGAAATATATCAGCTCTATGTTTATATTGAGCTTGAATTGTAGTCTCAAATGGATGAATCACAAGCACTTTTTTATTTTCTAACGCAGATGTCCAAGGCTTTTCAGGCGCTTTCCATGGTTCCAGGTTTAATAAATATGTAAGACAAATATCCTTTCTCATATATTTTCGTATGTAATATTCTTCAAAACGCAGATTCCAAACTGCAAGCATATCCACGTCTTTCATTGCATTAATCATATAGTAATTAAAATCATTACCATATTCAACATCATTCGGAAAAAAGCCTGACCATCTACAAAGCTGCTCCATGGATTTCTCCCTGAGTCTCTTGATTGAAAATTCAAATGAACTGGCACAAAACATCTCTGATGCCCCGAAACGTCCGATAGCTATAGGCCTGTCTTCATTTATCCATTGGATAATTTTGTTATTTGTTTTCTCTATATCAAATACTGGTATTCTCGCATATACTTTGGGGAATGTAATTGTTTTTTTAAATGCATGGTTTATTCTTCTATTACGTAAATAATAATAAATTAGAGTTGGAATTTTTTTCACGTTTTTCCTCCATATAGTTCATGTCGTTCATAACTATCACTTTTTAATACATCTCTTAGTCTTTATGTTTTTATACAGTCGCATTTCTTTACTTATATGATGTTTATTGGCAGTGCAAACACCATTTCTCCCTGTTCGATTATACTTTTTTATGAAAAACATTACATTTAATAACTAACGCCATTACAAATTCTTCACTTTCCTAAAATAATTTGAACATACGGAACTATAGAATAAATAACTGCAGTAAGAAAACTGCAGTTTTTGCGCAAATAGTGAAACCATTCTTTCCCTGGCAGCCCCTTTGGCGATTCTTTCTTCCTTATACGTTCTCTTCTTGACAATGAAACATCTTTCCATGTCCCAACTTTGGAATTATCATTGCACACGCCTACAAAAAAATGGGATGCCAAGATTCTAATTCCTTTTTTTCCAGCCTGATATCCGTAATCAAAATCTCCCATAGCGTGATGATATACCGGATCAATATTATCCAATGAACTAAATATGTCTGTGGGCATCAATACACAATTAGCGCAAAATGTATCACAATATCGTTTTTCGTCATCAACAGACATAACATTTCTGTAGCCAGGCCTTATCTTTCCCGTTCGAACTACTCCACTATAAGACATCTCTCCGTCCGAACTGCATGTCGCTCCAACTATAATACTTTTTTCTGCCCCAAGATAGCTTATTAATTTTGTTATTGCGCCCTTATAAAATTCTACATCATCATTAGCAAGCATAACAAAGTCATACTTTCTGATATCACTTGCTTTTGCTTCATCTATTGCAGTACGCATACCCCCTGAATAGAAAAGATTGCCATTCCCCTTAATAACTTTTACATTAGGAAACACGCTTACTGCTTCTGCAGTTCCATCGTTACTATTATCATCTACGATCAAAAAAGAAAAATTCTGCTGCTCATCCTGTAGAACTGTATCAATAAATTTTAAAGTTTTTTCCTTTCGGTTATAACATGTTATTAGTACAAGAATATTAGCCATTATCTTTCCTTTTATCTCCTTACAAAGTTGTCATCTATTTTAACTCATGATACCAATTAATATCTGTTCTAATCACTCTCGCCGGTACTCCAGCAATTATTGAATTTTTTATATAGGTTTCGTTTGTAACAATAGCTCCTGTTCCTATTATTGAATTTTCACCTACCTCTGTCCCTTTCAGCACAGTGACGCGATGTCCTACCCAAACATGGTTCCCCACGTAAATATCTTTTGCATGATTTATACGATTTCCATTGACATCCAGTATTGAATGACTGTCACTTGTCCGAAAAACAATTTCACTCGAAAACAAGCAGCGTTCTCCTATAGATATTGTTCTCCCCTCTATACAGGCTAAATGGATATTCCCTTCAAAATGAGAATGGTTACCAATAGTAATAGTTGCCCCTTCACTAACAATAAAATCCATATTCCGGCATACGCAATCATGACCTATATAAATACGATTATGGTTTCCCCGGAATAAAAATTTACAATTATATACACGACTTCCTTTTTCAATAATTAATTGATTTTCTGTTCCACTATTTATAATTTTGTTTGTCTTAAGAAATGCCCCCCTATACATAATTTAACACCTTTTCTTCCTCTAAAATGGTTTCTGCAAAGTACAGTATATATGGATGATAATACAAACATCAGCTTTTCATGATCCCTAACATAACGTTTTATCGTATACAACATTTCCTATCCCCCATTCATTTATATAACCGTCGTATTATATTTAATATCAGATTTTATACATTTCGTATCCATTCATCTAGTAATATCATTTTATCTTGAAATAAAAATGGCATCCTGCTTTTATGCGGCTTCCAGGGCTCGCTTATCGGTTTTATTCTTAATGTAATTTCTTTAAAGTCTATAATTGGTTTTCTTATATCCAGTATCAATCCATTTTCATCATTTATCAGGCAAGTGGCCCCTGCATTTTCAGAAACCATCGCAAACTCGCCTGCTAATAACGCCTCGTTTACTACCGCTCCAAAAGGTTCATAGCTACTAGGAAGCACTAGTATCTGTCCGGCAAGATACCATGCCTTAAGTTCTATTCCCTCTTTTCTGCCAACATAATATATATATCCCTCACCGTTTGCGTCTTTAATCATACTTTGAATTCTGCTTAATATATCAGGAAATTTCTGCGACATGCCTCCTATTAACACAAGTACATTATCCGGACTCGATTTATGACTTTCCAAAAAAGACTTTACCAGATATTCAACATTCTTTTCCGGAGCCATTCGTCCAACATATAAAAAAATTCTCTTTCCTACTAAATTGTACGATTTTATAAGTTTATGCGCTTCGTTTACGATTTGATCTCTGTTCTCATAAAATTCCCTTTCATCCTGTATGATAGGAAAAACGAATGTATTCGCCTTAAAGTTTTCTTTATACCACCTTTCCACCTTTTCATTGCATAAAATAATGCCATCTAAATATTTGATTCCAATATTTCGCGAAACTTTTCTTACACCCTTACATTCTTTCGCCATATTAAAACTGTCATCGCATATTGTAATAATTTTATACTGCTTCCTGTAAATATACCTAGTCAGTATTGCACTCCATAAGCCTTCCCCATATTCCCCTACTATGACAACATCCGGATTATACTCAAGAATCCGTTTTTTATGTCCGAAATAAAAACTTCTGCCCTTTATTGTTATACTCTTTTTAAAATAGTCTGGCTTAAATTGGAACTTCTGGCTTATTGCATCATAATCAAACTTTTGACTTTTTAAATTCTTATAGTATAAACAGACTCTCGCTTCAAACCTTTTATATAATTCATTAAAGAAAGAAATTCTATAGGGCGCAATTGTAGAATGAAAAATTAATATCTTTTTATTTGCAAAATTTGAACCCATTCCTTTGAACTCCTTCTCTCCTCTTTTTTAATGGTTTTCTCTGTTTCCTCAGCACACTTTATCTGAGCCGCCTCGCATTCTTTCTCTTTTCATCACCACATTAAATATTTCATTTCCTACTATTATAAAAGAATAATTCATAAAGCTATTTATAAAAAATTGTTCCGTATATCCATATAGTACAAACAAAAAAGTTATATAAACTCCGTATACATCCCCCCTGTGTACCATACTTTTTATTGCCACAATATATACTATACAAATTACTGCTGACATAATTATTCCGTATTTCATCAGCAAAAAGACATATGCATTGTCAATAAAAGCGCTTAAATTTTTTGAGTTTCCAAATAGCGTAACAGTATCTGATGTCAAAACTGTATGCGCATGACCAATCCTCCCTGTCAATAACCGATTCAAAATACCAGCCGGGTTATTTCCCCAATAATTTCCATCATAAAATAGCGGAACTGTAAAACTTAACAGAACAATGGCAATCATTCCCATACATAACAAACGTATTAACCATTTAGTCATTTTCTTTCTTCTGGCTATGACTTTCAAGAAGCACCCTAATAAGATTGCAATGCTTCCCATAATAAATCCGCTCCGAGAAGTCGAGTATTTATAGATGACACAGCTTAATGCAAAAAGGAAAGATGCTTCCGACCATCTCACTTTGTCTTTACGCGTATATAAATATAAAATAATTAATATGACAACTGTTGCATGAAGCGCATTTCCTGAACTATATCCCATGCCATGCCAGACCTTGCCGCTCTGCATTACCATCTTATCCTCAATAATTCCTCCATAGGCTAATGCCAGCTTTACACATACACAGCATATCCACAATTTCGAAATTCGCCTCATAATTACGTCTTTGGCAATATCTTTGACCCCAATCATAGCCATTACAGAAAGAATAATACCCGTTCTTTTTGTTGTCATTGTTACCAGTAATGCTACACTAAACAAAAACAATGAAAATAGTAGCTGTTTCTTCTCCCATCGTATTGACATAATATGCAAAATCCAAACAGGAACTGCAACAGCCGTCAATACATAATAAACATAATCTTCACTATCTAATCCTATCCCTTTTGCACATACCATCAAAAATAGAAATATACAAATAAAAGTCTTTGTTTTTAATAAATAGCTTCTATCTTTTATCCCTCCTGACTTAAACTGGTTCTTCACAAATTTTCTTCCTTTCAATACTAGCACTCTGATATATCATCATCATTTCTTTATAATTTTCATTTTCTGAATATAAATTTATGTATTTTTGCTTAGCATTTTCTCCCAAAACAGCTATATCCAGTTTTTCAAAACGCTTAACTGTATGTACAAGCGCATCAGCCGAATCATATTGAAACTTCAATCCATTTACGCCATCATCTACCAGTTCTCCTATATTGCCAATATCCCCGACTATTACTGGCGTTCTGCAGGCAAAAGCTTCTATAACAACCATTCCAAAAGTTTCATAGCATTGTGACGTGACAATTAATGCTTTTGTATATTTTAATAGGTCTACCAGCTTTTCCCTTTCCGTAAATCCTATCAATTCAATATTTGTTAATCCTCTATTGGATGTTACTTCCCTATAGTACTGTAGTTCACTACCTGCCCCTGCTAATATCAGCTTTCTATCCGGCATCTTGGAAAATGCTTCTATCAGCAATTGTATTCCTTTCATTTCCTCGATTCTTCCGACATACAAATAAAATTCTCCCTTAACCTTTTTGCATTCCGCTTTAAAGGTGAAGTTCGGTTTCACATAAATCTTTTTTTCCTGAATTTGTTTTATTTCTAACAGCTTTTCTTTATTAAATTCAGACAAACAGATATAATTCAGTTTTCCATAGACTCCTGTCATTCTGTGAACTTTCAAATTTATTACACAGACCAATGTCTGTATCCAACTCTTCCTATAACAACGATATTTTAACGCACAGTTAAGCCCATGCTTCAGGCAATCCTCGCAAATGTGGCCATCCCGGTAAAATGTCGCCCCCGGACAAAGTAACCGAAAATTATGCATGGTCTGAACTACCGGAACATTTAGCGAAAGCGCTGCATAATACACAGATGGGCTAATCAAACTCAAAGTATTATGGACATGAACAATCTCAATCTTTTTCTTCTTGATTAACTTCCGAACATCTATGTATGTACGAGGATTAAATATAGCCGTAAACGGCAACGCCAACTTCTTTAACGAAAATTGGCGCAGTTCTGAATTATTGCGACTATATAAAACAACCTCATGTCCATGGTCTTCCAGCATCTTCTTTTCATTGGCAACAACGGTATCTTCTCCGCCCGGAACCTGATAATAGTTATGTACAATTAAAATTTTCTTCTTACTATTATCAGACATATTTCCTTTTTCCTTTCATATACATTCACGCTAACTCCTGCTTCAATGCATTTACCAGCTTGTCATTTTCTTCTGTTGTCTTTATTGCCAATCTTACATATTGCCGGCCATCCTGCTTCATTTTTGCAACCAAATTTTTTATCAGAATGTTATGTTTGACAATGAGTCTGCGATTTAATTCCTTAGCCGTCATTCCTGTCCTGACTTCGGCCATGACATAATTTGCCTGAGAGGGAATTATCCGCAACCCATAGACTTTATTCAATTCGCCAATAAAGCGAACCCTTTCTTCCCGAAACCTTTTCAACGCAGAAAAATAATCCTTTTTATATTTTTCTTCTATCTGCATATAGAATTCAGCAAAGGAATTAATGTTCCAAATAGAAACATCTTTCTTCATCTTTTCAATTATGTTTTTATTGCCTGATGCCAGTACACCCAGCCTTAATCCCGGTACGCCATAAGATTTTGAAATGCTCTTCAATACACAAAGATGCTCGTTTGTATCTAAAATACTTTGCTCAATAACAGATGAATCATCTTCATCAGCAAAATCCACAAATGACTCATCAATCAACAAAGAAATTTTCTGCTCGTTTGTCCATTCAATTAATCTCAACAATTCGGTTTTCGATATATAATTTCCAGACGGATTATCCGGATTAATGAGAACCAAATTCCGTATATCCTTACTTTCGAAATAGCCTATCAAATCATCAACTGTATACTTGAAGCAATCATTCTCCGGCCAATAAGCTACCAGTTCTTCTTCTGCATATCTATGGCTATACTCTTCAAAAGTAGGTCTGATAATACCGACCTTTCCAGTAATACTTCCCATCCATGACTTGATTAATTCGGCGGCTCCATTTCCAACCAATATATTTTCCTGATGAACTCCAAAATTTTTAGCTGCCAGAAGAGAATTTATTCTCATCCCTGACGGATACTGTGTAAGCAATTTTTCAAAACTCACCTTTATCTCATCAACCATCTTTTGTGGTGGAAAATATGGATTAACCAGATAGCAAAAATCTATCAACTGCGGGTATCGCCAATATCCACCATATCTTTCCTGCAAAAGCGCAACCCTTTGATCTTCATCAGAAATAAACATAGATGCTGCAATATCCAAATCCTGAATATCATCTATCTCATACCAAAGCTGTCCGCTTAATCGTTTTGCTTTGATTTCCGGCTCATCAAGCATGGTAATGATACGCAGCACTTGTTCATAATACTCATTTTCCCCAAGCGCACTTTGATATGCCTCTAAAAACGGAACATAATACATACAAGAAAAATGCTTGCTAAATTTATAGATATTTACTGTTTTATAGTAATCAGCAATTTCTTCAAATTTAAAATTCTTTCCTGGGACAAAAGCCTCTATACCGTCATTTGGATCCAATTTTACGCATGTTCCATCCATCCATGATTCATATTTGTCAACGAGCGCCAACGTTTCTCTCGAATCATTTAATAAAACCTCAAGTACAGAATCCTCAAAAATAAGGTCTGACTCAAAAAGAAGAGTATCTTCTTTGCAAAGCCAGTCTTTCGCCAAAGCCAAAGAATATATATTATTGGTTTTGTCATAAACCGGATTATTTATATAGGTAATCGGGGTCTTAATACCTAAAGTATTAATGTAATTAATTAGTTTCTGCCCCTCATAGCCCACGACAATCACAATCCTTGACAGATTATGCCTTTCAATCTGACGAAGCATCCTCTCTATCAACGTAACTCCGTTAACCTGAATCATACATTTTGTATTGTCACGAGTTAAATCTTTAAGCCGTTTACCCATCCCTGCTGCTAAAATTACTGCCTGCATAGTTCTGTCCTCGCTAAAGCTTTTTCTATTTATATAGATTGATAAATTCTTTTCTGTCCAAGTCCAGTTCAAATACCTCTGTAACACTACTCATGGTATTTCTTTGATACCAGTTCCAAACCATATCTATATTAGGAGTATGTACCAAAAAAATTTTCGCAATTTCTTTAATAACCTTTATTCCAAACGAAAAATCCGACACAAAGTATCTTGAATTCCAATCCGGAATCCAGCCTGTGCCTGTCTGTTTCATGGGAGAAAACAATCCTTTAAATGCTTTTATCCCTCTTATTTTTTGAGTCATTTCATCTACTGTATGACTTTCATAATAATCTTTTAGCGATACTACGGCTGTCAAATCCAATGGAATGATTCTACAAATATTTTGAAGTTCACAATCACAATTCATCAATAAATCTGAAGAATCGTTCGTCCACTCTTCATAGAATAAGATATTTCTTGGATATGTACTTTTTGAATCATAATCTTTAAATATTGAATATAACCGAGTAGTATGTAAAATCGGATTCGATGGAGTCAATGTTACTGATAAATAATTGCTCACCCACTCACCAGGTATGTCAAAAACAGACTCCATTTCTTTACAAATATTTATTGCGAAATGCGATGGAATTGAGCCGATTTTTATGCTATTCTTTCTTCCAAGTTCATAAACACTTTCTCCATATTTCTTTAAACGCGCAATACTATGTACCCGTTGCAGTCCAAAAAGTATAACATCTTTTTCTATAACTTTACGGAATGCGAATTCGCCTCCTCCGCTTCCCGGTATAATTCCTATTTTTTGCCCTTCATGCACAAATGGCAATATCTCCTCAGCGATACTTGAAAAAAGATGCGGCGGCATAGTAATCCATATATGTTCTGCTTTCTCCACTGCTTCCCGCATTGAATTTGTGACTTTAGATATATGTCCTCTTCGCAGCAATTTATCGTCTGCATCATAAACCCTAAGTTCTTTGTTCCATTGCTCTGGTTTAGATGTATAAATAACTACTTCATTTCCTTTATAAGCAGCATCTGCTGCCATTAAAGTTCCAATGTTCCCGCCACCGATTACCGTTATTCTCATGTCATCACCAAATCATAAAATATCTATAATACCATGGCATAATCTTTCATAAAGCATTCAGCCAACACCACAAAGTTACTTTTCCAGCATATATGCTTCGAACACATGTGTAGACACCCTTTTATGGACCGGAGGTAATTGCATATAATCACCATATATAGTCTTTAACCATCTCTCATATCCAATTGGTATCTTATAATCCTTGCCTTCAAATATATGATCTGTAAAAGAATCAAAAATATCTTTTTCACAGGCAAATACAGCGTAACATGTAAAACTTCCAACTCTTTTCGTATCCACATCTTTATACTTCTGAGCATTTTGTGACATTTTAAGAGCAAAAAAATTTTTAGGAAAAGGACGTAATACTATATTTAGTATTTTAAAAGCTATTCTTCTTTTAATTCCTGGTATTGTGTCATTTTTTTGTGATCTTGCAATGTTGCATCCTCGATAGAAGTTTCGCTTTCTGTACATTTTTGCGACTTCTTTGTCATCATCTGGCGCATTGTCATAAATGATGATATCCACATTTACAGCTATTTTTTTCCCTTGTAAATCTGGTTCATATAAAATAGTTTCCGTGTCCAAAACTTTGCCAAACGCATAGCAATAGTCATTGTCATCTTCCGCACATACAAATTTATATCTGTCATTTTCCTGATTAAATACTTTTCGAAATTTCTCGTACTCTGGCCTAAGCATTCCAATATCTATATCATCATCCCAAGGTATGTATCCATTATGTCTGATTGCCCCAAGTAATGTTCCCGAATCCAGCCAATAATTAATATTATGTCTCATGCAGCACGAATGCACTTCATCTAAAATATTAATTTGTAGTTTCTTTAATTCGTCAATATCTATCTTTCTCATGAAATCCCTCTCTATGCCGCTATGTATTACTCTCCCCTTATATACGCATGCCAGATAAACTTTGTATTAGTTTTTATATATCTCATAAATAATCGCCGGGGTTCCTGCATCAAACGATACAGCCATTCCAGATTACTTTTCTGTATCCACATCGGAGCTCTTTTAATATTACCTGCAAAATAATCAAACCCGGCTCCCACACCCACCATAAAACCTTTTACACAGCCTTTATGGCAGGCCATCCATCTTTCCTGTTTGGGTGCCCCTAGGCCAACCCATATAAAATCTGCATCACTCTTATTAATCCGATTTATAATCCTCTTATCTTCCTCTTCAGACAATGGCTGAAAGGGCGGACTATACATACCAACAATCTCTATTCCAGGGTATTTTTTTTCAATTTTTTCTTTTAATTTGTCTAATGTTTCTTGGGTAGAACCATAAAAGAAATGCCTGTATCCTTCTTCTGCAGACATTTTAAAAACTTCTTCCATATAGTCCGGCCCTGCTGTCCGTCCCATATTAACATGACCTCTTTTTCTTCCTATGGAGGATAACGGACCTCCATCCGGAATTGTTAATGCACTTTCATTTTGTATCTCGCGGTACTTTCCATCTTCCCATGCAGTTACTGTAGTATGTACATTGGCCACGCAACAATAATTTCCACCTAAATCTTTTATATTTTCCCTTGTAAACCGAATCAGCCACTCCATATTTATAGCAGCAACATCTACTTTCATGATCCTGCAAACTGGTATTTGTGATTTATCAATTTTTTGTACAATTTCTTGGCATGTATCGCCACTCATCCTACCATCCATTTCCCGCAACACACCCTTACTCCCCACGCTCCAAATAAGCCGGTGCATAAACTCCCCACCCCTTATGATAAACCAGCCCATCCGCTCCCTTGATCATATACCGCACGGTGCTGGCACAATGTTCCCTGCACTCCTGGTAGAACGCCCTGGGCAGCCTCACATACTCCTGCAGCTGCTCCAGCACATATCCGCATTTCTGGTACAGATACCCGTTCCCATACCGCTCCAGGCAGTCCAGCAGCTTGTCCACGTCCAGTCTGGGCAGGCGTATGATGCACTCTACCACGTCCTCCAGCCCGGCCTCCCCCTCAAAGCTGTGGAGGCTGTCCACCACTGTCTGCTCCAGGCTGGTCACCAGGCTTCCGCTTACCCATTCCGTATCGGCCCCGGCCTTTGGGTGCACCCTGCGGTAGAAGACTCCATTGTACCGAAAGTCCGTGAACCGCGTCTGGGTCGCCACGAATACCTCATTGCCTGCTTTCGGCGCATATCCACATGCCTCAAAAGCGCTGCGCAGGGCCACATATCCGTCTGCAAAGAGCCTGCTGCCGATCTGGTACCGGTTCAGCACCGGCTCTCCCGTCTCCGTATCCATCACGGTGTACAGGTTGCGGTGTATCCTGTCAATATAACCTTTGCGCTGATAATCATTCAGAAGATACGGCACTGCCGCGCGGTCCCCCACCATATCCGTGACGTCCTGCAGGCTAAAGCACCCCAACTCCCGCATCTTTCCATAATGCTCGACAATAGAAAGTTGTCCCTGCTTCCTGCTGTATGACCTATAAGAACTCGCAGTTATCTCCGGCATTTTCCACCCCATATCCATCGCACCAGCCTGTCCCCGTCTAAGGCAGACAGACCGCGAAATCATATTCCAAACGGCTATGTCTATGTCCAAAAGGTTCGCCTAACTGGCATGTAAGGCGAACTTTTTGGCTTCTGCCGGCTCCTGTGGACCTATTGGGGAAAAGCCCGGAAAACTGTCAAGAGAGGAATAATACGATAATCCACCGACTATTTTCCAACAGAATAAATAAAAATTGTCAAGAAAAAAGATAGAATATAGAAATTACTGACAAAAATGAAATTAGACTTGCACTGTGCCCCTATAAGGTATAAAATGATAAAAGCAACAAAAAAGTTCGCCTTACATGCCAGTAAGGCGAACTTTTTTATATGATAATACCCAATTCATTTTATCTTATAACATCTGTTTCCACCCAATACTCCACCCTGCCCCATTCCTGACTTCGTCCCAATAAATGATAACCGCCTGCGGCGCGGCCCCGGGTGGCTTCCGCCTTTTGAAGATGCTTTTTACGGACTGGCAGAAATTGACTCCATCTCAGTATCTTCACTGCCTCATTCGGAATCCGTCTTTCATGCCGTCTCCGCGGAGTTCCAAATCCGCCTGGGTAGGGGCGGAGGGAAAAGGATCGTATCCGGTAGCTCCGCCGTATGGAGAATAATAGAATGTCTCCCCGCCGATCTCATAACTCTCCAGCTCATATTGATCGTAAGTCTCCGACCAGATATAATTCGGCCAGGTCCGAAAGAGCGCTACATAGTCCAGACATACATAGAGCTTATAGGCGCCGTACAGCATCAATGCAAAATATACCGCCTTGCGCAGCGCAACTTTCTCCAGAAAATATCCTCCCGCCAACGCGGCTAACAGCAGCACATAAGCATAGCCGTAGCGCATCATGGGAGCCTCAAACTGCCAATACAGATAGGAACAGCCCACCGCAGCCATCACCAACAGATAATCCAGCTCTTTCCATCTCTTTCTGACGATTACAGACACAGCAAGCCCAAGCACAGCCACGCCGGAACCGATGTCTGCCAGGATCAGCAGTCTTTCCGTGAAAGACAATCCGTTTTGAAACCAATATGGAATCCATGACTTCAGACTGGTATCTGCCAGGCCGTTCGCGCACTTTGCCCATATCTTTATGAGATACGCGTCTGTCTTCACAATACTTTCACTGATTTTCCAGTCCACCTGAAATAAATCCAACCCTGCAAAGGGATAGAGCAGCCAGCCTGTAATCAGTACCGTTCGGGTCATCCACGGGACGGCCACTGCAAGCCCCATGGCAATATAAATGCCAGTCTCTTTCCATCTCTTCTCTTTTAAAAGCATACAGGCCGGCTTTATTGTCAGCAACAGCAGAAGCCCGGCAGAAAGCTTCAGGGTCAGCGCAAACACACCCGCCACGCACAAAAGCCCATAGGGCGCAATGTGATCCCGAACCTGTCTGTCTCCATCCTCAAGAATCGTCAGCCACTTTATGATAATGAAAAAAATCAGGCACATCACCGCATAATCCGACGAAGGTGCAAGAATCTCATCATATATAGTCGTCAGATAATACACTGCACCTGCCCGCGCATAATCCGACAAAAGCATTTTCCTGCGCCGGAATGCTTTCCCCAAGTCAAGCAGGCCCATACACAAGATGAATGCAATCATTCCGTTGACTGCATGTATGCTGCGGCCCAATAGAAAGCGCATACTGTACAAAGCCGATACGGCAAAGATAGAACTGTTATACCCAAAGCGGCAATGCAGATTACCCAATCCCTTTACGACACCGTACTCTTCAATCCAGCGAATGCTCTGCCCATGGTACATATCCATATCCAGTACCCTGTAATAAGCTCTGGAAGCAAAGAAACTCCAAAGAAAAAACAGCAGCAAAACCATGCCCCTGCGCGGCCAGGAAGCACTTCCTATGCTCTGTCTTAAAAATTGTCCGATCCTTTTTCGCATAACAATGCAGATAAGGATACTCACCGCAGACAATACCACATTCGCCTCTATATTGACCCTGTAAAACAGGCTGAAGATCTGGGCATATACCGTTGCAATGATGAAACCGGACATCAGGATGCTGTCCATCCGTCTGATGGAATAACGGAATACTTTCTCCACGCACCATGCAAAGAAAAAACCTATGCTAAAGCAGGTAAAAAGCATATAAATCCAGTTCAGAATAATTGTCAGCATATTTTTTCGCTATCCTCCTCAAAGTTTGACGGATTCTTTTCCGTCGCCTGACTCGGAGCGCTCTATCCTCCCATCCACATGCACGTCCAATTGATCATAAGCTATCTCGATTCCGTTTTCGTCCAGATTCAGCTTGCAATTTTCCGTGACGCGCCATTTCCCTTTCCAGAAGTCCTCCTGTCGAAACCAGCATCTAACGCCCAGCTCCACCGAGGAACTGGCCAGTTCCGACACAAAAACCAGCATATCTCTATCTTTTAACACAGCCTCGTCATCTTCCAGAGTGCGCTGCAGAATCTCCTTGGCTTTTTTCAGATCCGCATGATAGGAAATGCCCACGGTGATATCCATCCGCCGGACTTCCTGGGCGGTAATGTTCACAAGACTATTGTTCGCCAGGTTTCCGTTTGGCAGAATGATGGTCTGATTGTCTGGCGTAAGGAGCTTTGTATAGAATATCTGGATTTCCGTCACTGTCCCCTCATGGCCGGAATAGCTCTCCCTGATATAGTCCCCCACCCTAAACGGCTTCAGCGCCAGTATCAGCACCCCTCCGGCCAGATTGGACAGGCTGCCCTGAATTGCCAGTCCAATAGCCACGCCGGCGGAGCCAAGCACAGCCACCACACTGGCCGCATCCAACCCAAAAGAGGACGCCAGCCCCATGACCAGTATCACATACAGTGTGGCTTTCACAAACGAATCCACAAACTGCGTCACACCCAGTTCTGCGCCCGCTCTCTCCATGGATTTTCGGATAATCCGCCGCAGCAATTTGATCAGCCTTACACCTATGAAGAAAAAAATGACCGCCAGGAGGATACGAACCCCCAGGTTCAGCGCTTTCTCAGGAAGCGTGCTGAGGAATTCCTGTATAGCCCCTTTCTGCACTTTCGCTTCCATATCCTCTATCATACTACCTGCATTACCGAGCGTTGTCAATCCATATATTGCCACAGCTTTTCACCCTTTCCGGACTTAACTTTTTCTTCCGGCCCTTTTTCGTCCCCAAGAGCTCTTTACGCTCTCTTCTTCCGGCCCTTTCGCCGCTTCGGCCGCCGGCGCGCGGCTTTCTGTCTGCTCTTCTGCTTCGTCCTGCCCGGGCAAATCGCCTTTTTTCAGTTCTGCCGGCAGGGTATCTTTCTCAGCCTGCCGGCCCTCGCTGACATACACCTTGTCTATATACATATCGCCCAGGGAAAAACTGTACTTCTCCTGTTTTGCTGACGCATAAGTACATTTTACCTCTTTGTCCGGTACCATATCCCCCCGCACGACTACCGCCTGCTGATATTGCGCAGCTTCATAGGACCCGCATCTCCTGTCTGAAACCGGATCAGGACTCCCCGGAATCCTTTGTCGTTTCCGCTTCTGCAGTCTGCTTCTTTGACACGGGTTTTGCGGCTTTCGTATTTTTTGCGGCTCTCGTACCCGGAGTTTTCTGCGCTTTGGCGCCGGACACCGCCCCGGTCTTTTTTGTTGTTTTCGTAACGGACTCTGGTTTTGTCGCGGACTTCACGGCTTTCTTCGCGGCAATATCCGTCTTCTCTTCAAGCTTTCCCCCCGTCTTCTTGTCTGATACAGTCTTCTCCGCGATGTCCGCTTTGTCTTCCGTATCTTCTTTCCCGGCCCCTTTCCGGTAAGACTGCGCTTTCCTGGCCGCTTTCCGGTATGCCGCTTCTTTCTCGGCTGCCAGCCGCTTGGCCGCCTCTTTCTCGGCTGCGGCTCTCTCCAGTGCCTCTTTGGCGATTTCTTCTTCCGTCAGAGGAATATATTTCAAAATACTCAGAGACAACGGCGCCACTTTTACCGTAACTGAGCAGGGCCTGTCGTCCCATTCGCCTATCTTTGAACGTTTTACGCGGCTGTTCAGGATGCCCGTGCCGCCGTATTTTTCATGATCGGTATTGAGAATTTCTTTGTACTTTCCGTCGTATGGCACTCCTGTTGTAATTTCTCTTTCCACACCGGAAAAGTTTGCCACCACTACCAGCAGCTCCTCTTCTTTCGTCCCTTTGCGCAGGAAAGTCAGGAAACACTCCTCCCATGAAATATGATTTACCCACTCGAATCCCTCCGGCATATCGTCAGCCGCATACAGCTCCGGATTCGTACGGTACAGATGATTTAGGTCTTTCACCAAAGTGGATATTCCTTTGTGCTCAGGCACGCCCGCAAGCTCCCATTCCACCTGGCGGGCCTCGTTCCACTCGTCAAATTCGCCCAGATCCTGCCCCATGAACAGAAGCTTCTTGCCCGGATGCATCATCATATAGGCGTAAGTAAGACGCAGATTGGCAAATTTCTGTGCCCGCTGTCCCGGCATCTTTCCGATCAGGGAGGCCTTGCCGTGGACCACTTCATCGTGTGAGAACACCAGCATGAATTTCTCACTGTAAGCATAGACCATGCTGAATGTCAGCTCCCCGTGATGATGGGCCCTGAAATAAGGATCATACTTAATATAATCCAGATAATCATTCATGAATCCCATGTTCCATTTCAGATCAAAGCCCAGTCCGTCCTCGTCTAAGCTCCCTGTGATCTTCGGGAACGCCGTACTCTCCTCAGCAATGCTGAGCACACCGGGATTGCGCTTCTTCATAACCGAATTCAGGTGCTTGATCATCTCAATGGCTTCCAGATTCTCCTTTCCGCCGTATATGTTCGCAACCCATTCGCCGTCCTTTTTCCCGTAATCCAGATAGAGCATGCTGGCCACCGCATCCATCCGAATGCCGTCCGCGTGGAATTTTTCCACCCAGAATAACGCGTTGGCGATCAGATAATTGGAGACCTGAGGTCTGCCGTAATTGTAGATCAATGTGCCCCAATGGGGATGGCTGCCCTGCCTGGGATCCTGATGCTCATACAGGCAAGTGCCGTCAAAATTGGACAGACCGTAGGTGTCCCTGGGAAAATGGGCCGGAACCCAGTCCAGAATCACACCGATGCCCGCTTTATGGAGCTCATTGACAAAATACATGAAGTCTTCCGGAGAACCATATCTGGCTGTAGGCGCATAGTAGCCGATCACCTGGTATCCCCAGGAACCGTCCAGAGGATGCTCCATCACAGGCATCAGCTCCACATGGGTATATCCCATTTCTTTTATATAAGGAATCAGCTTTGCCGCGATCTCGCGGTAATTGGCGTAGCCTTCATTTCCTGCCGTCACAGACCCCAGATACATTTCATATACGCTCACAGGCACATTCCCTGTCTGGAATTTCGCTCTGTTTTTCACGAATGCGTCATCCTCCCAGACAAAGTTCTCCAGATCCGCCACCACCGAGGCGGTCTCCGGCCGAAGCTGCGCGGCATTTCCGTAAGGATCCGCTTTCAGATAAGTCAAACCGCCCTTTACTTTCATCTCGAATTTGTAATTGTCACCGACTTTCGCATCCGGCAGGAAGAGCTCGAAAATGCCGGAATTTCCAAGCCGCCTCATCTGATGAATCCGCCCGTCCCAGCCGTTGAAATCCCCCACTACACTGGCCCGCATAACATTCGGCGCCCACACGGCAAAATAGACGCCCTTTACGCCGTCGATGGTCATTGGATGGGCGCCCAACTTTTCATATATGGTATAGTGGATACCGTTTCCGAACCTCTCTGCGTCATTCTCTGTAATCTGCGGCGCAAAACGATATGCCTCCCCCCGGATCCGCTCGCTTCCGTCTTGTTCCCTTACGATATAATGATAGACGGGAAGCTCCTTTTCCTTTCCGGAAAGCAGCACGGCAAAGAATCCGTCTTCGTCCGCCTGCTCCATTTCCACCTGCTCCCCTGTGGCCTCAAACACGATCTGCGCCTGCACCGCGCCGGGAAAATATGCCTGGATGAGAAACTGCTTTCCCGCTTTATGAGGGCCCAGCAGTTCGTGGGGATTGTCGCAATCCGAGTAGATGATATCCTCTATCTTCGGCCAGTTCATCAACTGATAAAGTTTGTTCGTCATATTGTCCGCTTCCTTTCTGATTATCCTTTTTTCATCTCTATGTATATATTCTTCTCTCTTCAGGGGCTTGCCCATCCCCATCCGGCGTGCTACGCCTCCAGCCCGTGGAGGAACAATCCGCTCCTGAGCTTGGGCTCAAACCAGGTGGACTTAGGCGGCATCAGTCTTCCCGCATCCGCGACGGCGAACAGCTCTGCCATGGAGGTAGGATACATGGAAAAAGCCACTGCCGTCTGTCCTGCGCGACGTCCCTTTTCCATCTGCACCCGCCGCTCCAGCTCCCCGAGTCCCCGTATACCCCCCACGAAATCGATGCGCTTATCCGTCTTCGGATCCTCTATGCCAAGGACAGGGCCCAGAAGATGGTTCTGCAACAGGGAGACATCCAGGCCGTCCACCGGATCTTCGGACAGAATATGGGACTTTGCCGTCAAACAGTACCATATTCCCTCCAGGAACATGCCAAACTGCCCTTTCCGCCCCGGATGATAAGGCGCCTTTGGGGCTTTCTCCACCAGGAAATCCGCGGACACACGCTCCAGATATTCCTCCATTGTAAGGCCGTTCAGATCTATAACTACGCGATTGTAATCCATGATACGCAGCTCCTCATCCGGAAACAGCACCGAGAGGAAGTAATCCGACTCCCGTTCCCCGGCATCCTCCGGCCCGGACTGCCTGCGCATCATACCCACCTTTACCGCGGAGGCACAGCGGTGATGGCCGTCCGCGATATACACCGAGTCCATCCGGGCGAACCGCTGCCGTATGCCATCCACCTGACTCTCCTCACCGATCACCCACACGCTGTGGCCGATCCCGTCCTCGGAGACAAAGCAGCAGGCAGGTGCGGTTCTCTTCACTGCCCCGACGATCTCAGAGAGCGCCGTGTCACTGCGGTAGGCCAGAAAAATAGGCCCTGTCTGCATATTGCACGCATCCACATGGCGAATTCTGTCCTGCTCCTTGTCCGCCCGGGTGTTCTCATGTTTTTTGATGATATTGGAGTTGTAGTCGTCTATGGAGGCGCAGGCCACGATCCCTGTCTGGATCCTGCCCTCCATGGTCAGCTCATACAGATAATAGCAGGGCTTGTCCTCCCTGACGAATTTCCCCCGGGAAATCCATTCCCGCAGCAAATTCGCCGCCCTTTCGTACACTGCCGGCGCATAGGTGTCCACCGCAGGGCCGAAGCCTGTCTCCGCACGGTCTATTGCCAGAAAGGAATCGGGATTTTTCTTCACTTCCGCCGTGGCCTCCTCCCTGTCGTATACGTCATAGGGCAGCGCGGCGATTTTGCTTTCCAGCCCGGGCGCCGGGCGGTAGGCGGAAAACGGTCTGATGTTTGCCATGTCTTGTTCCTCTTTTCGTTTCATTCAAAAGATAAATTTATTTTACCAAAAATATCTGTACTTAACAAGCTTCTGGTGCTAAACTATAAAAATAATCTGTAAAAGGAAAGCGAGGTCAGAATCATGACAGATGAAAACAGAAAGCTGTTAGAGCGCATCAATGCGTATGCGGAAAATACCCTGGGAGAAATCGACCCCCAGAAAGTGCCCGTCTCCCTGCAGCTGGAAAAGCTGCGGCCCGTGATGGAAGAGATCGCCGCGGAAAAGTCCATGAAGCTGGAGGATGTGTTCATCCTCTATATGGATCTCCAGAGCGAGGCCTCCTGCGCCACCAACGAGAAGCTCAAGGACAGCCTCCGGGATATCAACAACGGCTTCGACGGCGGCTCACCGCTGCTGTTCCGCTAAAGCGGCGGATCCCGTTCCGAAGTCGCCGCGGCGGCGGCATACCGTCTGGACTTTTCCGTAACTGCGGCATAATTCCAGGCGGTATGCGGATTGCTGCCTGAAATCAGGCCAATGCCTCCTCGAACACCTTTAGCAGCTGCTCCTGGTAGAACGGTTTGTCCACAAACCCTCTGGCGCCGATCTTCCTGGCCCTCTCAAAGGTGTCCTCATAGGCCAGGGATGAAACCATTACGATCCGGGCGTCCGGATGCTCTTTCAGGATAATCTCGGCGGCGTCTATGCCGTCCATTCCCTGCATAATGATGTCCATGGTTACCAGATCCGGGTTCACGGTAGCGTACTGCGCAATGGCGTCCTCCCCGCTGCGGCAGTATGCGGCCACTTCATAATCCGTTCCTTTCAGGGCATCTTCCAGCTGAATTCTGACCAGCCGGGAATCATCTACTACCATAACACGTCTTTTCATCTTATATATGCTCCCTTCTGTCAGTTTCCTTCTGCCGAAGCCTCATCTTCCCCGGTGCATGGCACATGATGGATCAGCTGCGCACCCTCGTTATACTCATTGGAATAAGTCAGGACGAACTGTATCTCACGCCCCTCCGGCTCATAGCGCCCATGATAGAACACAGGCGGATTGAAATGAGCCGGGATCTGTGTTGCCTGGAACATAGCCCCCGCTATCCTGCCGCACAGAACATTGAAATACTCCTTGCCGAACTCTTCCAAATCCTCGGGTTCCAGCAGCTCCTCATGAAAAGTATTGCAGGCCATGCGGTAAAGCAGACTGGTGTCGGCACAGAGGGTAAGACTGGTATGGAAGCCTTTGTCAAAAGTAATCTGAACCGTACAAAGATCCTCCCCCGGCGACTTGTCTTCCGGGTGCAGACGCACACCGGCTGTTCGCTCCGTCACATCCTGAACCGCCTGATTCAATATCCGTTCCAATTCCTCCTGTGTCAGCACACTGTTCATAATGCCCTATAACCTCCCGTCCGGCTCCAGAGCCCGCTGAATCCTGTTACGCAGGTCATCGTCATGAAAAGGCTTCAGAATATAGTCGCAGATTCCCAGCTTGACGCTCTCCAGGACGAATTGGGAATCCTCCACTCCCGTAAGCATGATCACCGGGATGTCGCCGCGGTCTTCCATGGCGCGTATCTCCCTCAACGTCTGGATGCCGTCCTTAACAGGCATCCGGATGTCCAGCAGAATCAGATCAGGCTTCTCCTGCTCCAGATATTTCAAAGCACGTACACCGGAATTTATGGTGGTCACCTCATAATCGTTCCGCAGGGCATCCCAAATCCTCGATAAGATAATTGCCGCGTCATCCACTGCCAGGATACACTTTTTTCCGTATCCGCCTCTTGTTTGGGTCATTTGCGCTCTTCCTCCTTTTCAAATATGGCCAGAAGCTGTCGCAACAGCTCTTCGGCATTGTCATCTTCATACAGCTTAAGCTGAGCCTGTATCTGCTCCAGGCGTTCCCGCATCTCTTCAGACAGCTCGTGACGCAGGATCTCCTCCACCCCTTCGGCACATTCCCTGGACCGGAAATGCTCCAGCTGATCCAGCGCCGTGCCTATCTGTTCCTTAAGCTCCTGCGCGGTCAGGGGCGGAAGCTTTGCGCCGTCCGCATCACCCTCCTGTCTTCTCTGCTCCAAGAAAGACCGGATATTCTGCAGAAGCGCTTCGTATGCTTTCAGCAGCGCAGGGAACTCCCGGGCGATAAAGGCGTCGTCCCCTTTCGCAGCGGCATTCTCCTGCGCCCTGGCCATGGCGGCAAGCTCCATAGCTCCGATATTGGCAGAGGCGCTCTTAAGGCCATGCACCTCAATCTGGTAGCGCTGGATATCCGCGTCCGCAAGCCGGCTCAGCAATTTTATCTTGCGCTTTCCGTCCATATGATAAAGCTCCAAAAGATCCAGGAACTCCTCCTGGTCACCGGAGAAGTACTGCATAGCAGCTTTCATGTCCAGTCCCTGGATATGGATGGACTCCGGGTTCCACTGAGTGTCCTCTCCGCCGCTTTCCGTCTCTGTCTGTCTGTACTTCTCCGGCACCCAGCGCAGCAACAGATGGTTCAACTCTTTCCTGTCCAAGGGCTTGGCGATGAAGTCCTGGAACCCGCTGCTCAGAAACTGCTCCCGCATGCCCTCCATGGCATTGGCAGTGAGAGCGATCACGACTGGGGCTGAGCCGTTCTCCCCGCAGTCCCTTCTGATGATCTCCGTGGCCTCAATGCCGTCCATCATGGGCATCATATGATCCATGAAGATGATATCGTATCGGTTGTCCCGCACCAGCTCGATGGCCTCCGGCCCGCTCTCCGCCTCCGTCAGGTCGAACTCGTAGTTTTTCAGGAATCCTCTGGCCACCTTTCGGTTGATCACATTGTCGTCCACGATGAGCACCTTGATGCCCGGCGCCTTAAAGGCTTCTCCCGCTCTCTGTTCCGTTTGGGAGATCTCCGGCATCTCGCAGACAGGGGTGCGGTCCGTTATCCTCTGGGGGATGGTGATGGTGACCAAAGTCCCCTTACCGTAGGTACTGTCCACCCGGATAGTGCCGTCCATCAGCTCCACCAGCTGCTTCACGATGGCCAGCCCCAGCCCCGTGCCCTCCACGCTTCGGTTGCGCTTGGAATCCACCTGCCGAAAATCCTCGAAGATCTTGCCCAGGTCTTCCTCCCGGATGCCGCAGCCCGTGTCCTCCACCCGGAAAGTGAGCAGTTCTTCCTCCTCTTTCTCTCCGGGCTCCCCGGCGATGTCGATGCGCACATACCCTTTCTTGGTGAATTTTACGGCATTGCTTAAGATATTGATTAAAATCTGCTTGATCCGGCCCTGGTCGCCCCTGTAGCCGCAGGGAATGCGATTATCCAGCCCGTATTTCAAAATCAGCCCATGCTGGGAAGCGGCCATGTCCATCATGCCCACGATTTCATCCGCCACCACTTTTATGTAGTAATCCGAGAGCACCAGCTCCATTTTGCCCGCCTCCACCTTGGACAGGTCCAGAATGTCATTGATGATGGCCAACAGATTCCTGGCCGCGGACTGCACGTTCTTGGCATATCCGTAGATCTGGGTGTCCGAGCACTCCTCCATGATGATGTCATTCAATCCTATGATGGCATTCATGGGCGTGCGGATTTCATGGGACATATTGGCCAGGAATTCGCTTTTGGCGATGCTGGCCTTTTCCGCCTGCTGGCGCACCCGCTTGATTTCATTGATATATGCCTTGATATCGGTCATATCCAGAATCAATATGACGCAGCCCTGCTTTTTACCGTTCTCGTCTATGATCTTCTTGCTGTGGCTCTCGTAATGCTGGCCGTTGATGGAAAAGCTCTGGGGGATATCCTCGTTAAGCATCTCCTCCCGGAATTCTTCCAGCACCCGGATGTTCTCTCCCAGCTTGTGGGCGGGCAGGCAGGTAAAGATATCCGCGGCGGCCCTGTTGTAGCTCACCAGACGGTCATGGTCGTCCAGGGCGATCACCCCGTCCCCCAGGTTCTCAAGCACCTTTTCCGCCGCCAAATGGCGGAAATCATAATTCCTCCTGCTCCACACCACGATGACCACCATGGACATGGAAATGGCCAGCGTCATAGGCGTAAAGTCGAACACCTTCACCAGCTTGAAGACATAACCCGCCAGCACGATCACCGGCAAAGTGGAAATCCCCAGAATCGTCCAGTACTGGCGGTTCACCTGCCGGTCCGAGCGCACACGGATAGCCCGGGCCAGGGTAAACATACACAGCCCATAGGGAATGACGGTGCGGGTGAACATGAAAAGGATGTAAAGCGGGCCGTAGGTGATGCTGACATAGTGGAATCCGTCCGGAGCCGTCATCCACCTGACCTCCCTGTAAAAAAGGCCGTACCAGTTAAAGAACACCGTGGGCAGTATAAAGAAGTTGACAATGGCCAGAATCCGCAAGAGAATCTTTGGCGGGGCAGCACTGCAATAGAGATAGGTAAACCAGCAATAGAACAATGGTACAAAAGCAGAGCCTACGTTCTCCACCGTCACTGCCGTGACAGCGGCCTCCACCGTAGGAGCAGTCAGCTCCAGCAGATAACCCACGTTCTGCACCAAAGAGCCGCACATGATAAAAATCAGGAACTTCTGTTCCCTGGCCCCCTCTCCGTTGAGCAGGAGAATCAGCGCGATAAAAGTCAGGCATATGCCAAAGCACTCCAGCGCGATGATCAAGTTTACCATATCTGTCCCCCCTGCCCTGGAAAATAGCGCATATCAGATTTCCGCTTTACTCCATTCGTATCATAGTATATTTTGACTCATATGTCAAGATTAAGGCCTGTCTATCGAAGATAGGTCTCGGGATTTTCACGCAAATTCCCCATGAAAACACCTCGCGGCGGCACCGAATGAACAGTAACCAGGAGGGGACATCCTCGTGAAAGTGAATTCCCCGTCACCCGGACGCCTCCGAAAAAGAGATCCCCACCTCGTTCTTCTTCATGAACAGCAGCCCGAAAGATCCGGGCCCGCAGTTGCTGGCGATGGCGGATGAGGCTTTCTGCAGATAGATCCGCTCAAAAGGACAATACTGCCGCACCAGCTCCTGAATATACGCAAGGCTCTTCTCGTCCATCCCCGCATAGGTGATGAACAGAATCCGCCTGTCAATGTTCCGGGCGTTCGCCAGCACCTTGCGGACATAGCCCTTTATCACATGATGGAAACTGCCCACTTCCATGCTGCCCACGGACATCCGGCTGTTGCGCAGCACGATCACCGGATGCAGCAGCAGCGCGTCGCACATGATCTGCACTCTTCTGGGAATCTGCCCTGCCTTGCACATCATATGGGTGCTGTCGATGATGAACGCGGAGGAAATGTACCGCCGCAGCTTCTTCACCGTCTTCACGATCTCGTCCCTGGTGGCATGGTTCTCCGCCATGTGGGCAGCGTAGAGCACCGACAGCCCCATGCTGCTGGAGAGATGCCCCGAATCAACTACCGTGACGTTCTCAAAGGACTTCGCCGCCTCCAGGGCGTTGCGGTATCCCTCGCTGACATGCTTCGCCATGGTGATATGGATCACGTTCTGCGCCTCCGTCAGCCGCTGCGCGAAAAACCGTTCATAATCCTCCACGCCGGGGGGCTGAGAGACGCCGCTCTTCCCCTCGGCCATATGGGCCAGCAGCTCATCCGCCATCAGCTCCGAATTGTCCAGGAACCGCCCCTGCTGGGTGCAGACATAATAAGGGCATGTATAGATGCCGAACTCTTTCTTCAAAGCCTCCGGCAAATCGCATACGCTGTCCGTAGTGACCATCAGAGAAAGCCGCTTCGCCTGCTCAAAGATCAGCACATCCTTTCCGATCTCGGACTGGCTGGCTATCTCGCTCATATTCACCAGCTCCCTGGGCAGGATGCTCAGCACGGCGGCCTCCAGCAGCGCGCCGCTGATGGGCTTCGCCAGATAGCCGCTGAAGCCCTCCTTGCGGTAGAGCAGCTGATTATCGCTGCCCGCATTGGCCGTCAGGGCGATCACAGGCACATTCTGGCACAGCCCTCCGGGCTGGGCATGGATGGCATGGAGGCATTCTATCCCGTCCATCTCCGGCATCAAATGGTCCATCAGGATGCAGTCATAGTGCTGGTACTGGGTCAGCTTCAGGCATTCCGCGCCGCTGGAGGCAGTGTCAATCTGAATCTTCGTCTCCGACAGGAGCTTGCTCACCACCATCAGGTTCATCTCATTGTCATCCACCACCAACAGATGGGCGTTCGGCGCTTCAAAGCTCTGCCGGTACTGCTCCCCCTCGTGGACTTTCACCCGGGAGCTCAGCGTGAATGTGCCCAGCTCCTTCTCGCTCATGATGTCCTGCTCCAGGGTCACAAGGAAAGTGGATCCGTTCATATAGACGCTGTTGACGCTAATCTCGCCGCCCATGAGCTCCACCAGCTGTTTGACGATGCTAAGGCCCAGTCCGGTGCCCTCAATGTGCCGGTTCTTCTTCTCGTCCACGCGCCTGAAAGCATCGAAAATATAGGGGATGTTCTCTTTCTTCACCCCCTGTCCCGTGTCCTCCACGGAATACCAGACCCGCACCCGGTTCACACCCACCCGCTCACAGCGCACGGCCAGGGTCACGGATCCCTCTTTCGTATATTTCACCGCATTGTTCAGCAGATTGATCAGCACCTGCTTGATGCGCACCTCGTCTCCGCAGAGCATGCTGGGTATGGAGGGATCCACCTGCAGCTTGAACTCCAGCCCCTTTTCCCTGGCCTTAATCCAGATCATGTTCACGATCTCGGAGAATAGCTCCCCCGTCTCATAGGACACGTTCACGATCTCCATCTTGCCGGATTTGATCTTGGACAAATCCAGGATATCGTTGATCAGGGTCAGCAGCATCTTGCTGGCACCCTGGATGTTCCTGGCGTTCTCCGCCACCTCCTCGGAAATCTCCCCCCGCAGGATCATTTCGTTGAGGCCGATGATGGTATTGATGGGCGTGCGGATCTCATGGCTCATGCTGGAGAAAAAATGGTTCTCCGCCTGGTTCAGCTCCTCGATCTCTTTCTTCTGCTCTATGGTGAGCTTCTTCTCCTCCTCATAAAGGTGGTTCTGGAACAGCAGCAGCACCCCCGTGAGGAATCCAGCCACGATCACCGAACGGGCGGAATCGAAATAGGCCTGGGCCGTGGTGTTGGGCAGCACCAGCTCCGGATGGAAATAGGCAATGTAATAGCAGACCAGGGTCTCCACAGTGCACAGCGCAAAGAACACAGGCTTGCGTCTGCCCTCCAGGGTAATGCTGATATAGATGAAGCAGAGCACGAACCACTCCGGCACCCCGCCGTAGATGCCGCCCCCGGTGAAGAACACCATGGGAAACAGTAAAAGGAGCAGTACCACTGTGGCTGTGGCCCCTGTATTGATGCATTCCTTTTGGATGCTGACCTTTGCCACCATGTACATATAGAGAAGACTTGCCGGCAATATAATCAAATTTGCCGTGAATCTGCCAAGAATCAGGATAAAGACCAGCGCAACCATGCTGATGCCCGTGACCAGCCGGAACATGCGTTCCCTGAGGCTGATCTTGTGGTCAAAAATGATTTCCAGCCATTTTTTAATCATGACAAAACCCCCAATATCATAAACCGGCTATGCTGTCGCAGACCTCTGCATACATCTGCAGCAGCGCCGGATGGTTCTTCCGGATAAAATCCTCGTCTCCGCTCTTGCCCGCCAGTTCCAGCTCCTTTGCCCTGGCAGAGAGCGCTTCCGCGCCAATGGTCAGCGCCGTGCTCTTCAGGGCATGGGCCTTGATTCCATAGTCTTTCCAGTTGGCGGCCTCATAAAGGGAATTCAGTTCCGCCGCTTTCTCCTCCCTCTGCTGGTGGAACATCTGCAGCATTTCCTGATAGAACCCCTCATCCCCGCCACAGTAGTCCAGCCCGATGCCCACGTTGATGCCCGCCCGCACCAGAGAGCCGTAGGCATGGATGGGCTTTTTCACCGCCGCATCCTTTTTTGACCCATCGTTTCCGGACAGCCCGGCGGCGGAACCGCTTTCCGCAGCCGGTTCAAGGGCTGCCACCGTCTTTTGGGCCGCGTCCTCCCTGACAGGAGCCTCCCGGTCTGCGCTCTCCTGATCCTCTGGTCCGGCTCCGCACTGCATGCAGCGTTCCGGCAGCACTCTGCGCAGGACCCGCTCCAGCACGGAGCGCTCAATGGGCTTTGGGATAAATTCGTTGAAGCCCTCGTTCCGAAACATCTCCCTTGCTCCGCTGATGGTATTGGCCGTCAGCGCGATCACAGGCAGATCTTTGTACGCCCCGCCGTCCATCTCGCGGATCCGCCGCAAGGTCTCCACACCGTCGAAACCCGGCATCATATGATCCAGGAAAATCATGTCATACTGGTTTTTGCCGCACTTTTCCACCGCCTCTTTCCCGCTGAGGCAGGTGTCCACCTGAATGCCATAGCTGCCAAGAACCCCCTTGGCCACCCTTAAATTCATCTCCTCATCGTCCACGGCCAGCACCCGGACTCCCTCGCAGGTAAAGGGCCTGCGGCCCGCGGCCTCCTCAAAGTCGTCGCTCTGTCTCTGGCCGCCCAGGAGGTTCACGATGGACAGCGCAAAGAAAGGCTTGCGCAGCACCAGCAGCCTGCTGTCCTCCTCCAGAACGAAGTCCCGCTCCGCGATCACCGCCACGGGAATGGTCTCCGCCAGCTCCTCGTAATAGGGCGGGTTCGCCATATATTCCGTCTGGGCGATGAACACATGGGTAAGCTTGTGGTCCCGCTGGAGCTTCAAAAGCCCTTCGAAATTGTGGGCCTGATACCCCTCAATGCCAAGTCCCTCCACCAGATGAAGTATCATATTGTCGTAGTACATCCTCACTTCGTCCCGGCTGTAGCGCTCGGGCTTGAAGAAGCACGCGATGCGCAGCTTCTGGGCATCGGGCACCTGAATGCAGGGCGCATCGTCCTCCACTCCCTGGGGTATGGTGATATGTACCTGCAGTCCTTTCTGCGAAGCACTTTCGAAATGGACGAAGCCTCCCATGGCATGGAGCAGCCCCCTGGCAATGGGAATGCCCAGACCCAATCCCCCCACATAGCGCCGGCTTCCGGAATCCGCCTGATAGAAATCATCCACAATCTGTTCCAGCTGATCGGGCGCCATGCCGATGCCCGTGTCGTAGATATCGATCAGCAGATTGATTCCGTATGTCTCCCGCCGGAATCCGATCCAGAGATTGATACCGCCCTCCTCCGTGAACTTCAGGGAATTCTCCAAAAGTATCCTCAGCACATGGGAAATCTTCTCCGCATCGCCTATCAGAAGAGACGGCAGCCTGGGATCCATGTCGAACACCATCTCCAGCTTGCTGCCGCCATTCTGCAGAGCCATCATGGTAATGATGTCATTCATCACGGATGTGATCACATATGGTTTCTTTGTGGCGGAAAGGGTACCCTCTACGATCTCCGTGTAGTCCAGCATATTATTGATCTGGCCCGAGAGGCGTTTGCCTGCCAGCTTGATAGACAGCAGATCCTCCCGGATCTCCGGGGAAATATCCTTTCCCAGCGCCACCTCGCTGATGCCTATTACCATATTGACAGGGGTGCGCAGCTCATGGGATACATTGGACAGGAAATCGGCGTTTTGGCTTACTGCCGTGGCCAGCTGCTCCTGCATGCTGTCATATTTTACCCTTTCCCCCCGCCGCCTGTTGATCCGATACCCTGCCACGATCACCGAACCGATCACTCCGGCGGCGCCCATCAGCAGCCGCAAAATATCGCCGTTCCTGTTATGGGGGCCGATTGTGTGCAGCAGCAGGAAATGATACAACAGCTGGGACACATACAGAGCTATTGCGATATACAGGAGACTTTTCCTATCCAGCAGGGACAGGAGCATAAGCACGATACAGGCTACCAGCGCAATGTCGAACAGGCTGGATTCGTGCACCCCAAAGAAGAAAAATTCCAGCAGCAACAGCCCTGTGCAGATATTCTCATACAGCATTTCCGAGCCCATCCTGCCGATATGGAGCCACCATACCACCAGGCAGCCCGCCGCCATCAGGGGAACCGTCCAAAGCTCCCATGACATGGTCAGCGTAATCAGGCTCAGCAACATGCTCAGTATGCTGAGTGTCCCTGCCATCAGCAGATGCATGCTCGTCTGGGATTCCGTCCTCATTTCTTATCAAACTCCTTTGCGATCCGCTCCATCAGGTCCTGGGGCAGGAACGGCTTCTTCAGATAGTTCACCGCCCCCAGCCGGATGGCGTTCATCACATCCTCCTCATAGCCGGATGCCGTCAGGTATATCACCGGGATGTCCAGCCCCCGCTCCTTCATGCGCTGGAATGTCTCGATGCCGCTCATGCCCGGCATCTCGATATCCAGGAGGATCAGGTCGATCTCCTCGTCATAGATCATATCCAGGGCTTCCTGCCCGGATTCCGCCGTCAGTATATCGTAATACTTCTCCAGGATCAGCCTTGTCCTCCTCAGGTTCATCTTGTCGTCATCCACCACCAAAATACGTCTCATATCGTCAGCTTGCCTCCTTATCCGATCACATAGACTTCCCAAATCATTCCATAGCCCTTTTACAACAGGACGATGAAATCAAGAATTCGCGCATTCGTAAATCTAATCAAGTATATCATACAGCAGCCGGCCTTTCAAGGCCTTTCTCAATTCCGCAAAAGCAGCGCCGCAGCGGCATAAAGCACCGCCAGAAACGCAACGTTGTACAGTGTGAAAGCTTTCAGATAGGCCCCTTTCCCCGCCCCCTGACTGTTGCCGCAGAGCCGGTAAGAGATCACGCTGGCCAGGGAGGCGATCAGCGTGCCCAGCCCGCCGATATTGACCCCGTACAAAAGCGCCCTGACGCTGTCCGTGAACCCTGACAGCAGGATTGCCGCAGGCACATTACTGATAATCTGGCTCAGGGCTGCGCCTACGGGAAGCTCCCTGCCCTCTATCAGCTCCCGCAGTATGGCAGACACCGCCGGGATCCGCCCGGCATTGCCGATGAACAGGAAAAAGCACAGAAACGTCAGCAGCAGGAAATAATCCACCTTTCCGAACAGCTCTCTGTCCGTGAAGAGCACGGCCAATACCAGGACAGTCAGCATGACCGGCCAGGTCAGCAGCCGGAGCACGCAGGCCAGGCAGACCAAGAACAGCAGTATGTACACGGCCAGCTTCTTTCTGTCAGGAGCATGGGCCCTCTCCGACCGCGCCACGGTCAATGCCTCCCTCCCGGGCAGCGCCACGGCCGCCGTCAGCAACACCAAGGAAAGCAGGGCCAGAGGCAGCATATATTTCAGGAAATCCCCAATGGACAGTTCGAACCTGGTGTACAAGTACAGGTTCTGCGGGTTCCCGATGGGCGTCAGCATGCTGCCCAGGTTCGCCGCTATGGTCTGTAGGACCACCACATGGATCAGCCGCTTCGACTGTCCTGCCATCTCCAGGGTCATAACGGCAAAGGGGACAAATGTGATCAGCGCAACATCATTCGTGATGAACATACTGCCGAAAAAGCACAGCGCCATCAGCAGAAAGCCAAGCTGCCTGGTATCCCGGATGCGCTCCAGAAACCGGGAACCCAGAAACCGGAAAAGCCCGATGCCCTGCAGGCCTGCAACCACCAGCATCAGTCCGAACAGCAGGGCCAGCACCCGGTAATCCGGATACTCCAGATACCCCCTGTCCGGCGGCACGAAGCACATGGAGCCCGCCGCCAGGACGGCGGCGATGCAGAGCACGGTCTCTTTCTTGAAAAATGCGATGATGTGGCTGAAGCTTTTTGGGGTTTTCATTGGTTGAAGCCTCCCTTTCCCTGAGCGTCCTGCTCTCGTTTCCTGCCTGGCTCTGCCCGCCTGATGTATTTCTTTAGGAGGAATGCGCAAGAATAGGGAAATCTGTCTTTCTATTATACAGGGAAATCCCTGCTTATTCAACCTGAATCGCAAAAAATGAGGGAATCCTCCTCATTTTTCACGCCTCCGGCAGCGCGTACTTCTCCTCATATGCCCGAAACTTCCTGTCAAATTCCCGGCTTCCGTCCCGGAATTTCCTCAATTGCTCATGGAGGCTCAAGTCCTGTCTGGCCATGTCCAGCATGCAGCCCGCGATGTTCGAGCAGTGGTCGGCTGTCCGCTCCAGGTCCGTCAGCATGTCTGACCACACGAACCCGGCCGTGATGGAGCAGCCCCCCTGCTGCATCCGCAGGATATGCCTGGTGCGCATCTGTTCTTTCAGGCGGTCGATCACCTGCTCCAGGGGCTCCACCGCGGCGGCGGCCTCCAGATCCTGCTCCAGGAACGCCTCCAGGGACAGATCCAGTATCTCCTCCACCGCCCCGCAGAGCACCTCCAGCTCACGGCGGGCCGCAGGGCTGAAGCTGCGTTCTTTCTGCGCCATCTCCTCCGCGGCCCCCAGGAGGTTCACGGCATGGTCGGAGATCCGCTCAAAATCCCCGATGGTCTTCAGCAGCTTTGCCGCCTCCGTGCTGTCCGCAGCGGAGATCTGCAGGGCGCTGAGTTTTACAAGGTAGGTGCTCAAGATGTCCTCGTAGTAATCCGTCTTCTCCTCTTTCAGGCGGATGGCTGCCGCCAGCTCCGGGGTCAGGCTCCCCAGAGTATTGATAGCTTCTTTCAGGGACGCCACGGACATCTGCGCCATGGACCCGGTGACCCTGTGGCAGCGCTCCAGGGCGATGGAGGGCGCGGCAAAGAGGCGCTCGTCCAGCTCCATGTATTCCTCTTTCCGCCGCTCCTCCGGCACCAGCTTCGTCACCAGCTTCTCCAGGACATCCGACAGAGGCAGGATCAGGAGCAGACACAGGATATTGAAGACGGAGTGGGACGCGGCGATGCCCAGGAGAGAGGCAGACTCCTCCAGGAAATGCAGGTGGAATATCCCTCTGGCCACGGAAAATACCGATATCCACACCGCCGTTCCGATGCAGTTAAAGGCCAGATGCACCATGGCGGCCCGCTTGGCGTTCTTGTTGGCCCCCACCGAGGAGAGCATGGCGGTGACGCAGGTGCCGATGTTCTGTCCCATGATGATGGGGATGGCCGCCCCGTAGGTCACCTGGCCGGTCACCGCCAGGGCCTGGAGGATACCCACGGAGGCAGAGCTGGACTGGATGACTGCGGTGAGGGCCGCCCCTGCCAGCACGCCCAGCAGGGGATTTTCGAACATGACGAACAGGCTCCGAAACGCCGGAACCTCCCCCAGGCCCGACACAGCCCCGGACATGGTCTCCATGCCGAACATCAATGTGGCGAAGCCCAGGAATATCATGCCCGTGTCTTTCTTTTTCTCTCCCCGGCAGAACAGGTACAGGACAATGCCCGCCAGGGCCAGCAGGGGCGTAAAGGAGGATGGTTTGAGGAGGCGGATGTACCAGCTGCCGCTGTCGATTCCCGCCAGACTCAAGATCCAGGCCGTCACCGTGGTGCCCACGTTGGCCCCCATGATGACGTTGACTGCCTGGCGCAGGGTCATGAGCCCTGAATTGACAAAGCCCACCACCATCACCGTGGTGGCCGAGGAACTCTGGATCACTGCGGTCACCACCAGGCCTGTCAACAGCCCCGCCGCCCGGCCTGTGGTAAATTTCCCCAAAAGGGCCCGCAGCTTCCCGCCGGCCCTGCGCTCCAAAGCCTGGCCCATGATGTTCATGCCGAACAGGAACAGGCTTAATCCCCCTATCATTGTCAGTCCGTTAAAAATATCCATGTTCTCTTCTCCTGTGAATTTCTCCTTGCAATTTTGGGTTGTCTTCCTAATGGCTTTTTTGTTTTCTTTATTTATGCCCGGTTTTTATGGAAAAATCCAGGCGGTTTCACAGTTCCCGGCCCGGGTCCGGCCGGTACGGTTCCCACTCTCTCCATCGCCGGGACACAGGCGGCAGCTGCAGGCTCAGAGACATATAAAAACAAAGTATATCGCATATCCCGCCAGCATGGCGATTCCGCCAGGGCGTCCCAGTTTACGGCCCTTTACGCTGCAGGCCAGGAGCAATACGCCCGCTGCCGCCGCAGTCCACATATCGGCCTGAAACTGCGCCGAAAAGGGCACGGGCGTAATCAACGCGGATATGCCTACCACAAAGAGGATGTTAAAGATATTGCTCCCCACGATATTGCCGATAGCGATGTCCGCATTGCCTTTGGCTGCGGCGGACACGGAGGTGAACAGCTCCGGCAGAGAGGTGCCCAGGGCCACGATGGTAAGGCCGATGAAGCGCTCGCTCATGCCGAAGAGCCTGGCCAGATCGGTGGCAGCGTCCACTGCAATGCGGCTGCCCAGGACAATCATGGCAAGGCCGGCCAAAGTGCTCAGAACAGGCTGCCATAGCCTGCCTTTCCTGACAGACGCAGCAACCAGGGTACCCGAAACCGCGGCTTTGGGACCGGAAGAGGGATGTTCCTGCCCGGGCGCGGAACCGTCGGATTCCGGAAAGCCGTTCTTCTTCGACATCCACAGCAGATAGCTCACATAGGCCAGAAACAATATCGTCAGCACTACGCCCTCCCAGAGTCCGATGTTTCCGCCTGTCCCCTGAAACAGCAGCAACAATGTGATCGCAATCATAAACGGAATATCACGGAATAATGTGTGTGCCGAGACCGCCAGAGGAGCCACCACAGAGGAAAGCCCCAGAATGATCAGAATGTTCAGGATATTGCTCCCCACGATGTTTCCGATGGTGATGTCGGCATTTCCCTTTAAGGCGGCCGTTATACTCACCGCCGCCTCAGGGGCGCTGGTGCCCATGGCCACAATGGTCAGACCGATGACCAGCTGGGGAATGCCCAGCCGCCCCGCGATATCGGAGGCGCCGTCCACGAAGCGGTCTGCCCCCTTTACCAGCATCACGAATCCCAGAACCAACAATAACAATGACAGTACCATTTCCATCTCTACATTTCCTCCTTTTTCCGGAAACCGGCAGCCTTTGTCCTTTTTTGCAGTTTGGAAAGAATCCGGCCGACTTGCAAAAAAGCGAGCCTTTCGCTGCATAATCAATGTGCAACAAAGTCTCGCTTCTTATTCACAGAGCCGGATTCCCCCGCCTGCGTCCTGCGCCGGGAGGGTATCGTATTGACGGCAAGGTAAACATGGATCGCATCCATGCAAGCTACTCCCTTTATCAAGGTCAGTTTACCACAGGAAAATCTATCCTGTCAATGGGAAATTTGGCTACGAAATCGCATACGCAGATAGGGTACTGTTCTCGGCTTCGCTTCTCACAGCAACATAATGCACACATACAATAGAATTCAAAAGCAGAATTCTACTCATCGTTAGACAATCCCAGCTCCTGTCCCTGAGCATCGTAATAGCGTACCCTGACCGCCTCTGCCTCCTCTCTGGTCAGCACTCTGTCCCATTCAAAGACGAACATATCCGGGACACTGTTGCCGGCTGCGAAGACGCTCTGTGTCTCTCCGCCCGCCTCCGCCGTGACGCCGGCCACATCCCTGCTGCTGGTTGCTGCAATGGTGACGCTATGGTCAAGGCTCCACTCCTCCCCTATGGTGATATAACCGTTGCTATCCGCAAAAGTCTGTCCTTTTTCAGGGGAGTCACTTCGAATCCGACCGAAGCCTGTGATTTTCCATCCCCCACCGGAAGCGAAATCTTTCCCAAACAGCGCAAAGCACTTTCTGCCTCTGTCGTCCAGAAAGCCTGTCAGCAGCCTGTCCGGCATGGCGTCCGATTCATAGAGCGCGAAAATCTGGGGATTCCTGTCGGAGCTCATGGAGGCGATCACCCCGGCCAGATATACCGTATCCCCGGATTCCGTATGCCGCTCCATACGCCAGAGGAAACGGATATGTTCCCCAAAATGCCCCTCTTTGCTGTCCGTCTCCCCGTAACAGGCCGCCAGAAGCACTTGGTTGCTGTCCGTCTGCACCACAAGGTAACAGGTCATTCCCTGGTAGGCAGCGCCGCTGTCCCGCTCCGTGTCCACCCGCCAGACCCGCTCCGCGCTCTCAAGGAGCCTGCGTGCCTCCTGGCTCAGGCCCGGAATGTTCGTCTCCGCGGCTGACTGCGCCTGTACCGTACTGCCCGCCTCCCACAGGCTGCCTGTCCGTGCGGCTTCCTGCTCCCGAGCAGTACCGCCCGCTTCTGCCTGTCTGCCCGCCTCCGCGGCGCCGGAGGGCCTGCTGCCCGCCTGTCCCAACTGCCCCTCCTCCAAAGAACCGAAAAGCCCCAAAAGCCCCTCTCCCGTCAGATCACTCTCATGAAACACCCCCACTCTGTTCCAGACCGGGTTGTTCCCCATAATGCCGCCGAAATTGCGCTGCAGCAGCTCTGCCTCTGAGGTGATGATGAAATCCGGAGCATTGTCCGGCATATAGGCCGCATTATACCAGGGCGCGTCATAGAGGACTTCCGCCACAGTGTACCTGGCGCCGTATATACTGTCACTGTTTTTCGAGGCCACCGGGTCGGTGAGAAAGCAGGCTGCAGCAACGATGCATGCTATTACGGCGGTGACCACGATCCAGAATGCCGGCTTTCTGTAGGACAGGATACCCTTTATCCGCTCTTTAATCCCCACTTCCCCAAATGCCAGAGGACAGGCGGAAATCCCCCGGTTCTTCAGGCTGCAGGAAAGGAGGGCATTGGCATAGATCTTCTTCTGTCCGTCCTCCATCCGCCTGACTACATACTCATCGCATGCCAATTCTATGTCCCGGCACAGCAGAATGTAGGCAACCCAGCACAGGGGCTGGAACCAGTAGACGGACAGAAGCAGGAACCCAAGAGGTTTCCACCAGTGGTCCCGCCGTCTGAGGTGTGCTTTCTCATGGGCTATGACGCAGGCGCTTTGAGGCTCCTGCAGATCCGATGGCAGATAGATCCGGGGAAAGAGGATGCCCAGGATAAAGGGAGTGCTCACGGCATCACAGAGCCAGATATTCTCCCGAAGCACCATGGCGGCGCGGACTTTCCGGCGCAGTCTCAGATAGCTGACCAGGGCGTAGAAAAGCATGGCTGCCATTCCTGCCGCCCAGAGCCGGGAGGCGAGGAATACGGCTATCTGCATGGGATTGGCGCTCTCCCAAGGCTTCGGCGCAAGGGAGGAGGCGATAACCGGATTCACCGCACTGTCCACGGCATCGATACCGCTGTGGATGACCGGCTCTGTGGCCAGGGTAATTTCCTGGGGCACGGTCTCAGCGCTGGGTATCAGACTCAGCACGCTTTCTATGGAAAAAGGACAGACCAGCCGAACGCCTACCAGAATCCACAGGGCGCATCCCAGGGCCTTTGGGGCTCTCTTCAGAAAAATCCGCAGAAGCAATACTGCCAGGATGACCCAGCCGGCTGCGATTCCCATGTTAAGCAGTTTTAAAAACAATGCGTCCATATGCATACCTCCTTGCCATTGCCCTGGCTCTTTCTTGGAATGCTCCTCTTATTTATCCGTTTTCTTCCTTTCCGTTTGCCGTCCCGGCCTCCTTTCTCCCGTCGGTCTCATAGGCGTCGATCATGCCGCGTATCTCCCGGATTTCTTCCCGGGACAGGCGCTTCTGGGAGGTGAACGCCGCAATGAACGCGGGCAGGGAGCCCTGGAATGTGTCCTCCACGAATTTCCTGCTCTGGGCGGCGTGGAAATCCTGTCTGGATATCAGGGCTGTGACACATCCGTCCTGATTTTGAAATATGCCTCTCGCGCAAAGTTTTTTCAGCACGGTGTAGGTGGTGGATTTCTTCCAGCCCAGCTCCTCCCTGCAGAGCTTCACCAACTCCCCGGAGGTCAGCGGCTCCTCTCTCCAGATAATGTCTGCAAAGCGGGATTCCACCACCCCCAGCTTCGTATCCCCCAGGGGATTCTTCTTCTGTTTGGAGTGCTCCTCTTCCATGGAATATCTTTCTCTGATGGAATGTCTCTCTTCCATAAATATCCGTTCTCCCGCTCTTATGCTCTCATTCCCCGAGCCTATTTGCCCGGCCGCTTTTCAACTGCCAGTCCAATTTTATATAATATGTGGTCTATTTGTGATAGACCCACTATGAGTCTATCACAAATAGACCATTCTGTCAATCAAACATATGTTCCTTTAATGTCTTCCATGTCCTCAGTCCCGCACCACTGTCCGCCTGGCGATCAGGTAAGACGCCGTGTAGTACAGCAGGTACAGCAAGGCCGTCACCCCCGCCACGATGCCCGCAATCAGCCACACCACTTCCGCGGAGGCCTCCATCCCCTCCATGCGCATCACATGGGCCCCAAAAGCGGCCACAGGAATGCTCAGGGCCATGGGCAGGGCAAAGGGCGCGATGAAGAAGACAAAGGTCTGCCAGAACAGCGCCCTGGCCTGCTCCCGCTCCCCCATTCCCAGCCGGAACAGGATTTCGTACCGCCCCTTATCCTCCCCCAGGCCCGAGAGGGTCTTCAGCGCCAGGATGGCCATGGCCAGCAGCAGGAACACAGCCGACGCGAACAGCGCGCCCACCACCAGGATGGCCGACACACCGTTCTCCTCCTGCCTGTGGTATTCCCGGATCTCGAACGCAAGCCTCCTGCCCGTCTGCCTGTTTTCGCCCGCCTGCGCAGAAAGCAGCCGCGACAGCTCCCTGTGCAGGCCGATTCCGTCAAATCTGCTCTTTTCCGTGAGATAAGCCCTGCTCTCTTCCACGCACTCCATATCCGCCACTGCCTCGTCCGGCACCACCACATAGAAATACAGATAGCTGATCTTCGGATAATCCGTCCGACAGCTATGGAACGTATAGGATTTCCCCCCATGCTCCCAGACCATGTCCGACCAGTCCGGCTCCGCGGCCTCCCTGCTCGTGCACACGATCATGAACTGCCCCTCCAGCGCCACCGGCTCTGCCCCCAGGGGGGCCATCAACGCATTGAAGTCGCTGACCGGCATGAAGCTGTCATTGGGCGCCATCCGCTCCTCGTACCACCCGGTGCGGCTGTAGAACTCCTGTTCTCCGGTCTCAAAAGTGCGCCACAATACCTTTCTCCGGATTCCCGCGTATTCCCGGATAAGGCTTTCCGCCAGCTCCGCTTCGCTCTTCCGATCGTTACTGACGGAATAATACATGACATCATAGGGCCACGCCGCATGCAGAGCCTCCTCCTGGCCCGCTTTCTGGATGAATGAGAAATTCGTCCCCGCCACGGCCAGGCTCATCAACAGCGCCAGGCACCCGAACATGACGGAATTGGCGCTGAGGTTTCCCGAGAGCTGGCGCAGCACGAAAGTGTTGGCCCCCCGGCTGCAGAACCCCGGACGGCGCAGCAGGAGGAAGACGACGCTTTTCGCGGCTCCCATATGGAACAGCATCACGCATAGGATAAAGCCCGCCAGCAGAGACTCCATGCTGTCCACTGTCCCGCCCCTTAAGGATATGTCCACACTCCTCCAGAATTGGATGCCGCAGGCCGCCATCCCGCCAAGGGCCGCCACCGTCGCCAGGAACCACAGGCCCGGGCGCTTCACCCGCTTCTCCACTTTCTTTTCCCCGTGAATCAGGTCATAGATTGCCGCCCGCCTCAGATAAATCCCGGAGGCCAGAGACGCCACCAGGAAAATCGCCGCCGTCAGCGCCACGGTGCGAAGCAGCCCCTCCAGGGAATAAGGCGACATGGAAAACTCCATCTCCAAAAGCTTCATCATCACCGCCATCAGCCCCTGGAACAGGAAGCCCCCCGCCAGAAGCCCTATCCCCAGGGCGATGCCGCAGATGACAAGGGTCTCCGCCAGAAACAGGCGCAGGATGTCCCGCCTGGTCATGCCCAGGGTCAGGTAGGTGCCGAATTCCCGCTTCCTGCGCTTCAGCAGAAAAGAAGTGGCGTAGCTGAGCACGAAAGCCACCACAAAGGAGATGGCCGCCACCAGGATTTTCAGAGCGGTCCCGGCACCCTCCCCCCGGTCCGCCAAGGCCGCCAGCTCCCTGCTGTAGATGACATTATTGACGGCGAACAGCAATGCCACCGTGAGGGACACTGTCATAAAATAAATCAGATAGCTGCCCACCTGCCGCTTCACGTTCCGGATTGCAAGATTAAGATACATCCGTCTCACCTCCCAGCGCCGCGGACACGGACCAGATTTCCCGATACATCTCCTGTCTGCCCCTGTCTCCCCTGTGGATTTCGCTCCATATCTTCCCGTCCTTTAAAAACAGCACCCTGTCCGCATAGGAGCCCATGAGGGCATCGTGGGTGACCATCAGGATGGTGGAGCCCAGGGAACGGTTCATCATCTGAAAGGTCTCCATCAGGTTCTTTGCGTTTGCCGAGTCCAGGGCTCCCGTGGGCTCGTCCCCTAGAATCAATGCCGGGTTCGCAATGAGGGCCCGGGCGCAGGCCGCCCGCTGGCGCTGCCCGCCGGAGAGCTCCCGGGGGAATTTGTCCAGCTGGTCCGCCACCCCCAGGGCCTGTGCCACCCGCTTCAGCTCCCCTGCACTCTCCTGCGGGGGCAGCTTTTTCAGGTGCAGGGGCAGCACGATGTTCTCCCCGATCGTCAGTGTGTCCAGGAGATTGTACTCCTGAAAGATGAATCCCAGCCTGTCCCTGCGGAATGCGGAAAGGTCGTTCTCCCGCATCCCGGTGAGCCGCCTGCCCTCCACGCGGATTTCGCCGGAACTTACCCTGTCGATTGTGGAGATTACGTTTAACAGGGTGCTCTTCCCGGAGCCGGACGCCCCCATGATGGCGGTGAACTCGCCCTTTTCCACATCGAAGGAGATGCCGTCCAGGGCTTTCGTGACCACGGCTCCGCTGCCGTAGTACTTTGTCACATTTTCGATTTCCAGAATTTTTTCCATGTCCGTCTTTTCCATGTCTGTCACCTCTCTGTCCTTATCTTACCACAGGACAGAGGGGTTCGTTCTAACGGAAATCCTGTTTTTCCTTACGTTTTTGTAAGGGTATATCAAACGCGCCGAAAGGAGCATCCCGCATTCAGCCTGTGCTCTGAAACCTCAGGCTGATGCATGTGAACTTCCCCGCTTCGGACTCTATGCCAAGGGATATTCCAAGCCGCCCGCACAGCTCCTGTACAATGTACAGCCCCATCCCGGTGCCGCCGGAGGCAGCGCTCCCCGGGGCTTTTGTCCTCGCGCAGCTTCCGGTGAAGCCCCGCTCCGTGACCCGGCGCAGCTCATGGGCGGGAATCCCGGGCCCGTTGTCACGGACCAGAATCGCGCCGTCCCTGGCCTGGATGCTTATCTGACAGCCAGGACAGTATTTCGCGCAGTTGATCAGAAGCTGCTTCAGCATAAAGCACACCGATTTCCTGTCCGAATAGACGGAGAAGTCCCCCTCCGCCTCCACGCTGATGCCTGCCCCTGTCAGCAGCTCCATCTGGCTCTTTACCGCCTCGCCTATGACATCCGATGCGGAGAACGAACGGATTTTCACATCTTTTTCTGCGGTGCGCAGTCTGGCATAGTACAATATGCTCTCTGTCAGGTTGTCCGCCCGCTTCAGTTCCCGGCGCAGCTTCCGCAGATCTCCCCCGTTGTCCAATATCAGGGAGCATGCCGTCAGCGGCGTCTTCATCTCATGGATCCAGCTCTCCACATAATCGCAGTACTCCTCCTTCTCCCTGCAGGCCTGCTCCGCCACGCCCACGGCAGACCGGGACAGCTCCCGCATAATGCGAAAATACCGCCTCTCCAAAGCGCCCGCAGGCTTCGGTAGCACCTCCCCCAGCAGCCAGGTCTCCGGCAGATCCGAAAGGAGCTTTTCCAGTTCCTCCATCCGCTTCCCCTCCAGCAGGCCCACGGTCAGAAGCCAGAGCAGGATGGCTGCCAGATACGCCGCTGCCAGAACCCCGATCAGGGCTGCCCCCGTTCCCGCCACAGCCAGAACCATGCCAAAGCCAAGCCCTCCCATGCCAAGGAAGCAGAGCGTCACCGTTCTGGACTCGCAGGCGTCCGCAAAATAGTGAAAAACCGTTCTTATTTTCCTCCCCATCACAGCCGATACCCCACGCCCCGGACTGTCCGGATGCATTCTCCTGCCCCCACCTGCTTCAGCTTTTCCCGCAGCCGGTTCACATTCACATACAGCGTGTTCTCATCGATATACAGACTGTTCTGCCACAAATCCTCCACAATCTCCTCCTTGGCGCAGAGCCCTTTTCGCATAAGGCAGGCCAGGATCCGCGCCTCATTCTTCGTAAGTTCCGCCTCCTGTCCCTGATGCTCCACTGTAAGCTGCTCAAGATTCAGCGTCAGCCCTCTGACGGATAGCACGCAATCTCCGCTCCCCAAAGCGCCATGCCCGGACAGAGCGCCCCTCCGGGCTTTCAGAAGCCGCTCCATCCGGGCCAGCAGCACCGCGGAATGATAGGGCTTGCGGATGTAGTCGTCCGCGCCGACGCCAAAGCCCAGCAGCTCGTCCTCCGCAGACTCTCTCCCCGTGAGGAATATCACGGGCACGTCCGACTCTGTCCGAAGCCTGCGGCACAGCTCGAATCCGCTCTCCCCCGGCAGGTTCACGTCCAGCAGCGCCAGTTCGCAGGGCGGCCGGCCCACCACCTCGTATCCATTGGCCCGCAGAAGCAGTTTCAGCTCCTCCCGGACGCTCCTGTCATCCTCCACAACCAGTATCCTGTCCATAAGCCTCCCTCCCGCCCTGACATCCTCTAAAATCGAACCTACAGAAACCATACCCTGTTACATTCTTTATGGTAAAAGAACCACAGGGAAATTGTCAACCTATCTTTCTGCAAAAGCCCCGCAGCCAGGCCGCGGGGCTTCCGATTCCATTATTTTAAGATTACATCATTTTAAGGTTTCGTTATTTCAATATTTCGTCATTTCAGACTTTCACCCTTTCACGATCCGGACCCGGAACACGCCTCCTATGGCCTCCAGTGCACGGATGATCTCTTCCGTGGGAGCCTCCTCCACATCCAGCATGGTGTAGGCCACCTCCCCCCGGGATTTGTTGGTCATATCGCTGATGTTGATCCCTTTCTCGCCAAACTCCGCGGTGAACTTGGTAATCATATTGGCGATATTCCGGTGGAAAATCGCCACGCGGCCCGCCTTGGTGCAGATCCCCATGTCGCAGGCGGGATAGTTGACGCTGTTACGTATATTTCCATTCTCCAGATAGTCCATCATCTCTTCCACAGCCATCACAGCGCAATTATCCTCGGACTCCTCCGTGCTGGCTCCCAGATGGGGAATGACGATACAGCCTTTCTGCCCTGCCGTAGTGGGATTGGGGAAATCCGACACATACCTGGCCACCTTGCCGCTCTTTAAGGCTTCCAGCACATCCGCCTCATTCGCCAGCAGATCCCTGGCGAAGTTCAGCAGAATAACCCCGTCTTTCATCTTGGAAATGGCATCCGCGTTCAGCATCCCCCTGGTGGAATCCATCAGCGGCACATGGATGGTGATGTAGTCGCACTGGGCGTAGATATCCTCCACATTGGTCACATGGTGCACCGCCCGGCTCAGGCTCCAGGCCGCGTTCACGGAGAGGTAGGGATCGTACCCGTACACCTCCATGTCCAGCGCCACCGCCGCATTGGCCACTTTCACGCCGATGGCCCCCAGGCCGATGACCCCCAGCTTCTTGGCTCTAATCTCCGTGCCCGCGAAATTCTTCTTGGCTTTTTCCGCGGACTTTGAGATATCCGCATCCTCTTTCGCCCCTTTTACCCACTCAATGCCGCCCACCACGTCCCGGGCCGCCAGCAGCATCCCGGCAATGACCAGCTCTTTCACGCCGTTGGCATTAGCGCCGGGCGTATTGAATACCACCACGCCATGCTCCGCGCATTTCTCCAGCGGAATGTTGTTCACACCGGCCCCGGCCCTTGCCACCGCAAGGAGGCGTTCCGGCAGCTCCATTTCATGCATGGACGCGCTCCTGACCAGGATGCCGTCCGCCGCCTCCGCATCGGCAGTGATCTCATATTGGCTGCTGAAATTCTGTAACCCCACCTGCGCGATGGGATTCATGCAATTAATTTTGTACATATGTTCTCCTATCTGACTTGGTCTGGTATTTGTGCTGTCCCTTTCGTCTTCATTTGTTCTTCGCTTCGAACCCGCGCATGAACGCCACCAGCTTCTCCACGCCCTCCATGGGCATGGCATTGTAGATGCTGGCCCGCATGCCGCCCACGGAACGATGCCCTTTCAGGTTCTCGAATCCGGCTTCTTTCGCCTCTTTCACGAATTTCGCGTCCAGATCCGCATCCCCGGTGACGAAAGGCACATTCATCAGAGAGCGGTCTTCCCTGCGGACAGTCCCCCGGAACATTTTGCTCTCGTCCAGGAAATCATAGAGGATTTTCGCTTTCTTTTCGTTATACTCTTTCATGGCCTCCAGGCCGCCCTGTTTCTTCAGCCACTTAAACACCTTGCCGCAGATATAGATGCCGTAGGCGGGCGGAGTGTTGTAGAGAGACTCGTTGTCGGCGTGAATCTTGTACCGCAGCATGGTAGGCGTTCCGGGCAGCACATCCTCGGTAATCAGATCTTCTCTGATGATGACGATGACCACGCCTGCAGGTCCGATATTTTTCTGCACGCCGCCATAAATGACACCATATTTCGTCACATCCACCGGCTCCGACAGAAAACAACTGGACACATCCGCCACCAGCGGCTTTCCCTTGGTGTCGGGCAGGGTCTTGAACTTGGTGCCATAGATGGTATTGTTCTCGCAGATATAGACATAATCCGCGTCCTCGCTGACCGGCAGATCCGAGCAGTCCGGAATATAGGAAAAGGTCTCATCCTCGGAAGACGCAATCTTGTTGGCCTTGCCGTAAATCTGCGCCTCCTGGTAAGCTTTTTTCGCCCACTGGCCGGTGACGATGTAATCCGCCACCTTATTCTTCATCAGGTTCATGGGAATCATGGCGAACTGCTGGCTGGCGCCTCCCTGCAGGAACAGCACCTTATAATTGTCGGGAATCTTCATCAGGTCACGCAGATCAGCCTCCGCTTCCTTGATAATGGTATCATAGGTCTTGGAGCGGTGGCTCATCTCCATGACGGACATACCCGTGCCCTTATAATCCAACATCTCGTCCGCCGCTTCCCGCAGCACCTCCTCCGGCAGGACGGCAGGCCCCGCGGAGAAATTATATACTCTTCTCATCTCTCAACCTCCACAATTTAAACTGTAAACCAACATAACCGCTCAGATTAGAATACCCTTTTCGGGCACTTTAGTCAAGTACATCGTTAAAATCTTTTAAAAAAACTTAGGCTTCATCGCCAAAAGCAGGCGTCTGAAGCCCGAGTTTGCTCAATAAAACATAATCACCGGCATCCCCACTTCCACCATCTCATAGAGCTGTGACATATTGCCTGAGGGTGTGTTGATGCAGCCATGGGAGCCGTTCGTCTGATAGATCAGTCCGCCGAAGCTCCCCCGCCAGCTGGCGTCATGAATTCCGATATTTCCTACCACAGGCACCCAATACTTGACGAAAGATTCATAGTCCGCCCCCCGCAGAGTCTGATTTCGCTGTTTCGCATGAATATAATTAATACCCTGAGGCGTTCCCATCCGCCTGCCTGTATTGCCTGTGACTACATCTGTCTCCAGCTCCAGTTCCCCCTTTGCATAATAGTACATCTTCTGCTGGGTCATGTCTATCTCAATGTAGGTATCGCCAATATCGTCCAGGCCCCGCACATATCCTTTTTGAATATATGCAGGCACATGCGCTTGCATTCCGCCGGATACAACAGAGTCTGCCGTGTCCCGGGTGCCGGCCGTCTGTCCTGCGTCTGCCGTCCCCTTGTCTGCCGAAATCTGCAGCGCCTCCAGCAGATACGCTTTCTCTGCTTCCCGGTCCAGCTTTGTCCCATATGTAACATAGGAAACCGTCACAATATCCCCTCTGGTAGACTGGAACTCTTTCTCGGTGCCGCAGGTATCATAGTCCGCAGCCAGCGCATCTACCCAGGACATAATCTTTTCTTCGTCCACCCCAATCTGCCCTTCATGATCCAGAGTCGGGCAGCCGTCCGCCCCGATCTTCAGAAACCCTGACAGCACAGCCGTTGTCAGAGGGATCTGCTCAGTCCCCATATCATAAACGATCCTGCCTCCCCTGGCAAGAAATGCGCTTACCTGCTCCCAGATATCCCGCTGCCTCTTATCGGCCTCTGTGTCCGCAAGGTTTTCATAGCAGCCGCCTGCCGACAGATCTATCAGCGTATGTCCCTTAGCCAGACAGTCTTTCAGATAGGCGCAAGCCTTTTCCAGATTCAGCCGGTCTGCATTTCCATCCTGCAGCTCAAAGCCCTCCGGCGATTGGCATACCCTGACACCCGCTGTCTTTTCCTGCTCTTGTGCCACAAACGGCAGCTCCAGAAAACAGGCCAGAAGCTTTTCTTCATCCGCAATGTACTTTTCCGGCATCAGATTGCTGGATACGGGACTTTTCAGATTGTCCATCCAGAAAGCGGATGCGTTCTTTTTTAGATAAGCTTTCAGCGCATCGGAATAATCCGGTCTGATATCCGCAGCCAGCATATCAATTTCCCAATTCACACAATCGGCATCCACGATTGTTATCACGGATGCCTCCTGTGCGCTCACCAGTTCTTCATTTACCTGCTCTATGGATTTTCCCGTACAGTATACTCCGTTAATCCAGGTATTCACGGGGAAATTGCTGCGGTAATACAAAGTAAGCCCCAGCAGTCCCCCCAACCCCAGTAACATCCCGCCCAGCAGGAACATCAGCAGAAACCGAAACAACTTTCTAAACATAAGAAACCCTATTATCTTTCGTTCTTTTTCTTCAGATCATCCCCGTCAAAGACTTCCACAATGGGCGCTCCGGCAGGAACCATGGGAAATACCTTGTCGTCTTCCGGTATTATGCATTCAATCAGAACCGGCGCATTCAGCGCAATGGCTTTTTCCAGCGCAGGCTGTACTTCCTCCCTTGTCGTCACGCGGATGGCCTCACAGCCCAGCCCTTCCGCCACTTTGCAGAAATCCACCTTATCATGTAAAACAGTCTGGGAATACCGTTTTCCATAGAACAGCGTCTGCCACTGGCGTACCATCCCCAGCACATGGTTGTTGATAACCACCTGTATAATGGGAATATTGTAGCGGCTTGCCGTAGCCAGCTCATTCATATTCATGCGAAAACATCCGTCTCCCGCAATATTAATGCACAATTTATCCGGCTGTCCCAGCTGCGCGCCAATACAGGCGCCCAGGCCATATCCCATAGTGCCCAGCCCCCCGGAGGATAAAAAGGTACGGGGTTTGGTGTAATGGTAATACTGTGCAGCCCACATCTGGTGCTGTCCCACATCCGTGGTGATCAGCGCCTCCCCCTTTGTGACCTTGTCTATGGTCTCGATGACATAGGGGCATGTCAGTTTATCGTCTTCATATCTCAGGGGATATTTCTCTTTCATGTCAATGATGGTCTTCATCCACTCGCCGTGTTCCTGCTTTGTCAGACGCTTATTCAGCTCCTGAAGAACAAGCCTCAAATCTCCTACCAGACTGGCATCCGCACGGATATTTTTATTGATTTCCGCCGCATCAATGTCAATATGGACAATCTTGGCATTCTCCGCGAATTTCTTCGGATTGCCGATCACGCGGTCGGAAAATCTGGCCCCCAGGGCAATCAGCACATCGCACTGGCTCACACCCAGGTTGGAGGTCTTGGTGCCGTGCATGCCTATCATGCCTGTATAGCGTTCACTCCGACCGTCAAAAGCGCCTTTTCCCATAAGAGTATCGCACACGGGAGCGTCAATCAATTCGGCAAATGCCGCCACTTCCTCACAGGCATCCGAAATCACAGCGCCGCCGCCCAGATAAATATATGGCTTCTTTGCGGACAGGATATATTCTACCGCCTTGGCTATCTCTTCTTCCGTACAGCGATATACCATGCGCTTCTCCTCTATGGGCTTACGCGTATATTCACAGACAGCAGCCGTCACATCCTTGGTGATATCCACCAGCACGGGACCCGGACGTCCGCTTCTGGCAATGGTAAATGCCCGCCTTATGGTATCCGCCAAATCCTCCACGTTTTTTACGATATAACCGTGTTTTGTGATGGGCATGGTCACACCGGCGATATCCACCTCCTGGAAGCTGTCCTTTCCCAGCATAGGCAGGGTCACGTTGGCCGTAATGGCCACCACCGGCACGGAATCCATATAGGCCGTGGCGATGCCGGTCACCAGATTTGTTGCCCCCGGGCCGCTGGTGGCCATGCATACTCCAACCTTGCCGGTGGCCCTGGCATAACCGTCCGCCGCATGGGCAGCGCCCTGCTCATGGGACGTCAATATATGTCTGATTTCATTGCTGTGTTTATAAAGCGTATCATATATGTTCAGGATGGTGCCGCCTGGATAGCCGAAGACAGTGTCCACGCCCTGTTCTTTCAGACATTCCACTACGATTTCCGATCCGGTCAATTGCATTCTTGCTTCCTCCTTATAATTTACCGCCACCCGCTTCTGATCTCTGCATAAAGCTTTGGCCTATACCTGCCATTCTCTCCAGCCTGTTGTCCCCCAGGCCTGCCTGGCTGCACTCCGCATTAATCTTTGGGCTGCCTATGCGTACGCAAGTCTCCGCAACAGCCTTTGTATCTGTCCCTATTTCCGGATTTCCAGAACCGCGCCCCGGTTGCCGCTGGTAACCATTTCCCGGTATCTGGTGAGATATCCGGTGGAAACTTTGGGCTCTCTGGGCTGCCAGTTTGCACGTCTCTGAGCCAAGACTTCGTCAGACACCAGCACTTCCAGTTTATTCTCAGGAATGTTGATACTGATGATATCTCCCTCCTCCACCAAAGCAATAGGCCCGCCCACTGCCGCCTCCGGGGATACATGGCCTATGGAAGCGCCTCTGGAAGCGCCGGAAAAACGTCCATCCGTAATCAGGGCCACGCTGGAGCCTAATCCCATTCCTGCGATGGCGGATGTAGGGTTCAGCATCTCCCGCATACCGGGTCCCCCTTTCGGCCCCTCATAGCGGATGACTACGACATCTCCTGCCACAATCTTTCCTCCCTTAATGGCCTCAATAGCATCCTCCTCGCAGTCAAACACCCTTGCGGGTCCCTGATGCACCAGCATCTCGGGAACCACCGCCGAACGCTTTACCACGCCGCTGTCCGGAGCCAGATTGCCTTTCAGGATAGCGATGCCGCCTGTCTCGGAATAGGGATTTTCCACCGGACGGATAACCTCCGGATTCAGATTCCGGCAGTTTCTGATATTCTCACCGATGGGAGTTCCGTTTACAGTCATGCAATCCGGATTCAAGAGATTTTTCTTCGTCAATTCATTCATCACCGCATATACACCGCCCGCCTCATTCAGGTCTTCCATATAAGTGGGACCCGCAGGGGCAAGATGGCACAGATTCGGTGTCTTTGCGGACAATTCATTTGCAATGTCCAGGTTCAGTTCCACTCCGGCCTCTCTGGCAATGGCAGGCAGATGGAGCATGGAATTGGTGGAACATCCCAGAGCCATGTCCACGGTGAGAGCGTTCATAAACGCTTTTTCGGTCATAATATCACGGGGTTTGATATCCTTTTCCACCAGCTCCATGATCTTCATGCCCGCATGCTTGGCCAGACGAATGCGCTCGGAGTACACCGCGGGCACAGTACCGTTGCCTTTCAGGCCCATACCGATGGCTTCTGTCAGGCAGTTCATGGAATTGGCGGTATACATGCCGGAGCAGGAGCCGCAGGTAGGGCATACTTTCTCCTCGTACTCGCACAGCTCCTCCGTAGTCATGGTACCGGCAGCCACACTGCCCACTGCCTCAAACATGGAAGACAAGCTCTTCTTCTGTCCATGGATACGTCCCGCCATCATAGGACCTCCGGAAACAAAGATCGTAGGGATGTTCACACGGGCCGCCGCCATCAAAAGGCCCGGCACATTCTTGTCACAGTTGGGAATGCACACCAGACCGTCGAAGCCGTGGGCCAGGGCCATACATTCCGTGCTGTCCGCAATCAAGTCCCTGGTCACCAAGGAGTACTTCATGCCCACATGCCCCATGGCGATGCCGTCGCACACTGCGATGGCAGGGAACATGATGGGGGTGCCGCCTGCCATGGCCACGCCCATTTTCACTGCCTCCGCAATTTTATCTAAGTTCATATGACCGGGTACGATCTCATTGTAGGAACAGACAATCCCGATCAGTGGACGTCTCCGTTCCTCCTCCGTATATCCAAGTGCATTGAATAAGCTCCTGTGAGGCGCCTGGGCGGTGCCTGTCTTGACTGCGTCACTCCTCATGTTAGTCCCTCCTGATTTATAGTTTCATCTGTGATTTCCGATCCTGTTCCGCTTTCGTTTCCCCTTTTCGCACTGTCACCGGCATCTGCTACTGTATCCTCTCGGCCAGCAAATCGCCCATCTTGGTACAGCCCACTTTCTCACAGCCCTGGGAGTAGATGTCGACCGTACGGTAGCCTTCTTTCAGCACCTGTTTTACGGCTCTCTCGATAGCATCCGCCTCTTTATCCAGGTCAAAGCTGTAACGCAGCATCATGGCAGCGCTGAGCACTGTCGCAATCGGATTCGCAATGTCCTGCCCCGCGATGTCCGGCGCGGAGCCGTGGCTGGGCTCATAGAGACCGAACTTGCTGTCGTTTAAGCTGGCGCTGGCAAGCATGCCGATGGACCCGGTGACCATACTGGCCTCGTCGGAAAGGATGTCGCCGAACATATTCTCCGTCAAAATCACGTCGAACTGGGCCGGATCCTTTACCAGCTGCATGGCGCAGTTGTCCACCAGCATATGCTCCAGCTTCACTTCCGGATAATCCACAGCCACTTCCTCCACCACCTTCCTCCACAGTCTGGAGGAGTCCAGCACATTGGCCTTGTCCACGCTGGTGACCTTTTTCCGGCGCTTCATGGCAATGTCGAAGCCCTTGACGGCAATGCGGCGGATCTCGTTCTCGTCATAGGTCAGGGTATCAATGGCCTTGCGCACTCCATTTTCCTCCACGGTCTTCCGCTCTCCGAAATACAGTCCACCGGTGAGTTCCCGCATGATCAGCATGTCGAACCCTGCCCTGCTGATTTCCTCTTTCAGCGGACATGCCTCCGCCAGCTCATCGTAAAGCACCGCGGGACGCAGATTTGCGAACAGGTTCAGGGCCTTGCGGATGGCCAGGAGTCCCGCCTCCGGGCGCAGGTTAGGCGGAAGCTTGTACCATGGAGATTTCGTGGTATCTCCGCCGATGGATCCCATCAGCACCGCGTCCGCCGCTTTTGCTTTTGCCACGGCCTCCTCGGTCAGAGGGACGCCATGTACGTCAATGGAAGCGCCTCCCATGAGAATATCCTCAAATATCATCTTATGTCCGTAAATCTCTGCCGTCTTTTCCAGAACTTTCTTCGCTTCCCGAACAATCTCCGGCCCAATGCCGTCACCGGGAATACATGTGATATGTAATTCCATTTTTCCCTTCCTTTCCTGCATGCGGCCCTGGCAGCCGTATCACTTCCGGACTGTTTCTGTCCGTTCCGTACATTTCCTTTCATCATACCTGATTCACGCCTAAATAGCAATAAAATGTTATAAAGAATCAATCATTTAGAATCAATCATTAGGCGCGGATTTTCTTCAGCAGCCTCCTGTAACACTCTTTCCAGCACAGATGCATAGCCCTCCAGGTTCTCCCGCAGCGCATCTCTATGTACAATCCTTATTTCCGCTTCCTCTCTCACGTCCGTAAGGCAATCATACAAAGCATCCAGATTTCTGCCATACCATTGGGGAAATTCCAGTGAAGAAGCCAAAGCATCATGTAGTTGTCTTCTATTTTTTATTTCCGCTCCGTCCAATACACAGACCCGCATATCTACTCCTCTCCATACAAAAGCTCAAAAGACTCATAGTGATCCTCCGTATAATAGATCAATCCGTCATTGGAGAACACGATCCGCTTGGCTCCACGCTTCTGTTTACCCAGGGTATCAATGTCGCACTCTGTATAAACCCTTCCCTCCGCTTCCGGCAAAAGCCCCTCGTAATTTCCGAAACGGCTGCCGCCGATGCATTTGCCGGGCGCATAGGGTTCCAGTGATCCTCCCTCCCAGCCCAGCTTCTCTGCCTCCTTTTTGGTAATGAAATTCGGGGGCAATTTTCCATACTGATGAATATACAGCGCCACATCGTCTTTGGCAGTGTAGGTACCGTCCTCGGGCAGACTTTCTTCCCCGGATACAGAATTTTCCGGCACATTCCCATCGTCCTGTGAAGTTTCCTCCTGTTCGCTTTCCGAGGAAGCTTCCTCCGTCTCGTCTCCGGCGCCATCCCGGGAAGCTTCTGCCGTCTCGTCTCCGGCGCTATCCCGGGAAGCTTCTGCCGTCTCGTCTCCGGCGCTATCCCGGGAAGCTTCTGCCGTCTCGTCCCCGGCGCCATCCCGGGAAGTTTCTGCCGTCTCGTCTCCGGCGCCATCCCGGGAAGCTTCTGCCGTCTCACTTAAGCCGTCATCCTCCGGACTGTCCGGTTCCGAAACCGTCCCTGCTGTCTCTGCCGATACAGCATCCGGCCGGGCGCTTTCCTGTGAGGGCAAGTTCCCACAGGCAGACAGTGCAAATGCCAGGAAAAATGTAAACAATAACCTTGAAAACTTTTTCATGTCTTTCTCTCTTTCCCTGTTTTAATATCTGTTTTTCTTATTATGAAAAACACCTGACAAGCCCAAATGTCCTGTCAGGTGCAAATTAATCTGTTCCGTCTTTTTCCTGCCGCTCATGCCAGCACATAGCCTATCACATTTTTCTCCAATGCCGCAATACTCTCATACTCTTTCTGAACTCTCGTCCGCAGAGAGCCGTCCCGCTCTTCCACCAGGATCACGGCATCGCATTCCGCCAGCATCTCCAAAGTGCCGGCAGCAGTGCCCATATAGGCTCCTGTCATCAGCATGATATTCTCCGGTAATTGAGGCACGACTCTCACTGTGAACGCTTCCAGACTCTCAATGCTCACAGTTCCCGTCACCAGAAAAGTTCCGCCGTCCTTTGACAAATTGGTGATATTCGTGGCTATGATTCTGTAGGCTTCATCCTCCGCAATCCGTTCTGTCCCCTGACATTTCCGCAAAAACTTGTCAATGCCGCCCAACGGTTTCTTCCGCCTCTGCTTCGGAATCACTCCCAGCAGATAATAGCCATACCTCTCTCTCAGCTCCCGTTCACCGCGCATTTTGTCACTGAACACATAAACTATGGCTATGCAGAATACCAGTACAAAGAAAGCTCCCGCAAAACCGATAACCGCATACTTCGGAATTCCCAGCTTCTTCACACCCTCAAGCTCTTTTACAATTTCATCTATCTGTTTTTGTACCTGATCTGCTGTCCGTCCCTGAGCGTCTGTGGGTGCAGGTGCCTCCGGCTGAGCCTGGGCTTTCAGATCCGCCAATATCCCGTTCTCTTCCTCCAGTCTCTCCTGTACTTCCGCCCTCTCTTTCGGGAAGATGCTCTGATTGTACAGTGCGGCATACCCTCCCGCCAAAACACAGGCCAGAACCGCAACCAGCAGGACACTGCGCCATCTGTACAAAATATGGAACATCAAATCTTTCAGGTCAATTTCCTCTTCATATCTCTGACTACTATCCATAACAACCATCCTTTGCCGTCTGTTTTTGCCGCTTTGAGCCGTATTACATTGCTCCGTCTCTGCCAAATACGACTCTTACCGTTTTAAACAAAATCTTGATATCCAGTCCCATGCTCCATTCCGTAATATACTTAGTATCCAGCTTGACCACTTCTTCAAAATCCGTGATCTTGCTCCTGCCGCTGACCTGCCACAATCCCGTAATCCCCGGCCTCACTGCAAGCCTGGCCCTGTGATGGGGCTCATATCTCTCCCATTCATCCACAGTAGGAGGCCTGGTACCCACAAGGCTCATATCCCCCTTCAGTACATTGAAGAACTGCGGAAACTCATCCAGGCTCCAGTCCCGTATAAAATTACCCAGGCCTTTCTTCACACTGCCGTCCGGCAGTACCTTACATCCAATGATGCGCGGATCTCCCTCCATCTTGAACATCAGTCCGTCGCCGTGGATTTTCTCCATCAGCTCTTTCTTGCGTTCCTCCGCGTCCATGTACATGCTCCGGAACTTATAGATCCGAAACCGCTTGCCGTTCATTCCCACCCTTTCCTGTGTAAAAAATACAGGGCCCGGAGAGGCAATGAAAATCGCCGGAGCCAATATGATGAAAAGAATACCTGTTATCGTACAGCCTGCAAGGCCGCCTACGATATCCGTGACTCTCTTGATAAACTGCTGCATGGGAGTCGCGTAGCTGATGCTGGTAGTCAAAACCGTATGACCGCCCACATGCTCTACAAACTGCCGCATACCGCTGCCATCCTCTGTCCTGAACACACTGACATGGACCACTACGCCCATTCCTGCCAGCTGCTCCACCAGCTGTGTCGGATATGCCTGCTCTCTGGGCAGTACCACAAGAGCTTCATCCACCCAGCTGCGGCAGATGGAATCCGCCACATCATCGGGACCTGCCACCACCGGTATGCCTTGGATTTTTTTCCCCCGCATATTTTGGTCCAAAATGGCAAACCCTGTGATCAGAAAACTATCCGCGCCATGCTCCATAATATCTGCCGCGCACTCTCCCGCCAGGCTGAAATCCGTCACAAGAAGAAGTGAACGCTGATCCGCTCCTCCCCTGCGCCTGCGCAGAAGCGCTTTCCATATAAGCCTTAGAAAATAACTGATACAGACATATAAAATGCCTGTCAGATAAATGACGAACCTGGAATAATTAGCGCTGGTTTGTGTAGTGAACAAAGCGGTAATGACGACTGCCTCCACAAATAACGCCTGACTCAAAGTCGCGCTGAACTCCTCATAACGCCCCCGCCTCAATACGCCGCTGAAAGCTCTTGTCAGAAGCAGTACCACCACTTCAGCCAACAGGATGATTGCACCGATTTCCCTGTACCCGATGTCACGATAAGGATTGGAGGGTCCCATGCGCACCGCATAGGCAAGAAGAAAGGCTACCTGCATACAAATGATATCCAGCAGTATAAAATCAAGGTGTTTCAGCCATCCTCCGGCCTTTTTTCTGTACATGGCCGCAACGCCCCTCTCTCATGTAAATCCCATCTGTTACAATCCTGCATCCTGCGCCGTGAACTTTCTGTTGTACCTGCTTCTTCTCTCCTGCAGGGCTCCCGCCGCAGGATGCGGAATTGTAAATCTCGCAAAACATTCGCATCTTTCTCTTTAACATCCTGCCTTTTCCGGGAGGAAAAGGCAGGATAACCACATGTCAAAGGATTCTCATTTTAATTCATTCTTTGATACTTTGTCTTGATACTTAAGATCTGCCAGCAGGATACAATCCTGCTGATTAATCATGCATGATTAATCCCATGCATTAGCCCGCATGGACAAGGCCAAAAATATTAGTTGTTGCAGCGAGCCTTCTTAGCGCAAACTACAGCGCCAGCCAGGCAAAGAACTGCCATCATGCCAGCTACGGGCAGAGTCTCACCGGTCTTGGGAGACACGGGAGCGCCATTGTTGGTAGCGGGAGTCGTAGGCTGAGTTGTGCCGTTGTCTCCAGTGTTCACAGGCGGATTGTAGGATGTCACAACCAGTGTAAACGGAGAGTAGCTGTTAAGTTTTGCTACAAGCTTTCCATTAACCGGTTTTCCTAAATTAATGTACTCAACTTTACCATTTACGTAATGCAGCAACGCATAGTTCTCATTTTCACCAAGAGCACCATATTTGCTCACATCAAGCGTTACTTCTGTCTCACCTGTAGCATCCCAGAAGAAAGTACCTTTCACTTCAGCAATTGAAAGCCAAGCCCCCGGCAATACACTTGACGGATTGCTCTTTACTGCATCTATTGCCTCTACAACAGCAGCTTTCGTCTCGTCTGTTACATTAGAATCCTCTTTAATACCCTCAACAGTTACCTCTGCCGGTGTCTGAACAATCGGGTCTTTGGCAACAACACTAGGGTTCTCTGCTGCGCTGACTGCCATACCAAAAGTCATGGACAGAGCCAGACCCAGAGCCAGCATTTTTGCAAATTTCTTCATTTTAATTTGTCCTCCTTTCCTCTTCCATGTGGTTATATATCAAGCCTTTCGGCCTAATACCATATTATATAATTCTGACAACTCTACTCTATTTTCTCATAGAAAATATCCAGTATCAGGCGGTAAAGCGCATCCTCGTCCGCCCGAAACTCTTCATACATCTCTCCTTTTGTAACTTCCCCCTCCAGCACATGCATGGCATCGCTTCCAAAGCTGTAGCTTAAGATCTGTGTGGCAAGATATCCCACCTCGTCCACCCCGATATTCGTTACCATATACTTGCTCAGGGTTCCGTACAAAGATACCGGAAACGTGACATCTTTCTTAATCGCTTCCATGGCCTTGCTGGCATAGGCTATCAGATACTGCTTCTGCCTTTCCATCCGGCCCACGGCAGACTGTGCCTTATTAGTATCCCTGTTGTGCAGATAGTAATAGGCATTCATTCCCTCCAGATGGAGCTGTTCTCCCTCTGTGATCCGGTACTCCCCGAAATCCAGAGTCTCTAGGGCCTGTAAATCAATCCCGCCCACCGAATCATTGATCAGCGGAATAGCTCCCATATTGATGGCGCAGTAGCCATGAATCGGCAGTCCGTAAAACAAATTCGATACAGCCTGTACGCTCCGCTCGCAGCTGATCTCGCCGCCGTCTCCATACCCATGCTGGACAGCAAGCTGAGCCGTCATAGGCCCCCAGTACAGTCCCTTGCTGTCATAGGCCTCCACCTCTGTCATGGTATCTCTCGGAATGCCGATGACGGATATCTCCTTGCTGCGGGGATTGAGCACCAACAGGAAATTGGCATCCGACTGCCCGCCGTCTATGCCCTCCTCCACAACTTTCACTTCCGTCATCTTGTCGATTCCCATAAAGAGGAAAGTCAGTATATCGTCATTGTATCTGTAATGAATTCCCTCAAACCGGAAATCACCCTCCTGCCAGTCCTCGCCCTCTTCTCCCTCCAGGCTGCCTCCCAGAGAAACGGCTATATCAGACAGAGTAGTAATCATCTTGCCGTTGTCCGCCATACTATAGAGGCTGTTCTTACCGGATATCTGCAGCAGAATAAAAGAGATCGCAATGACGAATACCAGCACTACCACACCCAGCAGCAGATTAACCAGAATGCGGCCGACTCTTGCTCCCTTTGTCATTGTTTTACTTTTGGCGCTTTTACTCTTCACTGCCATTCAGCAGCACCCCCTGTACAATAAAACGGTTGTTCGGATTGGACACACAGGTGGACAATGTAAGAATATGGTCATCCGACTCCACCTCCACATCCTCTCTCTGAACACTTCCCATCAGCCGCACATCCCTGGTTTCGTAGATATATTCCTCCATAACCCGTTCCTCTTCAAACCAGTTATGGGCGTAAAGTATATGCTCATCCGATGTCTCATGAGCCGTAAAGATCTCATACACCAGCAGTCCCTCCGGCGTATACATGTAGATATAAGGATGCTCCTCCATAAATTCAATGTCCGAGTATCTGTGAAGCCCGGCAAACATGCTGCCGTCTTTCATATTATGTCCGTATACCACCGTGACAGGATCCGTAAAATCCTTTGCATTGTAATTCTCCGTATAGATGCAGCCCGGATATCCCCTGCTTCCGTCCAGATTATAGTTCAGATAATAGGTATTGTCCGAATCATGCTGCAGTACCGGATAATCCACTTTCGTATCCGGAATATAAATCCACGCATAGATATCTTTGTTCACATTTTCCTGCAGATCCTCAAAATCCACCTGCTTTTCCGGGATTGTTACGCCCTTGTCCTCCAGTTCTTTCATCGGATCGACTTCCTCAGGCACTTCCTCCGACGACTGGCTCTCTTCCTCCGACGAGGGTTCCGGCGTAGGCTCAACAGTCGTAGTCAACTCCGCCAGGCTTTCATATTGCTCCTTAGCCTCTTCCTGTCTGGCTTTTCCCGCACAGGCCACTACTGTACACGCAATCGCCGCAATGAGGAATGCCAACCCGGCAATCCTCCAGACGCGCACCTTGTTACCGCCCGCATCCTTGTCCATCTTCCTCATGTCCCAGCAGTCCCCCTTACTTCTTAATTGCTATCACGTTATCGTACTTATGTTATTTTATACTTAATATGGATATAATGCAAGCCCATTTTCATTTTTACCATTATTTTAGCAATTTTGTATACCCCCCCTATATCATGGCATGTTTTTGTTGTAATTTTCCTGTTCTTTTGTCACATTTAAACTATAGGGGTATTAATTCCTTAAAAACAGGCCTACGCACGCTTCGCATAGACCTGTCCGATCATGACATTCGTTCAAAAAAGTTCCTCAGCCCTCTCCGGCTTTCTCCACACGGCTGATGGCAGCTTTCTCCATAGGAATACGGCAATTCTTGTTACTGCCGAACTCCACGATGACCATATCGTCTTTCATGTCGATCACCACGCCGTAAAATCCTGATGTAGTCAGAACTACGTCCCCGATCTCCAGCGCCGCAAGCATAGCAGACACTCTCTTCTTCTCCTTGCTCTGGGGACGCATCAGAAAGAACCACATCGCCCCGAAGATCACTGCATACATAAGGAGTATGCTGATCAGGCCCATTCCCCCCGCTCCTGCCGGTACTTCGCCTTCCGTCAATAATATACCCATCTTTCCTCCATTCTAACGCCGGCAGGCTGCCGGACGTTCCTATCCTTGTCTAAATAAACATAATACACAAAAAACACCAATCGGTCAAGTAGCTGGCCGAATTTTATCCCGCAATATCCCCAATTTCTCCGCGCATCATCCCATCCAGCTTCTGTTTTTTGTACGCCGCAAATCTCCCTCCATCCAAAGCGTTCCGTATCTCTTCCATCATTGTATTGTAAAAATACAGATTATGCAGTACGCACAGACGCATGCCCAGCATTTCTTTCGCTTTCAGGAGATGGCGGATATAAGCCCTGGAATACCGCCTGCAGGCAGGACAGCCGCAGCCCTCCTCGATGGGACGGTCGTCCAGCTCGTACCTGGCGTTGAACAGATTAATCTTCCCATGATTCGTATACAGATGCCCGTGTCTGCCGTTTCTGGAGGGATATACGCAGTCGAAGAAATCCACCCCCCGCTCTACGCCCTCTAAAATATTGGCCGGCGTGCCCACTCCCATCAGATAGGTAGGCTTGTCCTTTGGCAGATACGGCACCACTTCGTCCAGGATATAATACATTTCCTCATGGGTCTCTCCCACGGCCAAACCGCCCACCGCATAGCCGTCCAGCTCCATCTCCGATATTCGCTTGGCATGTTCTATGCGGATATCCGGATACACCGCTCCCTGATTGATGCCGAAGAGAAGCTGCTTCGGATTGATAGTGTCCTCCAGGGCGTTTAGCCGCTCCATCTCTTGCTTGCAGCGCTCCAGCCATCTGGCCGTGCGGTCCGCGGAGGCCTGCACATAGGTTCTGTCCGCTTTGCTGGGCGCGCATTCGTCAAAGGCCATGGCAATGGTGGATGCTAAGTTGGACTGAATCTGCATGCTCTCTTCAGGACCCATGAAAATCTTTTTCCCGTCGATGTGAGAATGGAAATAGACCCCCTCTTCCCTGATCTTGCGAAGTCCTGCCAGGGAAAACACCTGAAATCCCCCTGAATCCGTCAGGATAGGCTTGTTCCAGGACATAAACCTGTGCAGTCCGCCCAGCCGCTTCACGATCATGTCTCCGGGACGCACATGCAGATGATAGGTATTGGACAACTCCACCTGGGTCCCGATCTGCTCTAAATCCGAGGTGGCCACTGCTCCTTTGATGGCCGCTGCAGTGCCCACATTCATGAACACAGGGGTCTGAATCACCCCGTGAACCGTGGTAAGCTCCCCCCGCTTTGCATTTCCCTCCTGTCTCAATATCCGATACATTGTTTTATCCTCCTGTCTTCATTCCTGCGTAAAATTCCGGCCTCCGCGGGAACCTTTCCCCATATGGGATGTGCCGTAAAAATCCGCAATCCGCTCCAGCCGCGCTGACATATTGACCAGCATCGCGTCCAGCACGGTCAGCGCCGTCATGCACTCCAGCACTACCACGGCCCTGGGCACAATAATGGGATCATGCCTCCCTTTGATATGGATCTCGATCTCCTCCCCCGACTGATTTACCGTCCGCTGTCCCCGGAAAATGGACGGCGTAGGTTTTACATAGGCCCGCACCATCACGGTGTCCCCGTCGCTGATGCCGCCCAGAATACCGCCTGCGTGGTTGGTGGATTTGGCTACGCTTCCGCCTTCCATATGAAAAGCGTCATTATTCTCGCTCCCTTTTCTGGAAGCCACTCTGTATCCGTCCCCGATTTCCACGGCTTTTACCGCCCCGATGGACATGACGGCCTTTGCCAGATTCGCATCCAGCTTCTCGAAGACCGGGTCGCCGATCCCTGCGGGAAGCCCTTTTACCATACATTCCATGCAGCCGCCCACGGAATCTGTCTCTTTCTTTGCTTTCTCCAGATACGCAACCGCTGCAGCGTCCGCCTCCCGCTCCGGCATGGCAGTGGGCGTGCTGAGTGAAACTTCTCTGTCGAACCTATGCATGTCCGCCTCCACAGGGCCAATGGACCGCGTATAAGCCCAAACCTGTACCCCCAGCTGTTCCAGGAGCTTACAGGCCACGGCCCCTGCCGCCACCCGCCCCACAGTCTCTCTGCCCGAGGACCTGCCTCCGCCCCGATAATCCCGAAAGCCATACTTCTCGTCATAAGTATAGTCCGCGTGGCCTGGGCGGTAATAAGAGGCGATCTCGCTGTAATCCCCGGATATCTGGGAGGTATTGCGGACCATCAGGGAAATAGGCGTTCCCGTGGTCCTGCCCCGGAACACGCCGGACAAAATTTCCACCGCATCATCCTCTTTCCGTCTCGTGGTGATATTGCTTGCGCCCGGCTTGCGCCTGTCTAAATAGCGCTGGATATCGTCCTCTTCCAGCGAAAGCCCTGCGGGACAGCCGTCAATGACCACGCCAAGCGCCTTTCCATGAGATTCTCCCCATGTCGTAATCCGAAAAATCGTCCCGTAACCAGAACCAGCCATTTTCTTTCCCGTCCTTTCCGAAAAAATAAGCCCGCTCATGAAAAAAGGGCTGCCGCTTCCAGCAACCCTTAATATCACAGCCTGTGGAATGTAATGCAGTTTGGCACGTCTACCTTAATAGGCGGTCCGTTCATAATCATCGTCCCTTTTTCCACGTCCACATGGAAAAATGTCATATCATTGGTCTCATGGTTTAGGGATACGAGGAATTTATTGTTGGGGAACAGGCTGGCGTCTTTGGGATACTCTCCGCCCACGGGCAGGTCAAAAATCTCCCGAAGATGTCCTGTGGCTTCGTCTACTTCATACAGCACCACGGAATTGGCCCCGGCATTGCTGCTGAGCAGATATTTATGGTCGTCCGAAAAAGTCAGGGCGCTGGCGGCGCTGAAGCTTCCCAGCTCTGTCTCACAGGTAGAAACGGTCTGCAGTTTCTCAAAGACAGGCTGTCCTTTCTTCTCCTCATAGGAGAACACATCTATGGTACATTTGAACTCGTTTACGATATAAATATAATGTCCATCCCTGGAAATCTTGATATGTCTGGGGTTGGCATCCAGCTCACAGCGGATGATGTCCGCCAGCTGTACCTTGCCCAAAGTTGGCTCAAAGCGGTATACATTCACATGATCCATACCCTGATCCGCCACCAACAGGTATTTATTGTCATGGGTCATGCGGGCGCAGTTAATATGAGGCCTGGAATTGCGCTCTGCAATAATGCCCAGCCCTTTATGGTAAATCTCGTCCGTAATATCCCCTACCGATCCGTCGTCAGCCAGCTTCAGCACCGTCAGCTTTCCGTCATGATATCCCGCCACAAACAGATAGCTGTCTGTATAGTCCGTGGACAGATAGCAGCCGCGCATACCGTTGATCGATGCGAAATTGATGAATTCCAGGCTCCCGTCTCCCAAAATCAGGTAAGACTCCACACCGAAATCCGTGATGGAATACAGATACTTCTCATTGTGGGAGATGGTGACGTAAGACGAATTCGTGATCTCAACCTTGTCTTTCTCAATGAAACGACCTTTCTCCATGTCTACATCATATATTTTGATTCCGTTTTTGTCTCCTTGGGTATAGGTAGAGACATATGCCACATATTTTTCATTTTCCATGACAAAACCTCCGTTCCAAAAAACTTATCTGTATTATACCACGATTATTTCCGCATTGAAATACCTTTTCCAAAAAAACAGCGGTCAACCTCCATGGGGACCGCTGTTTTTGATTTCTATTTAGGGAATGTTATGCTTCACAGTTTTCCCCGTTGTCTCTGCGGGGAAATTTGGGGTAATCCTGCCATGGAGGCGGGATCAGCCCTGATGAGCCCTCCTGGGCGCAGCCGCAGGGTTCCGGGGCGGGACAGGGTCTTTCTCTCTCGCAGTCACAGGGCTCGGGGCGTCTGTCCCGGCACTCTGTCTGTGCGCAGGCTCTTTCCCTCTCACAGTCGCAGGGCTCGGGGCGTCTCCTGCCGCAGTCGCAGGGCTCGGGGCGTCTCCCGTTGCAGTCGCAGGGCTCGGGGCGTCTC
>CAJTZD010000001.1:303061-339183 GCA_910584235.1 uncultured Acetatifactor sp.
CAGGGCTCGGGGCGTCTCCCGTTGCAGTCGCAGGGCTCGGGGCGTCTCCCGTTGCAGCCACAGGGCTCGGGGCGTCTCCCGTTGCAGCCACAAGGCGCCGGACACCTCCTGCCACAATCCTCTCTCCTGTCACTGCGTCCGTTTCCGCCGCAGCCACACTCATTTCCGCAGCCGTTCCCGCAGCCGCAATCATTTCCCCAGCCGCCGCAGCAGCCAAGCAGCAGCAATAAAATAATACAGTTCATAGATTTCTCCATATGATTTGTTTATGGTATCATATGCAGATTCTGTCGGATGGTGCAAGTTCATCCCGTCATTTCGCCACATACACCGCGATGCTTCGGGACGCCACCTCCCTTAAAAGCCCCTCGCTCTCTTCTTTTCCGTCCTCTTTCTGAGCGCATTCCGGTTCCGTGCTGAACGCAAGCTCCCACTCCATGCCTTTGGGAAGCTTCGGCAGTGCCAGTCCCCGTCTCTCCCAGTACATATTTATGGCCAGATACACAAAGGCGCCGTCGCAATCTTTATGGGACTGGGCATACTTTCCGCAAAGCATAATCCCGATATGTCTGTAATTCCCCCCTGTCTCAGGTCTCCAGGCATATTGCCCGTGGTAGGACAGGTCAGGATAACCGCAGGCAATATAGTCCATCAGACGAAGCTCTTTCTCCGGCCGCAGTATGGGATTGCGCTGTCTGAATCCCACCAGCATCTTCCAGAACGCATGGAGCTCCCCATTGCGTTCAATGCCTCTCCAATCCAACCATGTCACCGTATTGTCCTGACAATAGGGATTATTGTTCCCTTTCTGGGAATTCGCAAATTCATCTCCCATGAAGATCAGCGGCGTGGATTGGGACAGCAGAAGCAGGCACATGGCATTCTTCATCTGTTTTAGCCGAAGTTCCCGGACGCTCCGCCTGCGGGTCGCGCCCTCGTCGCCGCAGTTCCAGCTACAGTTATAGTCGGTTCCGTCCCTGTTCTCTTCTTTATTGTCCTCATTGTGCTTATAGTCATATGAGACCATATCCGCCAGCGTAAAGCCGAAATAATTGCTCAGATAATGAATCCCGCCCGCTTTTGACGGGATATGGCGCATATGGTACAGCGCGCTGCCCAGCATATTTCCATCGCCCTTTAAGAATCTGCGCATATCATAATACCATGCGTCGTTATACTCGGCCAGATGGGGGCACCCGGGCTGCTCGTTCCGGCTATAGAGCCTGTCCGTATCAAAGCTGTAGTACCACAGCTTCGTATCCGCCAGAGCATCATCCCCTGCCAGCATGTCCATGGGCAGATTTTCGCCCAGCAGATGAAAACCGTCCACACGATACTCCAATATCCAGAAACAGAGAATGTCAAGGATCTCGGTACATTTTACCTCTTTCGGAAAGTAAAACTGCATCACAAGCTCCATTCGGTTCTCGTGAAGAGACTTTACCAGCTCTTTAAACTCCTGCGCCGGATCACTTTCCGCGGCATATGCCGCTTTCGGCGCATAATAATATCCTTTTGTATATCCCCAATAGTTCAGCTTACTCCCGGCAGACTTCCCCTCTTTTGCCGCTCCCGAAATCGCCGCATAGGGAAGATTTTGCGGATGGTCCTCTTTCAGGGGGATTTCCGTAAATTCATATGCGGGCTGCAGTTCAATGGTGGTGACGCCGATCTCCTTTAAGTAAGGGATCTTCTCTTTGATCCCGGCAAAAGTGCCCCTGTGCTCCACGCCGGATGAGGCGTGCTTCGTAAACCCCCTTACATGGAGGCAATAGCACAGGGCATGGTGATAGGGAATCCGCGGAGCGCGGTCTTCCCCCCAATCGAACTCTTCCGTCAAAAAGCCGGCTTTCATATCTTCCTGCCTGCGCTCTTTACCATAGGGAATCCTTATAGGGAACACGCGTCCTCTCTCGTCGGGAATCAGCCGCTCATCTTCATAGAACAAATATGTGCAGGCCTCTGTGTGGATGCCCTTTACCGTCCTGCAGTAGACATTGCCGATCCTGTCGTCCCTGGTAAAAGGGATCTTTTCCGACAATCTGCCCGTCCGTCTGTCATACAGCAGAATCCCGCAGGTTTCCGCCCTGGACACGAGGGAAAAACGCACTCCACCGTCCTCGACGTGGGCTCCCAAAGGGTACGGCTGCTTATGCGAAAAATGTTTTGTCATCGCTTCCCCTCCCTACTTCCGTATAAAATGAGTACGTTAAGTATAGCACACTATCAGAACAATAGAAAGAGGGAAATGTTATTCCGTACAAAATTCTGCATAATTCGTATTATGCTTGCGTTATGGCGGCAAGTTAGGTATAATAGGCCTTAGCAAGCATAGAGGAGGTTTTCCCATGGGAAAGAAAAATGACTATGAAGATGAAGAAATGACCGTCGAGCTGGAATTAGACGATGGTTCCGTGGTCAATTGTGCCGTGATCACCATTCTCACAGTGGAGAGCAAAGATTACATTGTACTGCTCCCCATAGATGAGAACGGCGAAAACGAGGACGGCGAGGTATGGTTCTACCGCTACAGCGAGAACTCTGAGGACCCTAACGAGGAGCCGGTTCTGGACTATATCGAAGACGACGATGAGTATGAGAAAGTGGCGGATGCCTTTGACGAGTATCTTGACGGCTGCGAGTTCGACGAGCTGACAGAGGAATAAAGAGGGGTTAGGAATCTGGACGGCTGCCTGGGGCGTTCCTTAGTACCGGTGAGGTAGGAAAGCTCCAGGTTCTTTTTTGCCCTGGTCATAGCTACATAGAAAATTCGGCGCTCTTCTTCCACCGCACACTCTTCCGGCATGGTTCCGTGGGGAAAGATCTTCTCGTTGCAGTCAGGAATCCATACCCTGTCGTACTCCAGTCCTTTCGCTCCGTGTACCGTCAGAAGATGAACTGCCTCTTTCCCGTTCTGCCGCCTTTTCTCAGGCCCCTTTCGCTTCTTTCCCGCCTCTTTCTCCTGCTGTAAAGTCCTGGCATATTCCTCCTGGAACGATGCCCATTCCTCCACGCTCCCATAGGCTGCCGCATCCTCTTTCAACCACTCCAGCAATTCCTGCCACTCCTCCCATTTCTCCGGTTCTGTCCGGGACAATTCTCTCAAATACTGTTCATAGCCCATACCTTTTAAAATATAGCTCACCGAAAGCCGTAAGTTCCGGCCCTTGATGCTCAAAAGCTGCCTCTCCAGACAGGAGATCCTGTCCTTTGCCCCGGTCCCCTGCCCTTTAGGCAGTTGCGCTACATTATAATATTCCCGCATCTTCCCGAAATCCACCTGCCCCGGTCCCACCGCATCCCGGCTCAGATACCTGGATGGCTTATTCATAACCTGAAGCATATGCTCTCTCATTCCCTTATTTGCGGCCAGCCACAGATAAGCCATGATATCCTTTACAATGAAATGCTCGTATATGCTGGCCGCGCTTTCTTTCATTACATAGGGAATCCCCGCGGCCTTTAGCCTGGCAGCAAAGCCCTGCATATAGGAATTGGTCCTGAAAAGCACCGCACAGCTCTCTCCTCTCCCAAGCCCTGCCGAAATTCCCCCAAGCAAATGCCCATATTGTCTCTCCCTGTCCGGAAAGCCATGGACGCACACCGGCGCAGTACCGTCCGGATTGCCGGACTCATCCGCAGCCCTGAGACGCTTTAGAAATCTGTCCTTGTTCTCCTCAATGACCGCCAATGAGGCCTCCACGATCTCTGCCTTACTTCGGTAGTTCATGTCCAGCAGCAGCTGCCTGGCCCCGAATTCTGTCTGGAAGCGCTTCAGACATTCGGGCTGGGAACCCCGGAATCCGTAGATGGCCTGGTCGTCGTCCCCTACCGCAAAGATATTGTAGGGACTGGCGGCCAAAAGCTTTACAGCTTCATACTGCACCGGATTGATATCCTGAAATTCGTCGATCAGTATATACCGGAACCGGTTCTGCCAGTACTCCCTTATCTTCTCGTTCTCCCGGAGCAGTTGTTTACAGTTGTACAGCATATCGTCAAAATCCAGACGGCCCGTCCGCTTCACGGCCTGTTCATACTCCCTGCAGACTGCCTCAAAGTCCTGCTGCCATCCGACAGGCGCCCTGGCCGCGGCAGCCTCCATCTGCATGGTATTCTTATAATATCCAATCGCAGCCAGAACCTGGGCCGCATCGTCGCCTGAGACACTTGTGCCCTCTTTGGGGTCCGTGTGCTCTTTACTTCTTATGTATGTCTTTAGTATGGGAATGATCAGATTCTTCTTTTCCGAATTCTTCAGCAGTTCGTTTGATTTGATCGCCTTGGATTCTCTCAAAATATGATAAAAGATGGAATGGAATGTCCCGAAGTTAACAGGGTAAAAAGAGGGGCCTTTGGCGGCAGCCTTTGCCATTTCCTGAAAACGGTTCTGCATGGACAGCGCGGCTTCTTTCATGAATGTAATGACCAGAATCCGCTCCGGTGGAATGCCCTGTTCCAGCAGATACAGAATACGGTTTGTTATGGTGTAGGTCTTGCCGCTTCCCGGCCCCGCAAGGACCAGGCATGGGCCTCTTAAATGCATGATAGCATTTTTCTGTGCTTGATTTGCTTTTGTCAGATCCATGATTGTCTCCTTTTTGATTGGTTTTCCCCGGAGGCTTTTCCGGATGCCGGAAAGCCTCCGGGACTTAATTAATCTTCCATGGAATGCTCCTCTTCCATGGAATGCCCCTCTTCCATTTCTCCCGCAGCAGCCTTGAGAAGCTGGATTCCTCTGCGGATCCGCTTCAGGGATTCCTCCCTGCCCAGCACCTCCATGATTTCCGTGGCGCCTGCAGGCGTGGTCTGACGGCCGGACACGGCGCTGCGTACAGGCCACATCACATAACCGTTCTTTACTCCCTTATCCTCCACATATTTCGCCAAAGTCTGATACAGCCCGTCATTGCTGTAATCCTCCTGGGCCTCCAGCAAAGGCAGCAGTTCGGTCAGCACTTCAAGGGACGACTGTGCATTTGTCTTCATTTTCTTATGAGTGTACATGGCAATATCATATTCCGGCAGCTTTTCAAAGAAATCCACCATCTCCACAATATCCGGAAACACCTCAATGCGGGTCTTCACCATGGCCGCGATTTTCCTCAGATCCAGCTCCTTTGTAAGGGCTTTCTTCAGATATGGCTCAGCCATTTGATAAAATACATCAAAATCCATGGCCTTGATATATTCGCCGTTCATCCAGCGCAGCTTTACGATATCAAATACCGCGGGGGATTTGCTGATTCTATGATAGTCGAATTCCCGTATCAGCTCATCCAGGCTGAAAATCTCCCTGTTGTCCTCGGGGCTCCATCCAAGCAACGCAATGTAATTTACCACTGCCTCCGGCAGGAAGCCCTGCTCTGTCAGGTCCTCAAAAGAGGAATGCCCGCTGCGCTTAGCCAGTTTTTTGTGGTTCTCGTCCGTGACCAAAGGCAGATGCACATACTTGGGCGCTTCCCAGCCAAAGGCCTCGTACAGACGGGTGTATTTGGGCGAAGAGGAAAGATACTCGTTCCCTCTCACTACATGGGTGATTCCCATGGTATGGTCATCCACCACATTGGCAAAATTGTAGGTGGGATAGCCGTCCGACTTGATCAGAATCATATCGTCAAGTTCCGCATTCTCCACCGTGATGTCCCCATAGAGCTCATCGTGAAAAGTGGTGGTACCCTGAGAGGGATTGTTCTGGCGGATGACATAAGGTCTCCCCGCAGCCAGATTCGCCTCCACCTCCTCTTTGGACAGAGACAGGCAGTGCTTGTCATAAATCGTGATTTCCTTTCCCTCCACCACCTCTGTCTTCAGAGAATCCAGCCTCTCTTTGTCGCAGAAGCAGTAGTAAGCCTCTCCCCTGTCGATGAGTTCCTTTGCATATTTTGTATAGATACCTGTCTTCATTCTCTCGCTCTGCACATATGGGCCAAAGCCGCCGTCCTTATCCGGCCCCTCGTCGTGCTCCAGTCCCACCTGCTTCAGCGTACGGTAGATAATCTCCGTGGCTCCCTCCACAAAACGCTCCTGATCGGTGTCCTCAATGCGGAGCATAAAAACACCGCCCGCATGCTTTGCGATCAAAAACTCATACAGAGCCGAGCGCAGGTTGCCCACATGCATCTTTCCCGTAGGACTGGGGGCATATCTTGTTCTGATCTTCATGGCTGCTTCCTCTTTCTAAAGTTAATCTTGTACCTATTTTAGTACCTTTGAGGAAAAACTGCAACACAAAATTTTTATTTCCCGGGTGCTAGACCCCATAGCTCCACATATGCTTGATTTGCTTTTCCAGCCGATTAAAGCTCCATCTCTGTCTGCTGCGGGCCACGCAATTGGAATCGTTTATCAAAAAGCCCTGGGAATCATAACCGTAAACCACCACGAAATGCCCCCCTGCGGTGAAGTCTCCCGGGCCCATGGAACAGATAATAACGCGTCCCGCGTCCAGGGCGTCTTTCATGGTCCGCTCCGAGACAGAGGGTTGTTCCACATTGATTCCATATATAAGGGGATATTCCTCCAAAAGCGCCCATGCCGTGCCTGTGCCCATAACATAATAATCGTTTTCCATACTATACTCCGCCACAGCCTTTGGCGTAATCTTATCATCCCGCAGCAGATAATACATGGCCATGGACACGCAGGTAGGCCCGCAGCCGGACAGGCCGATATTGTCATCCCCATAGTCTTCATAACCCCATCTGGGATCCCACTGGAGAAAAAGGGGATACTCCTGTCCTTTCTCCAATACAGAGAACTCCGCTTTTCCCTTTCCTGCGCTTTCCAGCGAGTTCTGTACAAAATCCGCCATCTCCGGATTGTTCGCCAGGGCTTTCAGCATGTTGTCAGGGTACCGGAAATGTTCATCATAAATCATCGCAATCCGTTCATTCCTATAGGCCAGTTCCTCCAGGCACGCCAGCACCTCCTGCGAATCCCGGTCCACGGGCATGTCCACTTCATCCAGACCGCACAGACTTACATAATCCACAATATTCTCTTTCACGTCTGCACCGGCGGATGCATAGGTCCGATTCGGCATCTCCTCCTTGGTCCCGGTTTCCGGCACGGAAATATCCCTTTCCTGCCCGCCCATGCTCATCCGGCCCATCACCTCGTCCAGCTCCGTGTCCAGTCCCCTGACCCGTTCCCCAAGCTCCAGCAGCAGAAAAATATTCATGGCCAGAAGCAGGCAGACAATCACAAATCCCATCATTCTGCGCTTTTTTCCGGGGAATGTTCCTCTTCCATGGAATGCCCCTCTTTCATTCTCCCGCATTCTGCGCGGTATCTGTCTGCCTCTGTATTCTCCGTAATACGGATTTCTTTCACAGGCTGCCTCTTTTCTGCTGTATTCTCTGCTGTCTCTCACACGCTTCCTCCATCTGCCCCGGCAGAGCTCTCTTTCCCTGAGTTCTCCCTGCCAGCCCTTTTCTATATTAATCAGGATGCCACAGCCTTGTTACAGATTTTCTACATTTCTGTATCATAGTTGCATACTGGCAAAAGAAATTTCTCCAACTTCAACGTTTAAAAAAGAGGCCCGACACCTCTGTCAGCCTCTTTTCTCTCAGGTACACGCTTCCCCTCATTTCCCGGCATGCCGGCGGCATATCCGGCAGAATTCTTCTCATACTACGTTAACCGGACAGTCTCCCTGGCAATTGCAAGCTCTTCATTGGTGGGTATCACCATAACCGTTGTCCTGCTCTCCCGCGTGGTGATCACAATGTCCTCGCCACGCTTCCCATTGGCCGTCTGATCCAGTTCTACCCCCAGATACCCCAGATACTCGCACACAAAGGTACGCACCAGAGGAGCATTCTCACCGATGCCCGCGGTAAAGCAGATCACATCCACGCCGTTCATGGCAGCCACATAGGAACCGATATACTTTGCCACACGATAGCAATAGGTTTTCATGGCCCGGACGGCATTGGGATCCCCTGCATTATAACCGTCCTCCAGATCCCGGAAATCGGAGGAAAGATTGTCCGAAAGACCCAGAACGCCGGACTTCTTGTTCAGCACGGCCATGACCTCGCCGATATTCCTGTCCTCTTTGTTGGCCAAAAACTCTATGATAGCCGGGTCAATATCCCCGGAGCGGGTGCCCATCATCAGGCCCTCCAGGGGAGTCAGCCCCATGGAAGTATCCACACATCTGCCGTTCTTCACGGCGGAAATGCTTGCGCCATTGCCCAAATGACATACGATAATCTTCAAATCCTCATACGCCTTTCCCAGAACCTCCGCCGCCCTTTTGGATACATAGGAATGGCTGGTGCCATGGAAGCCATATCTTCTGACCTTGTATTTTTGATAATATTCATACGGCAGGCCGTACATATAGGCCTCCTCCGGCATAGTCTGATGGAAAGCGGTATCGAACACGGCTACCATGGGTGTTTGGGGCATCAGCTTTCTGCAGGCATTGATGCCGATCAGGTTTGCCGGATTGTGCAGGGGGGCCAGATCGTTGCACTCTTCCACCGCCGCAAGGACTTCGTCATTGATCACCACGGACTGGGCGAATTTCTCACCGCCATGCACCACTCTGTGTCCTACGGCGCCGATCTCGTCGAGTTTATCCACCACCCCTGTCCCGGGGTTCGTCAGCGCTTCCAGCACCAGGCGAATGGCCTCGGTATGGTCCGGCATGGGAGTAACTGTCTTCTCTTTCTCACCGTTTTCAGGGGCGTAGGTTATCATGCTTCCCTCAATGCCGATTCTCTCGCAGATGCCTTTTGCAAGGCAGCTCTCGGACTCGGAATCAATGAGCTGGAATTTCAGGGATGAGCTTCCGCAATTGATGACTAAAACTTTCATAAACAGTATGCTTCCTTTCTTATCTTCTTATTCCGGGTTCTCAGACAAGCTGCGCCTGTACGGCAGTCAGCGCTACCACGCCCACAATGTCCTGCCAGGAGCAGCCCCTGGACAAATCATTGACAGGTTTTGCGATACCCTGCAGCATAGGACCGTAGGCTTCCGCGCCTCCCAGGCGCTGCACCAGCTTGTATCCGATATTTCCCGCGTCCAGATTGGGGAATATCAATATATTCGCTTTCCCGCCCACCGGGCTGCCCGGGGCCTTGGACTTTGCCACGCCGGGCACAAGGGCTGCGTCCAGCTGCAGTTCGCCGTCCAGCACCAGATGGGGGTACTGCTCTCTGGCAATCTTCGTGGCCTCCACCACCTTGTCCACCATCTCATGCTTGGCGCTTCCCTTGGTGGAATGGCTGAGCATGGCAATGACGGGCTTAGGCCCGATCAGAGACTTAAAGCTTCTGTAAGAGGTCTCCGCAATAGCGGCCAGTTCTTCCGCCGTGGGGTCCTGATTCAGGCCGCAGTCCGCGAACAGGAAAGCGCCGTTATCCCCTTGGTCCTTGAACTGGGTATCCATCACAAAGAACGCGGAAACCAGCTTTACGCCCGGCGCTGTCTTCAAAATCTGCAGGGCGGGCCTCAGGGTGTCCGCCGTGGAATGGCAGGCGCCTGCCACCATGCCGTCCGCATCCCCGGCCTTAACCATCACAATCCCGAAGGTAAGGTAATCATTCAAAAGGATATCCCGTGCTTTCTCCTCAGTCATGCCCTTGGATTTCCTGGTCTCATACAGCAGATTCACATAGTCGTCCAGCTTTGGGGTCTGGGCAGGGTCTATGACCGTGACGCGGGAAAGATCCACTTCCAGCCAGCCGGCACCATCCATGATCTTCTCTTCATTTCCCACCATGATGATATCCGCAATATTCTCTTCCACGATCTTTGCAGCCGCCAACAGGGTCCTCTTGTCCTTGGACTCCGGCAGTACAATGGTCTTCCTGTCCAGCTTGGCTCTCTCCTTGATTTTGTCAATATATGACATATCCCTTCTCCTTTCCAGCGCCTTTTCCGCTATCCCCATATTCATTCTGCATTACAGTCCGCTCAATTTGGCCCGAAATCTTCATAATATTTCCACTTAACAAACTGTATTATCCATATTATACTAAAAAAGGAAACAATGCACAAGGATAAATATGCGCTTAATTGTATATTTTCGGATACATACCTGATTTTCGACTACCCCTGCCAGTCCCCATGGTTGTGCAGATGTAAACGCTTTCAGGCATGTTATTTTTTTCACATTGTCGTCCCACATTTTTATACGGAAAAATGATAATTTGTTACAGGAGGTTTTTCATGAACGTAACCGGCGTCATCGCTGAATACAACCCTTTCCACAATGGCCATCTCTATCATCTCAGAGAATCGGCCCGTCTCACGGAATCCGACTATATAATCGTAGTTATAAGTGGAAATTTCGTCCAGCGCGGCGCTCCCGCCCTGGCTGACAAACGGATCCGCACACAGGCCGCTCTTTGCTGCGGAGCCGATCTGGTCCTGGAGCTTCCCACTCTGTACGCCGCATCCAGTGCGGAATATTTCGCCACGGGAGCCGTGGCCCTGTTGGACAGGCTGAATGTCGTCACTCATCTGTGCTTTGGCAGCGAATGGGGGGATGATGTGGTTCTCCGGCAGATCGCGGAGATTCTCTGCCACGAACCGGCCTGGTACCGCAGTGCGCTGCAGGCATCTCTCAGGCAGGGCTTCCCGTATCCCGCCGCCAGGGTCAGAGCTCTGAAAGAATCCGGTAATCCGGCGCTGCCCGGAGACTGTGCGGCCATCCTTTCCTCGCCCAACAATATATTGGGAATAGAATACATCCGCGCTCTTTACAGGCGAAACAGCCCTATCTGTCCTGTCACGTTCCGGAGAACGGGGGCGGGCTACCACGACATCGTTCTACCGGAAATCTCCGATTTGCCACACTCCGATGTCGGTCCGGAAAACGCTCTGTCCGGACAAAAGGGCGGAAAACATGCTTCGGCGCCGTCAGCTGTTGAGTATACCTGCTCCGCCCTGTCCCTGCGGCAGGCCCTGTATCAGGGGAAAAAACTGACTGACCTCTCCCCTTATATGCCCCCGGAAGCGGTTTCGCTTCTCACAGAATACCTGCAGACACACAGGCCCCTGCGCTCAGATGATTTCTCTTCCGTTTTGTATTATAAGCTGATCGCCGAAAAAGAATCCGGCTATGCAAAATATCTGGATGTGTCCCCGGAACTGTCGGACCGGATTAGAAAGCATCTGCGTTTCTATACCGGTTTTGAAGCTTTCTGTGATTTGCTCAAGACAAAAAACATGACCCATACCAGAATCAGCAGATCTCTGCTACACATTCTGCTGGGTATGGAGAAGAAAGATCTGGAACTGGGAAAAGAGGCGGATTATGTCCCCTATGCCCGGGTTCTGGGATTCCGGCGTCAGGCAGCCCCGCTTCTCAGGGCCATCAGACAGCGTTCCTGCCTGCCGTTTGTAACCGGTCTGGCCAATGCCCGAAAGGAAATGTCCCCCGAGGCGGAGAGACTTATGCGGCTGGACATCCTTGCCAGCGAACTTTACCGGAATCTGGCCCGGGCAGATGCCGGGCGGCCCATCCTCAATGAGATTTCCACACCGCCCGTCATGCTGTAATCTTTCCGCTCTCAGTTTTTAAAACTGTGTATGGGCGCCGGAATCCGGCCGCCCCGGTTGATAAAGGCTTCGCAGCCGAACTGGTTCACCGGCATAATGGGCGCATAGCCTAAGAGCCCGCCGAACTCCACGGTCTCCCCCACGCCCTTGCCGATAACGGGGATAATGCGGACAGCCGTGGTTTTCTGATTTACCATACCAATGGCCATCTCGTCCGCGATGATGCCGGAAATAGTGGATTCTTTGGTATCGCCGGGAATGGCTATCATATCCAGGCCCACGGAGCATACGCAGGTCATGGCTTCCAGCTTCTCCAGTGACAGCGCTCCCGCCCTTACCGCGTCAATCATTCCCTGATCCTCGCTGACCGGGATAAATGCGCCGCTTAAGCCGCCTACATAGGAGGAAGCCATGACACCGCCTTTCTTCACCTGATCATTTAAAAGCGCCAGCGCCGCGGTGGTACCGGGAGCGCCTGCATATTCCAGACCGATCTCGCACAAAATATCCGCCACGCTGTCGCCGATGGCAGGCGTAGGCGCTAAAGACAAGTCCACGATTCCAAAGGGAACACCCAGCATGGCCGATGCCTCCTGGGCCACCAGCTGCCCAACCCTGGTTACTTTAAATGCCGTCTTCTTGATGGTCTCGCAGAGCACCTCAAAATTCTCACCGCGCACTTTCTCCAGGGCGGTCTTTACCACGCCGGGGCCGCTGACCCCTACATTGATGACCTTGTCACCCTCCGTGACTCCGTGGAAAGCCCCTGCCATAAACGGATTATCGTCCGGCGCATTGCAGAATACTACCAGTTTTGCGCATCCCAGGGAATCCGCCTCTTTGGTGCGCTCCGCTGTGGACTTGATGATTTCTCCCATAAGCTTCACGGCATCCATATTGATGCCCGTCCTTGTAGAGCCCAGATTCACAGACGCGCACACTCGTTCCGTGCCGGACAGGGCCGCGGGAATGGAACGGATCAGCAGTTCGTCCGCCGCAGTCATTCCTTTGCTCACCAGCGCAGAATAACCGCCGATGAAATTTACGCCCACATCCTTGGCCACTCTGTCCAGGGTCTCTGCCACCGAAGCAAAATCCTCCGCAGACCTGCAGGCCGCGCCGGCTACCAAAGCGATGGGCGTTACGGAGATCCTTTTGTTGACAATGGGGACGCCGAATTCCCTGGAAATCTCCTCCCCGGTCTTCACCAGATCCCTGGCGGCCTCATATATCTTTGCATAAATTTTCTCTTTCAGTCTCTGTAAATCGGAATCAATGCAGTCCAGCAGACTAATGCCGAGAGTAATCGTACGCACGTCCAGATTCTCTTCCGCAATCATCTTGTTGGTCTCTGCCACCTCATATATGTTTATCATACATAGCCTCCCCCGGCGCCGTCAAATTCTGTGCATCTTGTCAAATATCTCTTCTTTCTGGCACTTGATCTGCACGCCTGTCTCCTCCCCCAACGCCATCATCTCGTCCACCATATCCCCGAAAGGTTTTTCTGTCTTACTGGTATCCACGATCATCATCATATTAAAATACCCCTGCACAATGGTCTGGGAAATATCTAAAATATTGATTTCGTTCTCTGCCAGATAGGTACAGACCTTGGCGATGATGCCGATGGTGTCTTTTCCCACAACTGTAATAATTGTCCTTTTCATCTATAAACTCCTCCATTCCCACGCCTCCGGCGTATCCTTGCCTTTTCCCTACACCACCACAGCAGGCGACACCTCGCTGCGCCTAGCCACCCGGATGTCAAAGTCCCCGGCCTTATAAGGATTATCCCCCATATTGATTTCCATCCTCACGGACTCATAGGCCAGCTCCGGCAGATTGTTTTCTTTGCTCAAGTGTCCTAATATCACTGCTTTCAGGCCGTCGTGCAGAATTCTGCACAATAATCTCCCCGTATTCTCATTGGACAAATGGCCTCTGTCCCCCAGGATCCGCTGTTTCAGGTAATAGGGATACGGCCCTACCTGCAGCATATTTACATCATGATTTGCCTCCAGCAGCAGCGCATCCATACCTTTCAGACACTCCACCGTATAGTCATTGTACACCCCCAGATCCGTACACACCGCCACCCGCCTGCTGCCATAGGCAATCCGGTATCCCACCGGCTGAGCCGCATCGTGGGAAATCCGCATAGGGTTGATGGTAAGATCCTTTATAATAAACTTCCGGTCCTCCTCCACCTCATGGAACAGCCCCGGATCCACCTTTGCCAGCCCGGAACAGTTTTTCATGGCCTTTATGGTACCGGCGGTGGCATAGATAGGAATCTCGTATTTCCTGGAGATGACTCCCAGCCCCTGTATATGATCCGCATGTTCATGTGTTATCAATATTCCGTCTATATCATTCCCCGACAATTCCAGTTCTTTCAGTCCCGCCTCTGTCCTGCGGCCGCTGATCCCTACGTCCACAAGCAAATGCGCGGCCTCTGAACCCACATAAATACAGTTTCCGCTGCTTCCGCTTGCAATGCTGCATAATCTCATTTTCTCTCTGCTTCCATCCTTATCTGCCTCTGCTGTCTGACCCGGTCATCTTCTATGTACCGCCATTCCGAATCCCTGAAATCATATCCCCATGCCAGCGCCGTCTCCCCATACAACAGAACGCAGTTCTGTTGTCAGTAACACTCCGTGCCCCCGGGAAATGCTAAAGCGAATACAATTCGCTTTGGCATTCTTCCGGGGGCAATTTAAAAGTTCTAATGCAGCGTACTTTGCTGCCTTAGAATTTCTTTGCACACTAGCAGCCTGGCGTCAATCTGCCTGCAAGTCCCGGCGAAATCCCCGCTGTTGTCTATAACAAAATCACAGCTTTCGCGAAACTGCGCCTCTGTCAATTGGCTGGCCATAATTCTTGCGATTTTCTCCTGGCTGTAGCCTCTGGATGCCCGCAGTCTTTCCCGGCGCACCTGCTCATCCGCATAAATATACCACATTTCGTCCACCAGCGCAAGATATCCTCCCTCAATCAAAAGCGCAGCCTCCACGAAAAAAAATTCCGTCTGTCCCGCTTTTCGGGCCGCATCCAGCTTCTCCAGCAGAAACTCCTTTACCGCCGGGTGGATAATGCCGTTCACCTGTTCCAGAAGATCCGGATCCGCAAAAATTCTGTCGGCCATTACCCCTTTGTCAATCTGGCCGTCCGCTCCCGCTATGTCTCTCCCCAGCAGCGCAAGCAAAGTCTCGTAGGCTTTTGTGCCCGGCTGCTTTACAAGATGCGCCGCCTCATCCGCCAGATAAATTTCACATTTATAATGCTTTCCGATATAGCCCAGAATTTCGGATTTACCCGAACCTACGCCTCCCGTGATTCCTATGAAACGCATTTCCCCTCCCACCTCCGCCGGTGCAGGCAGCTCCTATTTCGCCTCATACCAGTTGTCGCCGGTATGCAAATCCACTTCCAGCGCCACGGACAGCTTTGCCGCCTCCTGCATATTCTCAAGAAGTATCCGCTTCACCTGTTCCGCTTCCTCCCGGTATGTCTCTATGACAAGCTCGTCATGAACCTGAAGAATCAGCCTGGATTTCAGTTCTCTCTCCCGCAGCGCCCTCCATACCCGTATCATGGCAATTTTAATAATATCCGCCGCAGTCCCCTGTATGGGGGAGTTCATGGCCACCCGCTCCCCAAAAGAACGCTGCATGAAATTGGAGGAAGACAGTTCCGGAACAGGCCTCCTCCTGCCGAACATGGTGGTGATATATCCTTTTTCCTTAGCCTCTGAAACCAGCCTGTCCAGGAATTCTTTCACTCCCGGATAAGTGGCAAAATACTGTTGGATATAATCAGCCGCCTCTTTCTTGCTGATACTCAGGTCCTGGCTCAGCCCAAAGGAGCTGATACCGTAGACAATGCCGAAATTCACTGCCTTGGCGTTGCGGCGCTGAAGATCCGTGACCTCATCAAAAGGCGTATGGAATACTTTGGACGCAGTGATCCGATGGATGTCCTGATCCATATGGTAGGCCTCTATAAGCTGTCTGTCCCCGGACATATGGGCCAGCACCCGCAGCTCAATCTGCGAATAATCCGCGTCCATGAACACACAGCCCTCCCTGGGCACGAATACTTTCCGGATCCGCCTGCCAAGCTCCATACGCATGGGAATATTCTGGAGATTGGGCTCCGTGGAGCTGATGCGGCCTGTGGCTGTAATGGTCTGGTTGAAATTCGTATGAATCCGGCTGTCTTCTCCGATATAGACCGCAAGACCGTCCGCATAAGTGGATTTCAGTTTTGTCAGCTGTCTGTATTCCAGAATATCCCTGACGATGGGCGCCTCCTCAGACAACTTTTCCAGTACATCCGCCGCCGTAGAGTATCCTGTCTTTGTCTTCTTGCCTCCGGGAAGCTTCATGGTTTCAAAGAGCACCTCCCCCAATTGCTTCGGGGAATTGATATTGAACTCCGCTCCCGCCTGTGCGTGGATCGACTTCTCCAGCTCCATTATCCGCTCTATCAGTGCATCCCCGTAGGCTTTCAGCTCATCCCTGCGTACTTCCACGCCTTCCTTTTCCATATCGTACAGTACCAGTGACAGAGGCATCTCAATGTCCGTCATGAGCTTATCCATGCCTGTCAGGACCAATTTCTTCTCCAGCTCTTCCGCCGCTTTCAGGGACACATAGGCCCCGTAACAGCAGTATTGTGCAAACTTATCCGGCGCAGATACCAGCGCATCTTCCGCCCTCTGCTTTCCGAAAGCTTCCGCCCAGCCGGGAATCTGCAGCCCCAAATATTCCGAGGCAATGGTCTCTAAGGCATAATCGCTCTTTAATGGATTCAGCAGATATGCCGCGATAAGGATATCGAAATACCGTTCGGTAGTATCCTGTCCTAAATAGGGGTACAGCCTTTTCATGTCGAACGCGGCTATCCGGGCCCTGCCCGAAAGCGCTTTCATGCCCTCTGTACATGCCGCCTCGTCTTCATCGCCAAACAGCGTCTCTTCCGTCTCCTGAAAAAAGGAAAGCTGTACATTTTCTCTGGCCGGCAGCACATAGACATATGTTTCGCCTCCCGCTGATACCGCCACGGCCAGAAGCCTCCTGCCCTCTGTCGCCACATATAAGCCCGCCCGCTGATTTTTCTTTATATTTCCGAGATTTCTCAGGAATTCTTCTTTGCGATCCAGCCTCCGGAACGAGGCGGAGATATCGCTGTTGTCCTCCCGCTTCTCTTTGTCAAAGCGGCTGAGCATATTCCGAAACTCCAGCTGTTTCAACAGCGCATATGCTTCCTCTGTGTAAAAACCATCAGCCCTGGACATCTCATAGTCAATGGAAACATCCGCATCGGTCCTGATCGTCACCAGGACTTTACTTAAATCCGCCAGTTCCCTGTTGGCTATGAGAGATTCCCGAATGCTTTTTTTACTGATTTCCTCTACATGGGCATAGATATTTTCCAGGGAGCCGTACTGCACCATGAGCTCCGTGGCAGTCTTCTCGCCCACCTTAGGCACTCCGGGTACATTGTCGGAGCTGTCCCCCATCAGGGCTTTTAAGTCAATGAACTGCGCGGGCGTCACCTGATAGGCCGCCTCCACGTCCTTTGGGTAGTAGTCCTCCACTTCTGTCCTGCCCATCTTTGTCTTGGGAATCCTGATCTTGATATGAGCATCGGCGATCTGCAGCAAATCCCGGTCTCCGGATACCAGCGCCACTTCAATCCCCTGGGCCTGTGCCTTTTTGGCCAGGGTCCCAAGGACATCGTCGGCCTCCAGCCCCGCCTGCTCCACAATGGTCACCCTCATAGCTTTCAGAACCTCTTTCAGCACAGGTATCTGTTCCCGCAGTTCCTCCGGCATAGGTTTCCTGGTCCCCTTGTACGCCTCATACATTTCATGCCGGAAAGTCGGCGCATGCACATCGAAGGCTACGGCAAGAAAATCCGGTTTCTCCTCTTCTAAAATCCGAAACATAATATTCAAAAAGCCATATACCCCATTGGTGTGCAGACCCTGGGCATTGGTCAGATCCGGCACGCCGTAAAAGGCCCTGTGCAAAATACTATGTCCGTCTATCAATACCAGTTTCCTGCCTTTTTCCATACACAGCACCGTCCTTTCGCTATCAAAATGTGAAGATCAAAATTACAGCAATATCCATACAAAGGCCCAGACAAGGAGGCCGGCAGCCACGAGCTCCATGGCAGAGCCAAAATACAGGAAAGCGGAATTGACCCTGACTTTGCGGCCGGTTTCCTCCAAACGCTGTTCCAGCTCGGACTGCAGGTCAAAGGCATTGCCCTCCTCCAGATGCTGCATGCCCTCCGCCACCAAAAACTGGATGTCCAGTTCCTCTCTGCATTCGCTGCAGGACTCCCTGTGCGCCAGAAATCGCTTTAGTGTGGGATAATCCAGCTCTCCTTTCAGGAAGCCGGGAATCAGCCGCTCAAACTCTCTGCACTCCATTCTCTCTTCCCTATCCAGCAATGCCACTCGCTTCACCTCCTGCCCGCATTTCTTTCGAACCCTCAAGCTTCCAGGGCCTGTGCGATGTCCGCTGTCAAGTCTTCCTTGTCCTCGATACCGCAGCTGATACGAATCAGTTCCGCAGGCACGCCTGCCTCTTTCAGCTGCTCGTCCGTCATCTGGCGATGGGTGCTGGAAGCCGGATTCAGGCAGCAGGTACGGGCATCCGCCACATGGGTCTCAATGGCAACGATCTTTAGCTTCTTCATGAAGCTGCTGGCCGCTTCCCTGCCGCCCTTTAAGCCAAAGGAGACCACGCCGCAGCTGCCTTTCGGCAGGTATTTCTGCGCTAAAGGATAATATCTGTCCCCCGGCAGACCGCAGTAGTTCACATAGGCCACCGCAGGATGCTTAGAGAGGAATTCAGCCACCGCCAAGCCGTTCTCGCAGTGGCGCTGCATGCGCACATGGAGGCTTTCCAGCCCCAGGTTCAGGAGAAAGGCGTTCTGAGGGCTCTGAATGGAGCCGAAGTCCCGCATCAGCTGAGCGGTGCACTTGGTAATGAAAGCGCCCTCTTTTCCGAATTTCTCTGCGTAAGTGATACCGTGGTAGCTGTCGTCCGGGGTGCACAGCCCGGGATATTTGTCCGCGTGGGCCATCCAGTCGAATCTGCCGCTGTCCACGATGGCTCCGCCCACCGCCGCGCCATGTCCGTCCATGTACTTGGTGGTGGAATGGGTCACAATGTCCGCGCCCCACTCAAAGGGACGGCAGTTGACAGGGGTGGCAAAGGTATTGTCGATAATCAGGGGAACGCCGTGGGCATGGGCGCATTTCGCAAACTTCTCAATGTCCAACACGGTGAGGGCAGGATTGGCGATGGTCTCACCGAACACAGCCTTAGTATTGTCCTGAAAAGCCGCGTTCAATTCCTCCTCCGTAGCATCCGGACTCACAAAGGTCACGTCTATTCCCATCTTCTTCATAGTGACAGCGATCAGATTGAAAGTGCCGCCATAGATGGTGCTGGAGGAAACGATGTGATCGCCGCAGCTGCAGATATTGAATAGCGCATAGAAATTAGCGGCCTGTCCGCTGCTTGTCAGCATTCCCGCGGTGCCGCCCTCCAGCTGGGCGATTTTCGCCGCCACATAGTCGTTGGTAGGGTTCTGGAGTCTGGTGTAGAAATAGCCGCTGGCTTCCAGGTCGAAAAGTTTCCCCATCTCCTCGCTGGTATCGTATTTAAAAGTAGTGCTCTGGACGATTGGGACTTGGCGGGGCTCCCCGTTTCCCGGCTTATAGCCGCCCTGTACACATATGCTGTCGATTTTCATGTTGGTCTCCTCCTACAGTTTTCACGATTTTTCTATCTTAAAATATAATTGGTAAAATCTGTCTTCCAGTATACACATTTCAGGCGGGAAATTCAACCCACCTTTGGCAAACTGATCTTGACGGCATCCCGAACCGGAGCACACGCCGTTTATTCGCAAAATAAGCTTCTTTGCTGTTTTCGGCAGCATTGCGCCCTCACCTTACTCCTGGGACACCATCTCCCTGTAGAATTCCGTATAGTCCGTCCGTTTCTCCTTAGTGAACTGGATGGCAGCCCTGGGATGCTGGTTCAGAAGCCCTGTCATCAGGTACTGCAGGTCGTATCCCCAGACCACGCCCTCTTCCCTTAGCTGCATCATATATTTATCCACAAACTGGATGGCGGGGTAGATATTATACTTGGGATTGCGCAGGAACCCTAACAGCAGTTCCATGGCGCAGTTCCCGGCCCCTCTTCCCATGGAGGCGTAAGTGGCGTCTAACCAGTCCACGCCGTCCCCCACCGCCTCTATGGTATTGGCGAATGCCAGCTGCTGATTGTTGTGGGCATGGATTCCCACCTTTTTGCCGTATTTTGCTGCCACTTCCAGGTACATGTCCGCGAAGCGCGCTATCTGCTCCGGATACATGGCGCCGTAGCTGTCCACAATGTAGAGCACATCCGCCGGAGACTGCCCCAGAATCTCCAGGGCGGCCCGCAGCTCTCCCTCCAGGGAGTGGGAGATAGCCATAATGTTGCAGCAGACCTCATAGCCTTTGCGCTCGGCATCCTCGATCAGATCCACCGCCCCCGGGACGGTATTCACATAGGTAGCCACGCGAATCATGTCAATGGGACTGTCCGCCCGATCAATGATGTCCGCTTTCTCGCATCTGCCCACGTCCGCCATCACCGAAATCTTCAAGTCCGTGGCATTCTCCCCCACGATCTTTCGGATGTCTTCGTCTCTGCTGAACTTCCACTTGCCGAACTTGTCCTCATCAAACATCTCTGTGGAGGCCTTGTAGCCAAACTCCATATAGTCCACGCCGGCGCGCAAATTGGCAAGATATAGTGCCCTGACGAACTCATCGGTAAAATAGAAATTATTTACCAGCCCGCCGTCCCGCAGCGTGGCATCCACCACTTTGACCTCCGGGCGGTATGCGATTAGATTTGATATCTCTTTCATGATAGTCTGCTCCTTTTTTCCTTTTCTCCGAAAGCGCTGTCTGTGCGCTATCCGTTTTCTGTTTTCCACAAGGATAGCGCCGATTTTGCTGTCAGCGCTTTGGTCCGTTCGCTCTTTATGATTTTAGTGGTTTAAAGTATAAAAGTCAAGAGGGACTTCCATTTTCAGCCAGCCATATTTCTGTCAGCCGTTCATCCAGTTCCGCAGCGGATTGATTTCTTTGGCCTGCTTTAGGATTTCCTGTCTGTTCGCTCTTATATAGGCCTCCAGCTTTCGGACTTCCTCCTCGGAGAAACCCTCGGACTTCACTATGATTCCATCCGGCAGAATGCCCTCCGCATAGTCCATAGAATGCTTCTCTTCCATGGAATGCTTTTCTTCCATAGAATGCTTTTCTTCCATGGAATGCTTCTCTTCCATGGAATGCTCCTCTTCCATTCCCCGCAGAAAAGAAATCCTGACGATTTTTCGTCCCTCTTTTTCCACTACGCAGGAAACCAGCATCTTTACTAAATCCATGATATCTACCTGCCTTTAGATACGTTTTGACACTGAATCGTATACACTTTCACTATTGATAAAAATGATCAGCCACCTATTCCGTTCTCTTCAATTTCTACTATCGATAATTTATATGCCTCTCCTCTCTTTCCGTTTTTCCGATAAAATAGAAAACAAAAAAATCGCCCGAACCCTTGAATTTACTGGTTTCTCAGCGATTTTTCCTACTGCCGGCAGCGGGACTTGAACCCGCACGTGGTTGCCCACAACAGATTTTGAGTCTGCCTCGTCTGCCATTCCGACACGCCGGCTTTATGCTATGAAGTCTCTCATGATGAACGCCTCACAACAAAATAATTTTATCACAGAAAACACCGCTTGACAAGCAATAATTTGGCTTTTTCCGCTTTCTTTTCCTTTTTCGTACTATTCGTACGATCTGGCAAAATTATCAGAATTCTTCCTAATTTTGCAATCAAAATATCAAATTCCTGTCCAAGGCATACCAACCTGCAATCCGCATCCTCCGGACAGCCGTCACCGTCACACATACCGCATTTTAATCCGGATATCATTTCCTTTCACCGCCACATCCGCCATGCTCCCCACTACAATCGGCATCATAGGCGGCAGATGCCCCAGGTCTACGTCCATGACCACCGGCACGTTCTTTCGCCCGGCCACTTCCAGCACCGCATTGCAGGCATCCAGCCCCATCACAGGTTCCCCGTTTTCAGGCCTGCCGATAAGGAATCCCCTTACATGAGAAAGCCATCCTGCTTCCTCCATCTGCCACATAGCACGCCGGATAGCGAACACGTTCAATTCGCAGGCCTCCAGAAACCAGATAATGCCGTCCTCCCGGTACCTCTCCACGAATTCCCTTGTCTTGTCATACCGGGTTCCCAGGAGGTTCACCAGGCAGTCCAGGCAGCCGCCCAGGAGCCTGCCCCGGAACGTTACCTTATCCGCAACAGGTTCCCGGCCCACATATGTGCGGATTGCTAAGGTTTCCGTGAGATTGTAAGGCACCACCGGATTCTCCGGGCTCTTTAAGGATTCTTTTTCCCACAGCCCATAGCCATGCACCGCAGCCTCATGTTCATCTGTCTGCTGACCGCCCTCCAAGCCAGCCTCCGCTCCGGCTTCCGCATTGATTGCCATTGCTTTCTTTTCTGCCGCCTTGCGCATCCGGGCACCGTTCTTCCCGGCCAGAATTCCAAAGGCATCCCACAGCGACTCATGCCAGGGCTCCACGCCAAAGGAGGACGCACAGGGGCCATACACCGAGGCCGTGTCCGCCAAAGTGGTCAGCAGATAGGTCAGGTTGGTATTGTCGGAGTACCCCATGAACCATTTGGGTTCCGCCTGAGAAAGCTTTTCAAAATCCACATAGGGCAAAATCTCGCACATCAGTTCTCCGCCCCCGCAGGAGATCAGACAGTCCGGCTCCTCTGAGAGGAACATGTCCATGACCTCCTGTCCGCAGTTCATCGGCGTGCTGCTGATGCCGATGCCCTCCCCCGCGTAACAGTTTGGCCCCAGCACTGTCCGGTACCCCATCTCCTGCCACTTTTTCAAGGCATGGCCAAATCCCGTCCGATAGGGCTCGATATTGCAGCCAAATGACGGTGCCAGAAACCCGATTGTACCTCCCAGAGGCAAATTTTTCGGATATCTCATACAAATCCTCCTCCCGGCTTCGTGAATTCCTGATTTGCAGTCTGCCTCGCCTGCGCCCCCATACGCCCTGGCCCACAAGCCTTGTGCATGTCCTGCCATATCCTCCCTTTCGGTAAAGGTACTGCAGGAACCCACGTCACAACATCCTATACTGCACCCCGGTTAAATGTATACCCCGGCTGCAGATCGCCAGCCGGGTACCTTTCTGGTTGCTTTACTGTAAGTTCCGGCAGTCTGCAGTCTAATTTTCCGGAAACAATCTGTCATAAACTTCAAATCCATCAAACGTGGCAAAATAATCCTTAGGCGTCTCCGCCCGGCGTATCATTACTACGCTCCCGTCCTCTTTCAGCAACAGCTCCGCGGACTTCAGCTTCCCATTATAATTGTACCCCATGGAAAACCCGTGTGCCCCCGTGTCATGGATTACAATATAATCTCCGATCTCCACCTTTGGCAGCATCCTGTCAATGGCAAATTTGTCATTGTTCTCGCACAGCGATCCCACTACGTCATACTTGTGGTCGCAGGGCGCGTCCTCTTTTCCCAGCACCGTGATGTGATGATATGCGCCGTACATGGCGGGCCGCATCAGATTCACCGCGCAGGCGTCAACGCCCACATACTCCTTGTGAATATGCTTCTCGTGGATCACTTTCGCCACCAGATGCCCGTAAGGCCCTGTCATATACCGGCCAAGCTCGGTATAAATGGCCACATCTCCTATCCCGGCTGATGTCAGTATCGCCTCGTAAGCTTTCCTCACGCCCTCCCCGATGACCCGGATATCATTGGGCTCCTGATCCGGTCGGTAGGGAATCCCGATGCCGCCGGACAGATTGATGAAAGCGATCTTGGCCCCGGTCTCCCTCTGCAGTTCCACCGCCAGTTCAAAAAGCTGCCTGGCAAGTTCAGGATAATAATCATTGGATACCGTATTGCTGGCCAGGAACGCATGGATGCCGAAGCGTTCCACGCCCTTATTCTTAAGGATCCGGAATCCCTCAAACATCTGCTCTTTGGTGAACCCATACTTGGCGTCCCCGGGATTGTCCATGATGTCCGTACCCATGGCGAAATACCCGCCGGGATTGAAGCGGCAGCTCAGGGTTTTCGGCAGATACCCCAAAGTCTTCTCCAGAAATTCGATGTGCGTGATATCGTCTAAATTAATGGTAGCACCCAGCTTTGCCGCCAGGGCATACTCCTGAGCCGGTGTCTCATTGGAGGAAAACATGATGTCCTCCCCTTTCATGCCCACCGCGCCGGCAAGCATCAACTCCGTGTAGGACGAGCAGTCGCTGCCGCAGCCATATTCTTTCAGAATCTCCATCAGAAAAGGATTCGGAGCCGCCTTTACCGCAAAGAACTCCTTATACCCCGGATTCCAGGCAAAGGCCTCTTTCAAAGCCCTCACATTCTCACGAATCCCCCTCTCATCATAGATATGAAAGGGGGTCGGGTAGGTTTTTGTAATCTCCTCCACCAGTTGCCTGGTGACAAACGCTTTCTTTTCCATTGCAGTCCGTATTCTCCCTCGTAGTCAGTTCTGTCTTGTGCTTCTTTTCCAGCCAACCGAATGTCCTGGCTCCGACAGAGCCATTTTCCATTCATCTGTTCTCAATCTGCCAGTCGATGGGCTCCAGCCCGTTCTCTTCCAGGAATCGATTGGTCTGGCTGAAAGGCCTGCTGCCAAAGAACCCGTTGCTGGCGGACAGAGGGCTTGGATGAGCCGCCTTTAAGACCAGATGTTTGGGATTGTCCAGCATCTTCTCCTTCATCTGCGCCGGCCGCCCCCAGAGAATGAACACAATGGGCCTTTCCTGCCTGTTCAGAGTTCGGATAGCCGCATCCGTGAATTCTTCCCAGCCCTTGCCCCTGTGGGAGTTGGCCTGATGGGCCCGCACTGTCAGCACCGTGTTCAGCATCAGGATTCCCTGATCCGCCCATTTTACCAGATATCCGTTGTTCGGGATGTAGCACCCCAGGTCATTGTGCAGCTCCTTGTAGATATTCATCAGCGAGGGCGGGATGTCTACGTCAGGCTTCACGGAAAAGCAGAGCCCATGAGCCTGTCCCACGTTGTGATATGGGTCTTGCCCGATAATGACCACCTTGACCTTGCTCAAAGGCGTCAGATGAAAGGCATTGAAAATATCCTCCGCAGGCGGAAACACCTGTCTGGTATTATACTCCGTCTTCACGAACTCATACAAGGTTTTGTAATATGGCTTGTGGAATTCGGTCCCCAGCTCCGCCAGCCAGTCGTTTGATATCATTCCCATCTTTTGTCTTTCCTTTCCTCCTCTGTCGTACATCAGCCCATCCGGTATCGTCTTTCCGTCCGGCCCGATGCCTGCCGCCGGCTCCCTGACATGTCCCTGCAATCCATATCTGCCATGTCCGCCCGGAATAAGCCTTCCAGTTCCGTACCTACAGCCTTACGCTGATGCCCCTGTCCCGCAGATACTCCTTTACCTGCCGGATCTCTAATTCCTTATAATGGAACAGGGATGCCGCCAGTACGGCATCCGCGCCTGCCTCCGCCAAAGCCTCGTAGAAATGCACCGGCTTCCCCGCGCCTCCGGAAGCGATGACCGGAATATGCACGGCATCGGCCACCGCTTTCGTCAGTTCCAGGTCATACCCAGCTTTTGTTCCGTCCCCGTCCATGCTGGTCAGCAGAATCTCCCCTGCGCCCAGCCGCTCGGCCTCCATGGCCCATTCCACCGCGTCCAGCCCTACATCCACTCTGCCGCCGTTTTTGTATACACTGTACCCGCCGGACATCCGTCTCTTGGCATCAATGGCCACCACCACGCACTGGCTTCCGAATTTATCCGCCGCTTCCGATATCAGGCATGGGTTCATGATCGCCGCCGAGTTCACGGAAATCTTATCCGCGCCCTCCCTCAGAATCGCCCTGAAATCCTCCACCGTGCGGATTCCTCCCCCTACCGTGAAAGGAATGAACAACTGGGAAGCAACCTGCCGCACCCATTCCAGCTGTGTGTTCCGGCTGTCCGAGGAAGCCGTGATGTCCAGGAATACCACCTCGTCCGCCCCTGCCCTGTCGTAGGCAGCCGCCACGTCCGCCGGGTCTCCGGCATCTTTCAGATTCACAAAATTGATTCCTTTTACTACCCTGCCGTCTTTAATATCCAGGCAGGGAATCACCCTCTTTGTATGCATTCTTGCTCCCATCTGTACTCACAAGCGATGAAATTTGCCGCAATATCCTATCAGCTTTCGCCCGTGAGGCGGGATACTTAGCAATGCTGTCCTCCCGTTTCACCGGCTGTCACAAATCCTGCAGAAATTCCGTAATATTCCCAGTCCCGCATATGAACTCTTCTCAGGATGGAACTGACAGGCAAACACATTCCCCTTTTCCACGGAAGCATGAATCGTCACGCCATATTCCGCAGTGGCCGTGACAATTCTCTCATCCTGTGCCTGCAGATAATAGGAATGCACAAAGTAGACATAGCTGTCCTCTTGCCCGTTCTCCCCCGTCATTCCCTCAAACAACCGCCCGTTTTCGGGAAACCGCAAATTGTTCCAGCCCATGTGGGGGACTTTGATCCCCTGCTTTTGAGGGAGCCGCAGAATCCGGCCCTCCAGGATATGGAGCCCCTCCACACCGGGGCTTTCCTCACTGCTCTCAAACAAAAGCTGCAGCCCCAGGCAGATTCCCAAAAAAGGCTTTCCGCTGTCCGCACACTGCCGGATTACATCTGCCAGCCCATATCCATGCAGCTTATTCATGGCATCTCCGAAAGCCCCCACTCCGGGCAGGATTACACCCTCCGCCCCCAGAATTCTTTCCGGGCTCCTGGTGATCTCCACTTCCTGCCCCAAATAAATCAGGGCTTTCTCCACACTCTTTATGTTACCGGCATCATAGTCGATTATCGCAATCATTCTGCTTTCTTCTCACATTCCGCCAGCGTCCCGAGTCCGTAGCCAGCGCACTAAATTACGGGCAGTAAACCTCCATGCATCCCGGCTGCCCCACCATGCATGATCACAGTAACTAATTATCTACGAAATCATTCTCTCCCAAATCCGGCTCTTCCGGCAGCCGGTCAGGAAGCGCTTCCGTATCATCCTCCGGCACACCGGCAGACTCTCCCCCGGTCTCCGGCTGTTCTTCCATGGAATGCTCTTCTTCCATGGAATGCTCCTCTTCCATGTCTGCCGCATCGGATGCCGGTTCCTGATATCCGTTTCCGTCCGCCACTGCATTGACGGCCCTGGTATACTCTATACTGCTTCCCATTGATGCAATTTTTTTCGCCTCGTCCTCCGTCAGACCATATTTGTCCAGCAAAATGCCGATGATCCTGGCGTAAATTTCCTCCACCTCCGACACCGCCTGACACTGGGACGCATACGCAAAGACGGCCGGATAATTGTTCACGGTCTGAAGCAGGCTGTCCAGCGCCTCCGCCTGGGAGCCGTTCTTCACGACAATATCGTATCTGCGGTACTCCTGCTCCATATAGAGAATGCTCTCCGACTTGCCGTACATCTGCGTCTGCTCGTCATTTAGCTTCTTGCCGTGGAGATTCTGATAGCATATCGCATAATTGCCGTCTCTGAATGCTTCTTCCGCCTCTTTCTTCACGGTGAAATCCGTTACCAGATTGACAAAAATGAACAGCACCGCGCCGATTGTAGCGCCCAGCAGCAGAATCGGCAGCGCTTTCCGAAACGTTATCTTCTTGCCCGGAACATACGGCTCTTTCTCCTTGACTTTCTTGGGTTTCTTCGGTTTTGCCGGCTTGGGGGCTTTTTTCTTCTGCTCTTTCTTCTTTGCCGGTTTCTTCGCTTTCTTTGCCTTTTTGCCGCCGGCCTGCTTTTCCTTGTCCAGATCCTTGATGATTTCCTGATTCTCGTCGGAAATCTTGAGATCCTCGTTCTCCGGCTCTTCCTCCTCCGTCAGCATCTTGATGATCTTGCTCATCAGGCTGCCTTTCTTCTTCCCTGTCTGCTCTTTTGGACCATTGGAGATATCCGGAATAAAGGCATCTATCTCATCCATATCCAGTTCCATAATGCCGGACTCTGCCGTCTCTTTCTCTTCCACGTCCCTTTCCATTATCCTTTCCGATTTTAGGGCATCTTCCCGCTCCTTGGCGGCATCAAATTCGGCGCCCAACTCATTGACACTGAATCGCTGCTCCTGTGACGCGTCCGTCCTCTCCTTTCCCAGGTCTCCGGCCTGGGAGACAATACTGTCAAGAAGCTCCTTATCCTGCGTAAGATCATATTCCATGATCTCTTCAGGCTCTTTCCGCGCCGCGTCTGCAGCCTCTGTTCCGCCGCGTTTCTTACCCGGAATGCGCTTCTTCCCTCCCTTCCGGGCTGCTTTTTCGGCTTTCATAGCCTCCTTTTGCGCTTTCTTCTCCGCCGCCTTTTGGGCTTTTTCCTGGGATTTACGTGCTTTTTCCCGGGCTTTGCGGGTTTTTGCGTCTAAAGGCGCTTCCTGTTCCTCTGATGCCCTTTCTATATCCGCTAATAGCCGGTCTACCGGATTCTCCTCAAAGCCGGTCTCCTCTGGCTCATCCGCCTGGATTGTCTCGTTTCTGTCAGCTCGCTGGAGCATCTCTTGGATGTCCTTCAGATTATCGTCATTGTCGTCCCCTGCTTCCTCCAGCATCTCAAGGACATCCCCGGCAAAGGCATCCTCAGGCTCTTCTTCAGGTATCCCCGCGCTTTCTGCCAGGAGCTTCTCAATCTCCTCCGCCGACAATTCCGTGACGTCGTCCACTCCGTAATTTTCTGATTCCGCATTTATGTTTCCATTATTTTCGTCTTTGGAAGACATGTTCTCTCCTCCGGTTTCTATGAATGCTCTTCTTCAATGGATACTCTTCTTCAATATACTAACCCAAAATATCCATCCCTATTTTATCACAGCTCCGCCAGCCAATCAATCGCTTTCTTGGAAATTCCGCACCCCTTTTCTGATAATTCCTTAGTCAATTGATACAACTTTTCATGGATTCTGCAAAAATATGCTTCCCGGTTAAAAAAAGCCGCCTTTTCAAAAGGCCAGCGAATCACGGATGGAAAGCGCATCCCCACCCCCAGCTCCAGTACAAACAGCTTATGGTTCAGGGTCCCCTGAAGCCATTTCATATAAAGCCTCCACTGCTCCAGGTATCCCTCTTCATTATAATTCTCCGCATACACATTGTTCAAGATCAAAGCCCCGCCGCATACCGGACAGCCCCCCTGAAGCGCAGGCGCTTCCTTGGGCATCTCCCCTGCATACAGCGCCTCAAAAAAGAGGGCAAGTTCTGCCTTGTCCTGCTCCGACACGGGCAGCAGAGTCTCTTTGCAGCCTGCTATGCATTGCTTCTGCCTTGAAGAGCCGCAGGCCATCACCGCTCTTCCCACTGTCCCCGCCTTACTGTCCGTAGATACGGAAACCACAAAATGATTCTTCCCCTGCAGAATGTCAGAAAGCTTCTCCAGAGCGCTGTCCAGATCCGTACGTCCCTGCTTTTCCAGGCAGAATTCACTCCATGCGGGCATCAGCCAATGGCAGCCAGCGCTTTTAAGCCCCTCGCATCCGGATACATACTTTTCGTCCCGGCGCAGGAAGCTCCCGCCGTCAAATTCCTCCCCCAGTCCTGCCAGCACCATGTCCGCCTGCCTCAGCTTTTCCAGAATCTCGTCGTTTCTCATCTTAAAACCATGCCTTTCCGTAACCTGCCTGCATCTCTTTTCCGTAATCTGTCACAGGAAAAGACCGGGAGAATATCCCGGCCTTTTCAGATTTTTACATATTCAGGTGTCTTTCCTCAATAAGCTGATCTATGATCTTTACCAGATTGCCTATCTCAGGTTTGGACAGCTGTGCGTCTGCTCCCAGCGCTTCACCTTTCCTACGCATCTCTTCATTCACCAGGGAAGAGAACAGCACCACAGGAATCTTTACCGTAGCCTCATCCGATTTGATCAGCTTGGTCAGCCTGTGTCCGTCCATCTCCGGCATTTCGATATCGGAAATGACTAACTGCACATTGTCATGCAGGGTTCCCTGCTCCTTATAGTGCTTAATAATGTCGTAGGCCTGCTTTCCGTTCTCCACATGAGTCACGTTCTCATAGCCAGCTTTCTTCAGACAGTCCACGATCAGCTTGTTCAGCAGGGACGAATCCTCCGCTACCAGGATGGGCACCATGCTCCGGTTCCTCTCCCCCAGCTCGTTGATATCGGAAATCTTCAATCCGGTCTCAGGATTGATATCCGTGACAATCTTCTCAAAGTCAAGGATAATGACGAGTCTGTCTTCTTTCTTGACAATGCCGATGGCAACACCCTCTTCCGCGGCGGAAATCGTGACCTCGGGCTTAATAATCTCGCTCCAGGACACTGTATGGATACCCAGAACATTATCCACATGAAACGCAATATCCAGCTTATTAAAATTCGTGATGATAAAGAGTCCCTTGGGCTCCGATTGGCCCCGCCCCAGGCAGTTCTTTAAGTCGATTGCCGTGATCATCACGTCCCTGGGCATGAACACCCCCTCGATACTGGGATGCGAATTGGGAATCGGCGTAACAGGCACGTACTTTGTAATCTCCCTGATCTTTGCTACGTTGATGCCATAACAATTGTCGCCCAGCGTGAATTCCAAAATCATCAATTCATTGGTTCCATTTTCCAGCAAAATCTTACTATCCATCTTTACCCATATCCTTTCCTGCCCGGAGCCTTTCCAAAGTAGGAACAGTTCCCGCTATTTCTGTCATTACTTATTATCTTAACATACTTGTGCGGAAAAGGAAACTATAATCTTTAAAACTTTACAAAATTGTCCTAAATATTTTCATTGCGGATAGTATCAATGATGTTTCTCCTGTTGATCTTACCCAGGGAATAGTGCATGATGACGTACAGCAATATGGCCACGGCGGCAACAGACACGACAATCCCCATCCAGGGAATCCGGAAGTCCACAACGAACCTTACCCCGAATCCTCTGTGGAACAGCAGGGAGATCAAGAGCCCCGCAGGGATCCCGATGCACAGCGCCTCTCCTCCGTAGAACGCGCCCTCCAGCCATATCATACGCCTGAATTCCCGGCCGGTCATCCCCACGGAGCGCAGCATGGCGAACTCCGGCGCCCGCAGCTCCATATTGGTGGTGACGGTATTGAATACATTTGTGATCCCGATCAAGGCCACCACCGTCAGGAATCCGTACAGGAAGATCGCCACCACCACCAGCATGCTGTGTTCCCGTCTGTAGATCGTATCATAATTCGTCAGCGTAAAATATTGCAGCTGCGCTTCGCTTCGGATGCGCTGCTCCGCCCCGTCCGGATCCTGGCACTTCAGATAGACTTCTATATTGTCATACCTTTGCAGCCCAGGCGCGCTGTCCATGAACGCATCATCCACAATCAGTATCATGCGGTGAGCCGAGTCCGAAAGATGCATGGGGCGCACAGTGGTCTGCTTCAGGACTTCTATGTCCGTCCCGGCGGATTCGCCTGTGCCCCGGAGGACATCCCCCGGCTTGAACTCGGCGATATTTCCCTCGTCGATATAGGTCTTTCCGTCTACCGTGTTTTCAAAATGATAATCCGCTATCACCAGGGCTTTCCCTTTCGCCTCCTCTACGGAAACCCCAGCCTCCTTGCAGTAGCGGGCATATGCTTTCTCCCCCAGGGAGCATACGGTAATCCGGTCTTCCCCTGTGCTTTCCTCCACATACTCTCCACGCCACTCTGTCGTGTAGGGAATCTTGCTCTTCTCCACTGCCAGACTTGCTTTCCGCACGATCTCTCCTTCTTCCACGCTGTCCATTTCCGCAATGGCCACCGCATCGTCATAAAAGTCCCATTGAAAGATACTGATCTGTATCTGATAGGGCAGATCCTCGAAGCGGGTACCCACAGCCAGGGATATCAGGTCTACAAACGTAGTCATGCCGATGAATATGGCCACGCTCACCACAATGGACACCACTGTGGCACGGTACTTCACTCTGGCACGCTTCAGGTTCTTGTACGCGATCTTCCCGCCGATACCGAACCTCCTCCCGATCCATCCCGGACAGCGGATGCGCTTCCCCAGCTTCACGGTGTCGTTGGCCCGGATGGCCCTCATGGGCGAGATCCTTGCCGCCTGCCTGGCGCTGTCCCTTGCGGAGAGGAACACCGTCACCGCCGCCAGGATCGCCGCCAATAGGATCATGGGCAGGGATGTGCCGAAGATCAGCTCGAAGCTTAAGGCGTCCCTTACCAGTATGCTCACCCCTTTTACCAAAATCACCGCCGCAGCCAGCCCGCTGGCCACCCCCAGGGGGATCCCCGCGGCGCTTAGGAACCAAGCCTCATAGTAGACTACTTTTCGCTGCTGGGCCGCCGTAGTTCCCACAGAGGCAAGCCTGCCGTAGAGCCTCATCTTCTCCGTCAGGGATATGACGAAGCTGTTACGGATGCAGAATATGCTGGTGACGATGATGACTGCCGCGGCCACCGCGGACATGGCATATATCATGCTCATGAAGCCGTTGGAGAAGAGCATCAGCTCCCACTTCAGCAGCCAGTAGTTTTCCTGGACGGAGGACGCCACTGTCTGGATCTGCTCCAGTTCCTGCTTTGTGCAGCTCTCCTGAGCTCCCTCTTTCCAGCCTTTCCAGCGCAGGTACAGCTCCTGGGATACGCCCAGGATGCCGGCCGTCACCTGATCCCTGTGGCGCAGCCCCTGCTTCGTGTACGTGGCATACACATCCGCTTCCGCCGCCTGGCCCGGATTCTCCAGACAGGTAAAGGCGGAATATCCCGGCGCCGTCACAGGCTCCACTCCGGTGCCGGGCCGCTCTATGATTCCCACCACGGTAAATGTCCTTTCCGCTCCCGGCTGGAACGCCTCCTCATCGCCGTGATAGGGCTCCCACTGGCTCAGCGTACATCCGTCATCGGTAAGCCGTTCTCCCAGGGACAGGGTCAGCCTGTCCCCGACTTTTAACTCCACCAGCCCGTTGCTGATCACATGTCTGCCCACCACTATCTCCGAGCCGTTCTCCGGCATCCTCCCTGCCGCCAGCTTTAAGGATAGCGCTGCCTGCGCCTCCTTGTCCATGGCCGTGACATACAGATAGGGCTTATCCGGATTCTGGCAGCCCTCCAGGACGGCGTAGCCCGCTTTCTCCGTCAGGGCGTACTTCTCTATCTGCCTGTTGTTCTCAAAATATTTCAGGTACTCCTGCTTCACATTCAGGAAATGATAATGGAAATCCCCGTTCTGCTCTTTCTCATATGCGATCAGGCTCGCGCGGAAGCTCACCACCAGACAGGCCAGCGCCGTAATCAGCGCCGTGGCAAGGATGACTCCGACGATGGTCACCACCGTGCGCTTGGAATTCTCTTTCATGGAGCGGTAGCAGCATCTCTTCAATACATTCATCCCGCCACCCCCCAATGCCCCTCGGACACATAGCCATCCTCGATGTTCAGGACCCTGTCCGCCCGCTTTGCCAGCTCCAGATTGTGGGTGATCATGATAACCGTCTGCTTATATCTGTGGTTGGATGCCTTCAAAAGCTCCATGATTTCGTTTCCGGCCCGTGTGTCCAGATTACCCGTGGGCTCGTCCGCCAGCAGAATGGCCGGCCTCGTGACCAGTGCCCTGCCAATAGCCACACGCTGCTGCTGACCGCCTGACAATTCGTTGGGCAGACGATTCATACATTTCTTAAGCCCCAGAAGCCCGGCCAGATCCTGCACCAACTCCTGATCCGGTTTTCTCCCATCCAATTCGCAGGGCAGTGTCAGATTCTCCTCCACGGTCAACACAGGAATCAGATTATAGAACTGATAGATCAGCCCCACCTGTCTCCTGCGGAAAATCGCCAGATTATCATCGTTCATCCGATAGATGTCTTCGTCCTCTATCAGTACTCTGCCGGATGTGGGTCTGTCTACCCCGCCCAGCATATGCATCAAGGTAGACTTGCCGCTGCCGGAACTCCCTACGATAGCCACGAACTCTCCCTGTGCCACGGAAATGTTCGCATCGTTCACTGCGGCCACCTTATTGTTTCCTTTTCCATACACCTTGCACAAATGCTCCGTCCTCAAAATCTCCGCAGAACCCATGCCCCTGTCCTCCATATCACTTTTCTGTCTCATATTTTCTGCCTTTCCTGTAATCATATCTTTCTTACATCCCCAGTATAAAAGACCAAAATGACATTTCCGTGACATTTCTTCCTTTTTCTGCGAGTCAGACGGTTCATTCCGGTTCGTTTTCCCGGCGAGGATCATTTCCATGCAGAAACCGAAACAAAAATACCGTTCCGCCGTCTCTGCAGGAATCCACCGAGAGATACCCCCCCTGCCTTTCCACAATCTCCCTGGCCATGGCCAGCCCGATTCCGATACTGTCTTCTCTGACAGCATTCCCCTGGTAAAAGCGTCTGAACAGATTTCTTCGTTCCTCCGGCCCTATCCCCTCCCCATGATCTCTGACGGCGATCTGTCTGTAAACCTCGTTCTCTTCTCCGCTGATCTCCACCGCGCCGCCCTCAAAGCTGTGTTCAATAGCATTCTTTACAATGTTGAGCAGGGCTTCCTCCGTCCATTTCCTGTCCACATACAGTTTCATTTCCTCCGGAAAATCTACCGAAAAAGTAACCCCTTTCCACTCCGCCGCAACTTCCAGACGCTGCAGTACCTCCCATACCAGTGTCTTTCCGGCAGTCCAACTGCTCCTAAATTCCACCATACCGGCATCCAGCTTAGACAGCTTCAGTATAGCCGTCACCAGCCACGACATACCTGTAATCTGTCTGGTGAGCTCCGACAAAAACCTCTGCCTTACGGCTTTATCCATATCCTCATTCTCTGAAAGATTGTCCAGCAGTACCGTTGCGGAAGTGAGGGGCGTCTTTAATTGATGAGAAATATCCGCCATGGCATCCGCCAACATACGTTTCTGCTCCAGGGCTCTGTTCGTCTGTTCTTTTAAATAGACCGTCAGCTTATATAGCTCATTGCGAAGCCCGCTGAGTTCGTCGTCGGCATTGTCCTCCACCTCCAGCCTGTAACCGCTGCGATTCAGAGCCTCCATATAGCTTTCCAGTCCCTGAATCTTGTCTTGCTGACGCTTAAAATACTCATAAAGCAGAATCCCCAGAGCGCAAAAGAGCAGAATCAGAAAAATATCTGCGCTTACGCTCAGCAGTAAAAGCCGGTTTTCCTGCCCTGCAAAGGAAGCACCGGCGTATCCATCCAGTATCCCATATCTCCTTAAGATATCCGCCCCCGATGCCTCATTTCCCCGAGCGTTTAAAACAGACACCAGCTCCTCCTGGGCCACTTCCGGATAGGATGCCGCCACATTCCCGAATACAGCAGCCAGCAAGGCGCTGTACTCCCTGCGCATATCCCTGCCAAAGGCTGCCATACACAGATTCATGCCCAGAATCCCAATGAAAAAACATAGCAGGAATATCCCCGCAAGCTTCTTCAGTTCCCTGTTCCACACCATTTTCATGCTATCTACGCTCCCCGTTTTCAATGCTCCACTCTATAGCCCATACCGCGCACTGTCCTTATAAACCTGCCTTCATTGTCTCCCAGCTTCTCTCTAAGGCGCTTGATGGTAACGGATAATGTATTGTCATTGACGAAATTTCCGGAAATATCCCAGATGTCCGACAAAATCTCATCCCTGGTAAATAACTTTCCAGGACAGGACATCATGCTGCCAAGAATCCTGTACTCTAATTTCGTCAGCGATATCTCCTCTCCGCAGCGCGTCACTCTGCCGGTCTCTGTATTCAGAGCAATATCCCCGCATCGAAGCACCGGATTTCCCTTTCCGCTTCTGCGCAACACCCCTCTGATACGCGAAATCAGTTCCCGGTTGCGGAAAGGTTTCACGATATAATCGTCCGCTCCCATGTCCAGCCCCTTTACCACATCTGTCTCTTCTTCTCTTGCCGTGAGGAATATCACCGGTGTCTGCGTCTGACGCTTTATTTTCCTGCACAGCTCAAATCCGTCCCCGTCAGGAAGTCCAATATCCAGCAAAATAAGTACACACTCCTCCTTCGCCAGAATAACGCTGGCCTCCGCAATATTCCTGGCTGTCACCACCTGGTATCCCTCCTGGGAGAGCAGATATTCCAGTCCCATAATGATTGCCTCATTATCTTCTACCAGCATAATCTTCATCCTCTTCCTCCTGTGCACCAACCGAAACCCATATACAAAAAAAGAGCAGTCCGTTTATTCACTCTGAGAATAAACAAAACAACTCTTTTGCCGCTTATTTCCGCAAAACCATACCCTCAAAACCGAATACTGACAGGCGGTGTAACATCGCCATTGGAACCAACATCTCTTGCCCTTGGTTAAGCTCACGTCCTATTAGTAGGCGTCAGCTGTGCACATTGCTGTGCCTGCACCCCGCCCCTA
>CAJTZD010000002.1:0-6607 GCA_910584235.1 uncultured Acetatifactor sp.
AGTTCGGGATAACTCTTTTTTCGGCATAAGACACGTTATCCCGAATTCGGGATAACGTGTCGTATTCAAAAAATCGGACCAGCATACTGTTGTCAGCGGTGCTCTGGCATTCCAAATGGTATTTTTTTGTTTCTTTTCCTTCTATCTTGAAACTGGTATCAGTGATCCGTTCAGCTTCATTTCCGTCCTGCTGGTTCAGGAAATGTTCATTTGGTGAGAAGATGATTCTTTCCTGCCCTGAATAATGTTCCCCGAACACCTCATTTATAACAGGGATAATCAGAGAACTGCAGTCATTTAGCAGGGTGCGGAACACATCATCATAAGGTGTGCTTGTTATTCTTACACTTTCCATTGTAATCCTCCTTTATTCTATTTTATCACATTGTATAAATTTACTCAATCTCAAAAGCAGAATCATCATATCCGGATAAAATCCCGAAATAAAAGAAATACATAGGCACATATGGTGTATAATACGGTAAAAACCTGAGAATCCCATACAAAGGAGAAGAGAAAGATGATGTACAGGCTTACCAAAGAGGCAGTGGCAGGATACCAGAGGCACATGGAGCGGGAGGAGTATGCCCCGGAGACGGTAAAGAAGTATCTGCGGGACATCCGCGCGTTCGCCGCATGGGCCGTGGGAGCGGAGGGCAGCGGGGAGAAAGCGGCCGGTGAGGGCACGGCCGATGGCTGCAGCGCCGGCAGGCCCTTGGACGGAACTGTCGCTGGACGCGCCGATGGCTACGCAGACGGAGCCGATGGCTGCAGCGCCGAGCCGGCAGGCAGCGGGGCCTCAAAGCCCCGGAAGGGCATAGTGGTGGAAAGGGGGACGGCAGCGGCATGGAAAGGGTACCTGGTGTCCGGAGGATATGCGCCCGTCACGGTCAACGCTATGCTCTCGTCCCTCAACAGCCTTTTCCGGTACCTGGGCTGGGAGGAGTGCCGTGTGAGGTTCCTGAAAGTCCAGCGCAGGACGTTCCGCGACCAGGGGAGGGAGCTAAGCCGTGCGGAGTACAGACGGCTGCTGGGAGCCGCGGGGGAGGCAGGGGACGCCAGGCTGTCGCTGCTGCTGGAGACCATGTGCGCCACCGGGATCCGCGTGTCCGAGGTGAGGTATGTCACCGTAGAGGCCGTTGCCCGCAGGAGGGCGGACATCTCCCTGAAAGGAAAGGTGCGTACCATCCTTATCCCGGGGAAGCTGTGCAGGAAGCTTAAGGACTATGCCAGGAGGCAGGGCATAAGATCCGGGGAGATATTCATCACGAGAACCGGGAGGGGAATGTCCAGGAGGCAGATCTGGCAGGAGATGAAGAGGCTTTGCGGGAGGGCGCAGGTAAGCCCCGGCAAGGTATTCCCCCACAACCTGCGCCATCTCTTCGCGCGGGTGTTCCACAAGGCATGCGGGGACATTGTGAAGCTTGCGGACGTATTGGGGCACAGCAGCATAGAGACCACCAGGATCTACTTGATCTCGACCGGGGAGGTGCACGCGAGGCGCATGGAAAGACTGGGGCTGATCAGCTGACTGGCAACGGACAGAATCGTAATTTTGTGACTAAGTCTATCCGCCGGAAAACAGACTTTTCCTGATTACGCTTTCAGTATAGCACGGCAGGGGGCACTTTTCAAGTATATTTTATGACGTCAGCCCTTAAAAAGTGACGAAAATAACTCCATATCCCTACAAGAAGGGCGCAAAAAGGAAACGCACATAGGTTTCCCAAGGCGCTTTTTCCTTAAGGTGCCCCTGACGGTGCAGTTTTTGGGGGTGCGGCTGAGTCCGCACCTCCTTTTTTCGTGCGGGAAAGGGGCATATGCGGTTTCCGGAAGGCCCCGGCGTGCTTTCCGGGGGAGGGGCAGGGGACAAAATTACGATTCCGTTGCGCGTGACCGATGGGGGCAGTGCGGGCCGTGCCGAGCATGCCAATGCGGGCAAGTACAGGCGGAGCAGGCTTGGATTCCGGAAACCTGTCGGGCTTAAGGAGGATGCCGCTGACAAGGGACGTATGCGAATTGGACGCGCATATATTGAGTGTTACATAGGACACGAACAAAAGATGAATGACATGGAAAGAAGAGGAGGGGGAAATGAAAGGGAATATCTTGGCGGGGAAAGTTCCACCAGGCAGGGATGCCCTGCAGCTATGGCCATCGCGGGCGGCAGGGCGGAAAGGGGCTCGCAAGCCATTTCTGCACGGTTCCGAAAGAGAGGCGGTGGGAGATGGGCAAACCCATGGAAACATGGGGACGCAAAGCCACAGGGACTAAGGCGCTTTGGCAGATGCGGCAGCTCCGGCACCATTGATTCACTATGGTGCATACGGGCCGCAGGCATCTGGCAGGGGCAGCTATGTCAGCCTGGCCGCTAATTATAAAAGGCAAACCGTCGGAAACGGCGGGACGCAAAACAAGGGGCCTAAAGCGTGCGCCTGGACATGCGCCAAAGCGCAGGCCACGGCAGCCCGGTCACTGATTATAATTAGCAAACCGTTAGAAATGGCGGGACGCAAAGCTATGGGGGCTAAGGTGTTGGAGGTTTCATTTGACAATGCTATGCCAGCCCGGCCGCCGGATACTTTGCATCCGAAAGATTCTTTTTTTGGCAAAGAAAGGAATGAAACTATGAGACATAAAAAACGAACATGCAGGAGAGGACTGGCTTTGCTCCTTGCCATAGCTATGTGCGTCAGCATGCCGCAGTTTCCGGTAGCGGCAGCGGAGGCATCCGGCCATGAGCATAATGGGGAGGGCTGGTTGTGCACCTATGTGGAGGATGAGGTGCTTGCCTGCGAAAATGCGGAGCACAGCCATACGGAAGAATGCTATGGGGAAGAGGGCAGTACGCTTGCCTGCGAAAATGCCGGGCACGCACATGATGCAGAGTGCTATGACGAAGAGGGCGTACTTGTCTGCGGAACTGAAGAGCACATCCATGGGAACGGCTGTTATGAACAGACTGAGGAGAATCTTGTCTGCGGACTTGCAGAGCACAGTCATACTCAGGAATGCTATCAGGATGCAGGCCGCTGGGAATGTGTGCAGAATACCGTTTCCGAGGAAGAGGAAAGCGCCGGCGGGGAAGCAGAAGCGCCTGCTGTCGAGGACGTGACGGAAAGCGTGGATGTGACAGAAAGCGTGGATAGCAGTATCCTGTCCGATGCGGAGATCCAGGCGGAACCGTCCGATGGCCAGGAGGCTGAGGATGAGGCAACGGCAGATGAAGATGGAACTGTGGTATATGCTGCCGTAGACGAGCTGAATGCCGCTTTTGAGGCAGTGGACGAGATTTTGGAGAGCGGCGACGTCCAGGCCGGCATCAATGCCCTGGATAATTATATCGCCATCTACAGCCGCCTGTCCCCCGAGGATCAGGAAGCCCAGGCCGAGGCGCTGGCTGCCGCGGTAGCCTATAAGGAGACTTTGCAGGGCAGCCTGGAGGGCGAGCCGGATTCGGATGTTGATACGTTGGCTTATGTGACATATAAATCAACTATCACTTTTTATCCGGGCGATGGCAGCCCTACCGGAGTAAATATGTCCGTGGGTGATCACTACCAAGGAAACTGGTATGTAAAATCTATCAGTACAAGTGAAGTTACCTTTGGATCAAAGTATGGTGAGCACAATAATTCGTTTATAATTCCAGCACCGGAAGAAATTTGGCAGGGGGTATCGAGTAACTATAATACTGTTGCTGCCTACAGTACTGCGTTTAATGGTGAGAAGCATATTGGAGCCAGTGCTCTGTTGATTTACACCGGCGGACATGCAACCTATAAAAATGTGGTGAATAGCGGTGGAAACCAGGGCGGCGGCACCACACCCTCGAATCCTTACGCGAATGTTGTCCATGAGTATTACATGAATGGACAATTGACAGGCAGCATAACTGGGACTTTTTCTTTATCTGCAGGGGCTACTGGCAGTGTGCCAGCCACAAATCTTGGCAGTAGTGTTCCGCGGCAGCCAAATTATAATGGGAATACCTATACTTATAAGAGTGTTAGTCCCAGTTTGATTCGTGTTGCTCAAGGAGCTACCGGTTACCAAGGTACATTTACCCTGCGGTATGAGCGTACGGAGACCAAGTACTATGGGCAATTGGTCTATCACTCAAATGATGGTAGAAATCTTACGAGCAGGGACAGCGTCTTGGAGAGTAATGGAAACGTGTACGCGGTCTGGGTCAAAGACACCAACCCGTTTGCGAGCACCGGAAAGACACTCCTGGGCTGGGACACAAACCCTAATGCAGCTACTCCCGCATATACGCTGACAAGCAGGTACTCTGTTCCTTGCAATTCTACAGACAGGAACAATCCCACTCAGACGCACTTATATGCAATCTGGGAAAACGACAAGGTTACCCTGACCTATCATGCCAACGGCGGCACTAACGCACCTGCTGCTGTGACCAAAGACAAGGGAAGCAGTGTCGAGATTGCGAGCAAAGGAAATATGAGCCGGCCCGGTTACATCTTTTTGGGCTGGAGCACCGACAAGGGTGCGACCGGCGCGGATTTTGTGCCAGGAGATGGAATAACCCTGAATGCCGATACCACACTGTATGCTGTGTGGACACCTGTACCCGTGGCAACCGAAAGGCTGACCGTAAAAAAGGTCTTTCAAAATCTGGACGAGATTCCTGATGATTTCTCAATCATTTGGACGGAGACTCATGGAGAGACCGGGGATGTTGTTACCAAAACATTGACCAAGAGCAATGCCGCAATTGACGGCAATACCTTAACCTGGCAAGTTCCGCATTACTATATAGCGGGAAAGGGGGATATTAAGCACGATGTGACAGTGACCGAAAACTGCGATGTGGCTGGGTATACCTATATAACAGCGGTGGGATCCGCTGTGTGGCAAGTAAATGGGCATACGATAAGTCGGAAAATCTCCGCTAACGTGTCGAAATCTACTCTGCTCATTACCAATACCTACACCAAGGACACCCCGCCTGTGGTCACTGCACCAAAACTGACCATCACCAAGACGGCTGATAAATCCGTCGTCAAGGTGGGCGAGAACGTAGTCTACACCATCACCGTGAGCAACAACGGTAATGCCGCGGCTACCGAGGTGGTGGTGACAGATGCTCTGCCCAATGGATTAAGCTGGGACAGCGATGCCGCGAACAACGGTTCTTACGACAGCGGCAGCCGCACCGTTCAATGGAAAATCGATAGGATTGATGCTGGCGGGAGCGCAACCGTGACACTCACAGCCAGGGTTAATACGAGCGGCGAAATCAGCAATACGGCCAGTGCCAAGAGCGAGGAGACTCCCGACCCTGTGCCCTGTGTGCCCGAAGTCATCAAGGGCGTGAATATGTCCATCAAGACAGACAAGAGCCACGGCAACGTGGATGTGACCACAAAGAACGGTGTTGCTATTGTGCCTTACACCGTGACAGTGAGGAACACAGGCGATGATCTGTACGGCCTGGACATCATCGACAAGCTGACAGACATAAAGGTGCAGGAGGGCAACAATACGCTCAACGCGGCTGAGAGCGTCAAAATCGCCTATACGAATGTCAAGGTAAACGGTAACGCCGTAAATGCCGCATTGGATGCACACAACGGCGGCATTGTCAACGCAATCGCCCGCAGTGACGACTTTAAGGCGAATAATACTGTGACCTTGACCTACGACATCGAGATTGAGAACCTGACCGACAAGCAGATTGTGGTAAGTCTGACGAATACAGCCAAAGGCGGGTCCTGGGCCAGTGCCCCTGCTGTCAGCACATTCCGCATGGCACGCGCGGCGGACGACTACGATGTCACGGACTCGGCATCTACCAGCGTCAGCGTTGGCAGCGCTACCGTGGTTATCCCGCCAAAGACTGAGAAAGTGAATGTCACTGTCAAGTTCGTAGACGAGGACGGCAGCGAAGTCCCTGACTCTGGAATCACCCTGGAGGTCGATAAGGGCCAGGACTATGATGTGACCAAGGATACCGAGAGGATTCCCGCAGGTTACGAGGCCAACGGCAATCTTACCGGCGACCCTGTCAAGGGGAAAGCCGATGCCGACAAGACCATTATCGTGCCGGTGAAGAAAGCGGACACTGCACCTGAAACCACAGTGCTGACGGCCGAAAAGACAGCCGACAAGACTTCTGTCAAGCCCGGCGAGGACATTGAATATACCATCACGGTGAAGAATGAGGGTGACAATGCAGCCAGGGGAGTGAAAGTTACCGACGTACTGGATAAGAACCTGACCTGGAAGAGCGCGGCGCTGTCCGTAAATGACGGTCAGGCGGTAGCGGTTACGCCTGCAGACAGTGTCTACACTATCGGCGAAATCCCTGGAAAGCAGGGGGAGGAACCTGGAAAGGCTGTACTGACTATCACGGCGACCGTAAATGCGGATACGGATACCGATACGGTTAAGACAATTTCAAACACCGCGTCAGTGAACTATGAGAACAAGCCGAACAAACCTGTTGATCCGGAGAACCCTGACAAGCCCACAGAGCCCATCAATGACCCTGAGAGCAATCCGGTGGTGATACCCGTGGTGCCTGGCGAGGAGCCCGAGAATCCTGAAGAGCCCGAGGAGGCCCCCAAGGTGACATGGCTGG
>CAJTZD010000002.1:6707-190573 GCA_910584235.1 uncultured Acetatifactor sp.
ACGAAAACGGAGAAATCGTAAAGGAAATACCGATGCCTGAGGGCGGCGACTACAGTGCCGAGTATCCTGAGGAGAACCCCACGGAAAACGGCCACTGGGGAGATCCGGAGACGGACGAAGATGGAAATGTGACAATCCGGTGGATAGTGGATGAGGAGCCTGAGGAACCTGGCGAGGAGCCCGAGGAGGCCCCCAAGGTGACATGGCTGGACGAAAACGGAGAAATCGTAAAGGAAATACCGATGCCTGAGGGCGGCGACTACAGCGATGAGTATCCTGAGGGGAATCCGACGGAAAACGGCCACTGGGGAAATCCGGAGACGGACGAAGACGGGAACGTGACAATCCGGTGGATAGTGGATGAGGAACCTGAGAATCCGACGGATCCCACAAATCCTACAGTCCCGGAGAACCCGGAGAGCCCGACCAATCCGGAGAACCCGACCAACCCGGAAAACCCGGAGAACCCGACCAACCCGGAAAACCCGGAAAACCCGGAGAACCTGACAGACCCTACCGGACCCATAACTCCAAGCGTGCCCGATAATCCGACCAACCCGACCAATCCGGCAGACCCCGCGGATCCGGTAGCTCCGCCGCAGGCGGACGACACACCGACAGCGGCGGATCCCACGCCGGCCGTGCCTGTACTTCCGGTTGCGGCAGCACCGGCGACTCCCGCAGTGGTGACGCCGACTGTTACGCCGGTAGCACCTACCGTACCTGCACAGGAGCCGGAGGAAGAAACGCAGATTGCGGACGAGGAATTGCCTCTTGCGGACGCCGCCCAGGAGTCGGAGGAAAGGGCAGACGCGGAGGAAGCCGAGATTGAAGATCTGGATGAGGAAGCAGTACCTTTGGCAGCAGGGGACAGCGGCAGGAAGTGGGCGCTTGTGAACTTCGCCCTGATGAACCTTGCGGTCTTTGAATCCCTGATGCTGCTGATCGGGTACTTCGTCAATACCAGGAAAGCCTCCGAAGAGGAGGAAGAGCAGAAGAAGCTGAAAAAGAAAGGCATCATGCGTCTGATCAGCCTACCTGTAGCAGTCATTTCCGTCATAGCTTTCTGTCTGACGGAGGACATCACCCTCCCGACAGGGTTTGTGGACCGCTGGACCCTGCTGATGGCAGTCATCGCTATTGTGCAGACAGTTGTAGTGGCATTTTCCCGGAAAAAGGGAGAGGAAGAGAATAAAGAAAGGGCAGCCTTGTAAAGGCATGCCTGGAATGGATGGGCCGCGGTAACATGCGGCTCGTCCTGTAAAGACCATGGACGGAAAGCGGAAAGGAGGAGGGAGATGGGAACCAGGAAAAATGACAGCGGCACTGGTTCGGATAGCATCCGGCGAAAAGACTGGATCGGTAAGCGCTTCGGCAATCTCACCGTAGTTTCCTACGATGGCCGGGACGGCGGGAAGCATTACTGGCGGTGTCTCTGCGACTGCGGGAAAGAAACCAGGTCATGCCAGTCCAACCTGCAGAGCGGACATACCAGAAGCTGCGGCTGCAGGGTAGACCCGGTAAACACCAGGCACTTTGTGGAGGGCACCTGCCTGGAGAGCATTAAAAGTAAGAAAGTGTTCGCCAACAATACCAGCGGGGTGCGGGGAGTCTATCGGAATAAGAGAACCGGCCGCTGGTCCGCCCAGATCACGTTCCAGGGCAGGACCCGGTATTTGGGCAGCTTCGAGGAATTGGAGGATGCCGTCCGGGCCAGAGCCAAAGGCGAGAAGATCTTCCAGGAATTCCTGGAGATACATGATGTTCCCGGAAAGCAAAAGTAGGGAGCCGAAAGATATAAGGGCATCTTGGTTACAAGTTACGGTATGGTCTTTAGGACTATGCCGTTTTTCTTTGGCGAAATGCCTCTGTTTCAAGCGTTTCCGGAATCCCGAGACAGCCGTGACACGGCATCGGTATAAATGATATTTGCGGCCTTGTTTATTTCGGGAAAGCGAAATATAATAGAATTTGGATAATAGAATTTTGATCATAGAATCCTCCCTTGGATTCTATTATAGAATTTTGATCATAGAATCCTCCCTTGGATTCTATTATAGAAACTTGATAATAGAATCCTCTCTTGGATTCTATTATAGAATTATGTTGGTCACAGGGAGAAATTGCTTATGAAGAGAATGCTGATCGTTGAGGACGACGATGCTATCCGCACAGGTCTGTGCCGCTCTCTTTCTTCGGATACGCTGGATACGGTTGGTGTGGGAAATCTCGTATCTGCCAGGCAGCGCCTGGATGCAGAGCGGTATGATCTGCTGCTGCTCGACTGCAATCTGCCGGACGGGAACGGTATTGATTTTTGCCGGGAACTCGTGAAGAGAATACCCATACCTGTGATCTTTCTTACAGTGTGCGATTCAGAGATTGACGAGGTGGCGGCGTTTCGTGCCGGAGCCAGCGATTATGTGAAAAAGCCGTTTTCTTTGATGGTACTCAGGGAGCGTATCGCCGCTTTGCTGGAACGCGCGGGGAAGCGAAGCGATCTGTATGTTGACAGGCGCTATCGGTTTGACTTCGCATCGCTTGACTTCTTTGCAGACGGTACCAGGGTGTATCTGGGCTCTACGGAATGTAAGCTGCTGGCGGTACTTGTGAGAAACTCGGGCAAGGTGCTCTCGCGTGGGGCCCTGACAGACGCCCTTTGGGAGGGCGGAGAGGAACTGAATGAAAACGCGCTGTCGGTTGCAGTCAGCCGCCTGCGCGGACGGCTGGGTGAGAAAAGCATAAGTACCATTTACGGGCTCGGATATATGTGGGTAGGTGACAGGGAATGACTTTGATGTTTGCTGTGATTTTTCTCTTTCTGACAGCGGCTTTCTGTCTTGTGAACAGCCTTTATGTAGGCAGTATCTGGACGACTGTCTGCTATGCGTCGTTTACAGGCATTCTCGCCGTCTGTTTTGTGCTGTATGAGAAAAGGCAAAGACAGAGACTGTTAAACGATGTGCAGAGGGCACTTGAGGACAGAGATCATTTTGCAGTTGAGGAGAGCGAAATCGCACCGATTGTCCGGCAGCTTAGACTGAAGCGGAGCGAGGAGGAAACCCGGGACAGACGCGTCACGGAGAGTTATCGCAATCTTGCCGCACTGGTTTCGGATATCGCACACCAATGTAAGACACCGTTGACGGCTGCTGCCATGTATGCCGAAATGCTGCCGACCTCTGCGGAAGCTGAGGCCATCGGCGAACAGACCGGGAAACTGCAGTTTCTTCTCGACGCGTTAGTGAAGCTTTCCCGCTGTGAGGGAGGACTGATTGAGGAGAATGTGCATCCGACTGTCGAATCGGTAGAGACGTTAACCGCACAGGCGCTGTCAGCCGTGGTACCTGCAGCGGAGAAGAAAGGCATTGTGTTTTCCGTGGAAATCCCCCGGGGGCTGACTGCCTTATTTGATCTGCGCTGGACGGCTGAGGCGGTGGGAACCATTCTCGACAACGGTGTAAAATACGCGCCGGAAAACTCGAAAATCACGGTTGCGGCGTACCGATATGAGACATATGTCCGGCTGGATATCCTTGACGAAGGCCCGGGCATCCCGGAGGAAGAACGATCGGAAATCTGGAAACGCTTTTACCGCGGAAAGACAAATCGGAATGCTCCTGGCGTGGGAATCGGTCTCACACTCTGCCGCATGATCGTGCAGGCGCAGGGAGGACGGGTACTCTGCCGGAACCGCCAGGGCGCAGGGTGCGGATTCAGCATTTTCCTGCCGGCGGAGTAAGGAAATGCTGAAAATATATTTCAAAACTGAAAGATTTCGTTACGGCTCAGAAAGATTCGTTTGATATCATGATATTTGTTAAATCCTTACTGGATGTAAGGATTGCTGACAAAATATGTTTTAGCAGTATGTTGTAGTAGTATGGAAGGAGTACAAATCATGCTTATACAGGCGAGTCAACTGACGAAAGTATACGGAAACGGAGAAAATGTGCTTCGCGCACTGGATGGGGTAACGCTGTCCGTGGAACGGGGCGCCTTTGTCTCTGTGGTTGGTTCCAGCGGCAGCGGCAAGAGTACGCTGCTGCATCTGCTGGGCGGCATTGACCGTCCCACCGGGGGAACCGTGACCATTGACGGCACGGACCTCTATACACTTGCACCCGACCCGCTCACGGTTTTTCGGCGGCGGTATATCGGATTTGTATTTCAGAGCTATAATCTGATTCCCGGGCTGAATGTCTGGGAAAATATCACATTGCCTCTGGGACTTGACAAGCTGAAAGCCGACCGGGAGGAAACGGAGCATCTTCTTTCGACTCTGGGCATATACGAAAAGCGGTATTCCATGCCCTCGCAGCTCTCCGGCGGTCAGCAGCAGCGCGTGGCGATTGCCCGGGCGCTGGCCACAAAGCCGCATATCGTTCTTGCGGACGAACCCACCGGGAATCTTGACAGCAGGACAAGCCTGGAAGTTATGCTTCTTTTGGAGAAGCTGAACCGTGCTTTTTCTCAAACCATCATCATGATTACCCACAATGAGGAGCTGGCTCAAATGACTTCGCGGAGAATCCGTATCGAGGACGGCCGCATTGTGTCCGACAGCGTGGAGGGCAGACTATGATATTCAGACTTGCATGCTTACAGATACGGTCTCACCGGCTCCGCGCGATATTTGTCGCGGTGGCTGCAGTGCTCACTTCCATTCTGTATATGACCGTGATCAGCATTTCCTACTGCATTCTGGATTCCACCCAGCTTTCAAGAATGCTGGCGGGCGGATCGGATTTTCACGCGTCTGTTTCGGACACAGGCTATTCGGTCTTGGCAGAGACGCTGCGCCGGGAAATCCAGAACGCGCCCGAGGTCGCGGAAGCATTTCTCTTAGGGATGCATAGGGCGGTATCCGCAGATTCCGCGGATACGGGCAGTGCGCATCAGGAAATGGAGATTGCTTTTACAGACAGTGAGAAAAGCCTTTCGCATTTGTTTATGACACCCACACAGGGGCAATTCCCGGGGTCGCGGGATGAAATCATGCTGTATGAAAGAGCATTTTCTGCTGTCTTGGTGGGAGATCACATTCGATTCACATATGACGGCTCAGATGGAGAGACAAAGGAAAAAGTTTATACGGTATCCGGTTTTTACGACTGCGACGCGGACAGACCGGTCTCGGCGGTCACGCTGTACGATGAAAACAGCGTTCAGGAGTTTGGCATTGCCACCCAAGTGATGATCAGATTTCACAGCGGTTTCGGAATTGACAGACGGCTTGAAGCGGTGAGGGAACGTCTCGGAAAGTGGGAGCTTTCAGGCTCGTACAGGGACTCGCAAATCAACTACGCCAATGCCGCCGCGGATCTGGGTGAGTTCTTCCGGCCGGGCAACGTTCTCTTGATTCTTTGTGTTGTTGCGGTAGTTTTCTTCGCTGCGTTTTTGCTGATTTATAATATATTCTCTATTTCGCTGGCGCAGGATATGCGCAAATTCGGGCTATTGCGGGTAATCGGCACTACGCACCGGCAGATGAGGAGGCTGACCTGTGTACAGATCATTCTCATTGGGTGTGGGGCGCTTCCAACAGGCCTTTTGCTGGGATATTTTATCGGTTTCAGGGTGCTTTCTCCAATCTTTATGAGCCTGAGCGGAAAGATGCTGCCCTACCGGTTCAGCCCGTGGATCGCGTTGATAAGCGCAGGATTGACATCGTTTACGCTGTTCTTCTCGGCACTGCGTCCGCTGAAGCGAATCAAAAAGATGACGCCGGTGCAGTCAGTGTCTCCAGGACCGGAGGAAGACTGTAATAAAAAGGACAGACGTCGGGAAATTCCCGCCTCTGCGCGCAGTCTGGCGCTGGCAGGTATCCGCAGAAGCCGCGGACGTATGCTGATTACCTCTCTCTCCGCCATGGTATCCGTCCTGCTCTTTGTGATTGTGGGAGGTCTTGTGGACGGCTTTATCAGAAGCGCACTGGACAGGCTGGGAAGATTTGACATTGATCTGACACTGGCATATCAGATGGAAGACTCTGGGGCCATAAGCGTGGCTCCGCCATCCCTTGAAAGTCCCTCTTTTCGGGCTGCGATAGAGCCTGACGTCATTGAGCGCTTTGCATCGTCCGACGCTGTGAAAGAAATATATCTTCTGCGTTTTGAGCGTATCAGAGCAAAAATGATGCCGTTGCTGGAAGAAAAGATACGGGCGTATCTGGCACGGCAAAACAGTGAATTTGCGCGTGAGGAATATAAGGACATCCTTGACAGCGGCCTGATAAACGCAGTTGTTCTCGGGATCCCCGACGAACTTTGTCAGTATCTTGTTGTATCCGGGGAGGCCGGGAAAACCGTTTCCTATGATGGGGAGGAACTGTATGATGGCAGCCATGTTTTGTGCGTTTCCACGGCTGACTCCGGGCAGTCTTTTTGCTCCATGTGTTTTTATACCGGAGACGTGCTGTCCTCGGAGGCTTTGGAGAGGAACTATGAGGTGATTGGGACGGAACTGCCTTACGGTATCCACACGGCACTGAGCGAGCTGTGTTCGTGTGAGTATATGGGTTCAAACGAAGCATTGTTTCTGCTTCCCATGAGTGTCTTTGAAAAAGAGTTTCATGATGCACCGGTATTTACCCTTCTTGCCAACGCAGAAGAGAGCATGGGAGAATCACTTCGGGAAGAGGCAGAGGAATATACCGACAAAAGAGGCATGGACCTTAACGGCATGTCATACCGCTACCGTGCTGCCGGAAAATTGAACAGGCTTGCAGATCTGCGGGTACGGTTGGCAGCGCTTCGCCTTACCGGGTACAGCCTATGCGGAATCATATTTCTGATCGGCCTTTTGAACATGATAAACAGCGCACTGACTTCAATGGTGCTGCGCCGGCGGGAATTCGCCATGCTGGAGACAGTCGGCATGACCCGGGCCCAGCTTCGCAGAATGCTGCTGTATGAGAACAGTACAGGCGGCGTGTTCGGACTTGTCTCTTTCGCGGTGGGTTCCGTGTTGTCAAGTACATTGCTGACACAGGCATTTGGAGTGGATATTGCGCTGATCTCCGTTCCGGCCATGGGAATCCTGCTTTTTCTCTTGGCTGCCGGTGGCGTAACTGCGGAGGTTTCCTATCGGATGCTGACCAGAACATCCCTGACCGAGCGGGTCAGACTTGGAGAGTGAGGCGATAAAATCTTGCCCTAAAACCGGATAAACGGCATAACTGACCAGACGCATTTGCCGACATAACGTATAACAAGGTCACTGCTGTGACAGTGACCTTGAGAGCGCCGGCCGTAATGGAGGTATAAGCAGTTGGTAAATTCCGGCAGCCTTGCGTAAGCTGCCAAGCGCGGGCGACAGTCCGTTTACAGAAGATAAACGGGAAGAGCCTGGCCTACTGAGTAGGACTCGTTTCCACCCGAGGCTTTGGGAGACTGTGATTTGGCTTCTTTCACAGCGGATTTGGCGCCGGTCTTACGACGGGCCGTTTCGGCTGTCCCTGCTTTTGAGCTCGCTGGAGCTTTTGCGTCTGCCTCTGCCTTTGCGTTCGCTGGAGCTTTTGCGTCTGCCCCTGTCTTTGCACTTGCTGGAGCTTTTGCGTCTGCCCCGACTTTTGCGCTTGCTGGAGCTTTTGCGTCTGCCCCGACTTTTGCGCTTGCTGGAGCTTTTGCGTCTGCCCCTGCTTTTTGTGACTTTGCTGCCTCTTTCGCGGCGCTTGCCGCCGCTCTCTTGATGCTACCTGCTCCCACGGACATGACTTTCTACCTCCTTTGCCAATTCCATATATTCACCTGCGCTTCTGGCAGATTTTTTATGTGCCATCACGGGCCTTGAGTGATCCTGAGCCCATTCGATCTCACTGTCCACCCGGATGATTGTGTGGAATACATTTACTTCCCGGAATTCTTGTAAAGCCTCCAGCGTCTGTCTGCCGTAACTTTTTCTGGCGTCCATCTTTGTGATGACTACGCCCAGGAGGTTCAGCTCAGGCACCAGCTTCTTTACACTGTCCAGAAATTCAAACATGTTCGCCACCCCGAAGAGTCCCCACGGACTTGCCTCCACCGGAAGTATCACATCGTCCGAAGCGCATAGGATATTCATGACCCAGCCTCCCAGGGTAGGAGGCGCATCAATCAGGATATAGTCATACCCGCCTGTCTCCTTGAGGCGCTTCAGGCTTCTGGACAGAATCAGTTCTCTCTGCCATTTGGTGAAAAGGTCGTACTCGATACCGCTCATCAGGGTGGAGGAGGGAATCAGGTCCAGATTCTCGTAAGGCGTATGTATCACATAGTCTTGCAGATCCTCCTCCTTTTTCATGGCTGAATAAAGATTCTTCTCCCCGCAGGCGTAATCCAGCACCGTATCCTCCGGGAAAAAGGACAGCGTCAGATTCAGCTGCATGTCCCCGTCTATCAACAGCACCCTGCGTCCCAGCAAGGCCAGGGAATAGCCCACATTTGCACAGGTAGTGGTCTTGCCGCTTCCGCCCTTATTGTTGGCAAAGGCTATGGTTTTCACTTTACGTTCCGTCATACAGGCATTCCGTTCCTTTCTCCGGGAAATCATCAGTCTGTTTCTGTTCCTCTTCCCTGTCGTACAGGCACTCGATTCCTTTCTCCGCGAAATAGTCCATCCACTTCTGTTCCGGTCTGATATCCGTCACCACCATGTCGATGTCGGAGAGCCGGCAGATCCGCGAAAACGCCACGTTGCCAAATTTCGTATGGTCTACCGCCAGGATGCGCTGTCTGGCGGATTTCAGCATGGTGTGCTTGATCTGGGACAGGGCCTCGTGGGCATCCGAGATGCCCCGCTCCAAGTCAATGCCCTTGCAGGACAGGATCACCTTGTCCGCATGAAAGGAGCTGAGCATATCCGCGGCCCTGGAGCCCACCAGGGTCAGGTAATTTTCCTTAAGCGTGCCGCCGGTACAGATGATCTCCCAGCCGCTTACGTCGGAAAGCTCAATCAGCACTTCAATGGAGCTGGTGATCACGGTGAGCCTCTTTTTGCTTTTCAGGGCTTTCACCACCGCCACTGCCGTGGTGCTGGGATCCACGATGATGTGTTCCCCTTCCTGGACCAGCCCGGCCACCAGAGAGGCGATTTCCTGCTTTGCTTTCATGTTCCGCTTCTTGCGGACATTGAAAGGCATGTCCATGCCAGTGTTCTCGTTGAGGACCGCGCCGCCGTAGCTTTTGATGGCCAGGCCGTCCCTGTCCAGCTTGTCCAGGTCCCGTCTGATGGTCTCCTCCGACACTTCAAACAGGGCGCTCAGCTCGCTGACCACCACTTTCCGCTCATTCTGCAGCTTTTCCAAAATCAGGTTTCTGCGCTCTACCGCCAGCATTTGTCCTAGCTCCTTATCCATTATTTCACTGATTTTTTATTTTATCACGTTGCATATCTGGCTGCAATACGGAAATGCCGGTTACAGCCGCTTTAAGTTCGTAATTCTATCCTACTATGCATAGTGGAATTTAGCAAGTGTTTCCGAACTATAATAGGCAAAATCTTTTATTATTAATACAATTTTAATTGACAGGGAATGTGCAAAGAAGCTAAAATAATAAGGATAGCAATGTGAAATTGAAAGTAAGGAGGAACTGTCTATTGAAGAAAAGCGGAATTGTAATGAATGATTATGCACAGTTATGCAAAGCGGCTGACCATCTGGAGCCGGAAATGTTCGATAAGTATGAAGTGCAACGGGGTCTGCGCGACAAGAACGGAAACGGCGTAGTGACAGGACTTACCAACATATCGCGCATAGAATCCTTTCAGGTGATAGATGGGGTGAAGACCCCCTGCGAGGGCAGATTGTGGTACCGGGGATACGACTGTATCGAGCTGGTGAAAGGCTTTCGGGGCAGGCGCTTCGGCTTCGAGGAAGTGGGGTATCTGCTGCTGTTCGGGCAGCTGCCGGACGAGAAGCAGCTAAAAGAGTTCAGGGAAATTCTGGTGGCCTGCAGGATCCTGCCCACGAATTTCACCAGGGACGTGATCATGAAAGCGCCCAGCAGCGATATCATGAACTCTCTGACCAGGAGCGTGCTGACGCTGGCCTCCTATGACAGGAACTGCAATGACACTTCCATAGAGAATGTGGTGAGCCAGTGTTTCCGGCTGATCAGTGTGTTCCCTATGCTGGCCGTATACGGGTATCATGCCTACAATCATTATCAGAATGACGAGAGCATGTACATACACCGTCCCTCCAAAAAGCTGTCCACGGCGGAAAATCTCCTGATGATGCTGCGGCCGGACAAGAAATATACGGAACTGGAGGCAGCGGTGCTGGATACGGCGCTGGTGCTGCATATGGAGCATGGCGGCGGCAACAACTCCACTTTCACCACCCGCGTGGTGACCTCCTCGGGGTCGGACACCTATTCCGTCATTGCGGCGGCCCTGTCCTCCCTGAAAGGACCTAAGCACGGCGGCGCCAATATCAAGGTAGTGGAGATGATGCGGGAGATAGAGGCCAATGTGTCCGACTGGGAAGACGAGGACGCAGTCAGAGATTATCTTAAGAAAATCCTGAACAAGGAAGCCTTTGACGGCAAAGGGCTGATCTACGGTATGGGACACGCGGTCTATTCCCTGTCCGACCCCAGGGCCCAGGTATTCAAGAGCTTTGTGCACAGTCTGGCTTCTGCCAAAGGCAGGGAAAGGGATTTTGCGCTGTATTCCATGATAGAGCGCCTGGCGCCCCAGGTGATTGCGGAGAAATCCCGGATTTACAAGGGCGTTAGCGCCAATGTGGACTTCTACAGCGGCTTTGTATACAGTATGCTGGAGATTCCGCTGGAGATGTTCACCCCTATTTTTGCCATCGCCAGGATCGTGGGCTGGAGCGCCCACAGGATCGAAGAGCTGATCAACATGGATAAGATCATCCGTCCTGCCTACAAGAGCGTCATGCAGCGGCGGGAATACGTTGCGTTGGACGACAGATAATTTTGCAAAAAACCGGAAAGAAAACGGCGCAGGAAAAATACGGTTGCATGCTTGTGGATTTATCGATTGCATGTTAAAATGTTGACACAGAAGAGAATAGAATTGATGAAGCCGCGTGGCGGCAGAATGTGTGGAGACATGAAAGTATTAAAGGGTATCTTCTTTTTTATCATGGGGCTGATTGCGGCGGGCTGTGCGGTGATCCTGATCTGCGCGCTGAATCCCTCTCTGACAGCAATGCTGGCAGAGAGGGTAGAGAGCATAAATGCCGCGCAGTCCGGACAGAACGGAGGTCTGGGCGGACTGTTTCAGGACGGGGAGAGACAACCGGATGCGGGGATGTCTGATACCGGCCAGCCGGGAATCAATTCGGACTGGCTGGAGGGGCAAAGCGGCTATGAACAGCCGGAGGGCACTCCCGTAGAGATACCGGATTCCGTGAGCGGCCGCATGGGCTATGAGCCCGTGCAGGAGGAGGCACAGGAGATAGACGATGCCGAGGCAGACGATCTGTCCGAGACTGAAACCCTGGGGGACACAGGCAGTAATCTGACCTTTGACGCCGAGAGCTATCCCTATTATGCTATGCTGGAGCCGGATATGCAGCAGATATACAGCCAGATTTATGCAAATGCCATGAGTCTGACTGCCTCTTTTACACCTGTGACTCCTGTGTCCGTGAGTCAGGTGAAGACCGTGTTCGAGGCGGTGTACAATGATCATCCGGAGCTTTTCTGGCTGGATACGGGATATTCCTGCAAATATCTCAGGAGCGGCAGATGCGCGGAGATCACCTTGAAGTTCAACGAGACGGCAGACAATCTGGAGGAGGCCGGTGTGGCTTTCCGGGAGGCCGCGGGAGGCATCACAGCCCATGCCCAGACCCTTGAGAACGCATTTGAGAAAGAAAAATATGTTCATGACGCGCTGATGGAGCTGGCGGAGTATGACCTGGCTGCCCCCATGAACCAGAGCGCCTACAGCGCGCTGGTGGGAGGCAGGAGCGTCTGCGCCGGGTATGCCAGGGCCTTTCAGTATATGATGCAGCAATTGGGCATTCCGTGCTATTACTGTACCGGATATGCCGGGGAAGACCATGCCTGGAATATCGTGAAGCTGGACGGGGCTTATTACAATGTAGACGTTACCTGGGACGACACCGAAGATTCAAACTATAATTATTTCAACAAGTCGGACAGTGAATATGCATCAACCCACAGGCGAACCGGACTGTCGGTGTATCTGCCGGCCTGTGAGGGCGGCGGGACGGAACCGGCGCCGGAGGGCACGGCAGGCGGGGAGGAGAATGCCTCTGACGTTACGGATACCGGTGCTGCCGATATCTCCGGCCTGATCAATCCCAATCCCATCAAGCCCATGGAGTGGCAGAGCAAGGTGGTGATCGACCCCGTGCCGCCCCAGCCAACGGCGGAGGAGAGGATGCAGGAGAACCTGAACAAGGCGGGCATCACCGAAGACCAGGTGCGGGATACCATGCAGGAATATTATGAGGACTGCGAAAAACTGTTAAAAGGCGTGGGAAAAGGAGACCGTCAATTTGTGACCGTGATTCCGGAAAGCCTGTGGAGTTCTGTGGAGCGGGCTTATAATAACGGCGATTACCGGAAAGGATACGCGGAGAAAGCGCTGAAAGACATGGGGGCTACGGACTTCGTAATCCAGCTCCAGGTGGAGAGACTGGGCGGCGGTTATTACCGAATTTATCATAATGTATATACGGAGTAAACCGGGTGCAACCATCCCGGATAAAACAGCCAAACCGAAAGGGGCGGCTGTTTTTTTCGTGAAAGGAGAGGAATATCCTGGCTCTTTTTTCATATATTGGAAAAAGGAGGACAGGTCAATGGAGAATTCGATTCTGCAGCTGTTCCCGTCCGGCAGCCGGGCTCTGTGGCAGAGCGTGGCAAAGGAGCAGGCAGGCATTCAGGAAATCCGCCTGCGGACGGGGAAGCCAGTTATCATACATAGAAAAGGAAAGGAACTTTTTCTGACAGATCAGGGCAGGCTTTCGGGAGATCCGGCAGAGGGGCATCTGGCCACGGGGCGTGAGCTGTCGGAGATGCTGGAGCATATCTGCCACTATTCCCCTTATGCCTTTGAGGAAGAACTGCGGCAGGGCTTCCTCACCGTGGCGGGCGGACACCGGGTGGGCGTGGCAGGACAAGCCGTAATGGAGGCGGACGGCAGAGTCAGGACATTTAAAAATATTTCCTATTTGAATATCAGAGTGTCCCATCAGGTAAAAGGAGCGGCGGACAAAGTGCTCTCCGACATGTATCGGGAGGGAGGGCTGCGAAGCGCGTTGATCATCTCGCCGCCGGGCTGCGGCAAGACCACGCTGCTGCGGGATCTGATACGGCAGATTTCGGACGGTAATGCCTATGGCCCGGGAATGACAGTGGGGGTGGTGGATGAGCGCTCCGAGTTGGCGGGGTCTTTTCAGGGAAAAGCCCAGAACGATATGGGCATGCGCACGGATGTGCTGGACGGATGCCCTAAGGAGATCGGGATGCTGCTCCTTTTGCGGGCCATGTCGCCCCAGGTCATAGCCATTGACGAGCTGGGCAGTGAGGGAGAATTGAAAGCTCTGGGACAGGCGGCTGCCTGCGGCTGCCGGATCCTTGCCACGGTGCACGGGGAGGACAGGCGGGATGTGGAGCGGAGGTTCGGGCTGGAGGCCGCTTTCTGGGAGAGGCTGTTTGAAGTGTTTTTTGTACTGGGAAAGCATTTTTCCGCTTTGACTTGCACCGATTGTACTTGATACCGGAAATTGTTTTCCGGTGTATGTGCCGCGAAGCGGCAGGTTTGAAAGTGAGAAAGGCGTGGGAGTATGGTCAGAATCGTCGGCATGTGCATGATTTTTACAGGGTGTCTGGGACTGGGGCTGTGGTATCGATATCAGTTCGGGGCAAGGATAAAGGCACTGCGCGTTCTGGAGCATATTCTGGAGCTTCTTGCCAGCGAGGTGCGTTATGGGAGAGCAGCGCTGCCGGAGTGCTGCAGCCATATCGCGGGAGGGCTTTCGGAGGATTTCCGGGCGGCCTTTCTGGAAGTGGGGCGCCGGATGGAGGAGAACCTGGGAGCTTCTTTCGGGGAAGTCTTCGGAGAGGAAATGGAAAAGGTGCTGGAACGTTTACCTTTATCTTCGGAGGATCGGGCTCATTTCCTGGGGTTCGCTGCCCGGACGGGATATTCGGACAGTCAGATGCAGATGCGGGAGATAGAGCAAAGCAGGGAGCTTTTGAGAGATACCAGAAAGAAGCTGGAGACGGAGAACGCGGAAAAGTGCAGGATGGCAGTGGGGCTGGGGGCCATGGGGGGACTGTTGGTGATATTGGTGCTCTGGTAATATTTTGGACGGTATGTTTGGAAGAGTGAGGGACTATGGGAATAAGTCTGATATTTAAGATAGCGGCAGTGGGAATATTAGTGACCATATTGAGTCAGATTCTGAAACACAGCGGCAGGGAAGAGCATGCCTTTCTGATCAGCCTGGCCGGACTGATTCTGGTCCTGACGTGGATCGTGCCATATATTTATGATCTGTTCCAGACAATCCAGACACTGTTCGCTCTGTAGGCATGGGAGCGGGAAAGCTTTTTTAGACTGGAAAATACCGGGCGGCAGGGAGGGATGAACTTGACAGAGCTTGTAAAGATAGGGTTTCTTGGAATAGCGGGCGTTTTGCTGGCAGTGCAGTTTCGGGGGAGCAAACCCGAGTATGCCACTTACATCGGACTTGCCGTGAGCATTATCATTTTCGGCTTTTCCGTGGGACAGATCGGAACCATCATAGGACAGTTCATGAAGATCAAATCCTATCTGGGCGGATCGGAGGGGTATCTGTCCATTCTGTTTAAAGTAATCGGAATTACGTATATATGTGAATTCAGCTCCGATATCTGCAGAGATGCCGGATATGGAGCCGTGGCGGGACAGATTGAGGTGCTGGGGAAGCTGACGGTGATGTTCGCGGGCCTGCCCATCCTCTTTGCTGTGATTGAACAGATTCAGAGCTTCCTGTGACAGGCAAAGGAGAGGCATATGGAAATGGATTTGAACCTGGTCTGGCAGAACTATGGACTGGACCAGCTGCAGGAGGGGATACTGCGCCTGTTTCCGGAGAGAAAGCTTGATCTGGAGCAGTTGATGGGACAGGTGATGTCCGGAGATGTGTTTGGCGCACTAGCCTCTCTGTTCCGTGACGGCATCACGGATTTCTTTGTTCAGCTTGGAGGGATGCGGAATGTGTTCGTATGGCTGCTGGTTTTGGGAATCGTATCGGCGCTGATGACGCGTTTTGTGGAAATATTCGACAGGCGGCAGGTGGCGGATCTGGGCTTTTATTTTATGTACCTGCTTTTTACGGCGGTATTGCTGAAATGTTTTTCCCAGGCAGCGGACATTGTCAGGCAGACACTGGAAAATATTATCCTGTTCGTAAAGCTTTTGGTGCCGGCTTATCTGCTTACCGTGGGCATCTCTACCGGATCGGCCACCGCGGGAGCGGCTTATCAGATAATGCTTTTTGTGGTATATGGGGTGGAGTACATTCTGGCGCACGGACTGATTCCTTTGATCTACAGCTATAGCATGCTGTCCGTGGTGAACGGCATCTGGGCGGAGGAAAAGCTTTCTTTTCTCATTGATCTATTGGGAAAAGCCGTGGGATGGGTGCTGAAAGGGGCTCTGGGGGCGGTGACCGGCATCGGGCTGTTCCAGCGGCTGATTACGCCGGTGATGGACTTCGCCAGAAATTCCGTGCTGCAGAAAGTGATTTCGGCCATACCGGGGGTGGGTAATACGGCAGGGGGCGTGGTGGATTTAATGGTGGGCTCTGCCATGGTCATCCGCAACAGCGTGGGCGTGGTACTGCTTCTCTTGCTTTTATTGCTGTGTGCGGTTCCCTTTCTGCGGATTGCAGTGACTGCCATGCTGTTGAAATGCGCGGCGGCTTTCATGGGCATTGTCAGCGACAGGCGGATCACGTCCTGCGTGAACCGGATCGGGGACGCGTGCCTGCTGCTTTTGCGCACTGCCGGGACAGCAATGCTTTTGTTTTTAGTCGCTATTGCGTTAGCTTCTATATAGGGAGGGAAAATGGGAAATTCATTATTTCAGAGCATCTGCCGCATTGGGATATTTATGATATGCGCCCAGGCCGTGGTGCATTTCAGGCCTAAGGAGGCTTATGAGAAATATTTAAAGCTCCTGGTCAGTGTTATGGTGCTGATACAGGTGTTTCTGCCTATAGGGAGCTTCTTTTTGGGGGATGGCAGTCAGGATGTGGCTGATGCCCTGGAGAGACTGGGGCGGGAATTGGAGCAGAGCATGCAGGAGGCATCAGAGAAAGCCGATGCCGCGGACCGGATCCTGGAGGAGATGACGCTGGAGGAAGTTCTTAGGCGCATGGAGGAAAGCGGACAGGGTTCCGAAAGCCGGGAGACATCGGAGGATGGCCTCAGGGACGCCGGGGGCGAAAGTGAAGAGGAATATGTGGGGAAAAGCGAGGGAAGCGTTTCCGGGATTGTAGAACCGGTGACCATAGAACCGGTGGTCATAGAGCCGGTGAGAGCGCCTCGCGGCGACGATGAGGAAAGGAAAGAACATTGACGGGACGGCATTTATCTCCGGGCGGACACTGCAGTGCGGGTGTATCGGGCGCTGTCAGGAAAGCAGCTATCGCAATATAGGAAACTATAAAGGGAGCCGGAAGCGGCGGGAAACCAAAAACAACAAAAAGGCGGAAACGGAGGAAAGGCAGGGGCAGACATGGGCAGGGACTGGAAACAGTGGGCAGCCGGGAAAGGCATGCAGAAATGGTTTCGCAGAGACAACTTTATCATTCTCGTGTTGACGGGAATTCTGCTGGTAATCATAGCGCTTCCCACAAAGGAGTCGCAGGAACAGGGAGGCGGTTCTTTCGGAAATGCGGAAAACCAGACAAAAAGCGGCGTAAAAACAGATGAACAAAGCACCCCGGAATACGCCTCCGACACAGCGGATGGCAATGGGGACCCGGACGCACTCTATGCCGCCGAACTGGAAGAACGTCTGACCCAGGCACTCTCCCGGATGGCGGGGGTAGGGGAGGTACAGGTCATGATTACGCTGAAATCCTCCAGCGAGCTGGTAGTGGAGAAAGAGCAGCCTGTGCGCCGCAGTTCCACAAACGAAAGCGACGGGGCAGGGGGAAGCCGCACTGTCAGCGAGGTCACATCGGAGGAAAGCGTGGTGTACCGTTCGGATGGAAGCCGGAACGAACCCTATGTAGTGAAGACGCTGTCTCCGCAGATCGAGGGCGTGCTGGTCATCGCTCAGGGGGCCGGAAACGGCACAGTGAGTCGTACCATTGTGGAAATCGCCCAGGCCCTGTTCGGCGTGGAGGCCCATAAGGTAAAGGTGGTGCGGATGGAGGAGGCGCCTGCCCTGCCGGAGCAGGCGCCCTGAAAATCGATTATGCTAAATCCTGTCATGTTTTGTGTAAAATGACGACTAGAATAAACGGGCATTTCCAAAATAAATCAGCGATTTTTCTTGTCAACATTGCCTGATAAGGGAGAGTTCATCTTTTTCCTTTTTTGAGACAGGTGCATATATTGCCCCAAAGGCTCATACAATGAAGTATTAAAACACGAAGAGGGGAATGAAAGTGAAAAACCTAATCAAGAAAAATCAGCTTATGATAACAGCGCTGGCAATCATGATCGCGATTGCAGGCTATCTGCAGTTCGCCGGCAGCGGAATTGAGGACGATTACCTGAAAGTAGACGACAGCAATGTGGAGGCAGGAAACGCCAGTCCGGTGGACTCGGAAGGAGTCATAACCGAGAACTACACTCTGGACGGCCTGCTGGATCTGTCGGAGGAGGATCTACTGAAGAACCAGACAGACATTGAGAGTCTGGACACGGACGGAAGCATCATCGCGGATGATTACTTAAGCACGGGTATGGAAGTGGCAGGTACAGAGGGAACCGATGTGCAAGCTGTGGATGCGGACGCGTCGGCAGAGGGGGAAATGGCCGGAAATACGCCGGATGAGGGAGAGATTCCGGGTGAGGCCGTATTTACGGCATCCACCGGGACGGCAGTCCTCTCCGATGCAAAGCTCTTAAAGGAGCAGACCAGGGCAAAGAACAAAGAGACCCTGCTGGAGATCATTAACAGCGCCGGCATTTCCGATGAACAGAAGCAGGCCGCGGTGGACAGTATGGTACAGATGACTGCTATAGCGGAGAAAGAATCCGCGGCGGAGATACTCTTAGAGGCAAAGGGCTTTCAGGATGTAGTGGTAAGCATCAACGGAGATGCGGTGGACGTGGTGGTGAACGCGGCGGCGCTGGATGACGTGATGCGGGCGCAGATCGAGGACATTGTCAAGCGCAAGACAGAGGTTCCTGCGGAAAACATTATCATCAGCACCGTGGCGCAGTAAATGTTACAGTTCACGGCCTAACACCTCGCGGCGCAAAAAAGTATTTGTTTTACATAATATATATGGTATAATGTTGACCCAGAAGAGCATTGTGTCAACTTCTGATTCCATATGCGCCGGAGCGTATGGAAATGTGGTATACCAATATTGAAAGTGCCATTGGAGAGGACAGAAGAGAGTATGAAAAGAGTATTTTTGATTGTACTGGACAGCTTCGGGATCGGTGAGATGGAGGATGCGGCTTCCTATGGGGACATAAATGTCAACACGCTTGGGACTGTGTCCTCCAGTCCGTTCTTTTCCGTGCCGAACATGGAAAAGCTGGGGCTGTTTCGGATAGACGGCGTAAACGGCAGGCCCGGGCCTCACAGCGCGGTGATCGCAAGACTGAAAGAACGTTCAAAGGGCAAGGATACCACCATCGGTCACTGGGAGATCGCGGGAATTTACTCTCCCAGGCCCCTGCCCACCTATCCCCAGGGATTCCCTAAAGAGGTGCTGGACGCTTTCCGCGAAAGGACGGGAAGAGGTGTGCTCTGCAACCTGCCCTATTCCGGCACGGCCGTGATTCAGGACTATGGGGATGCCCATATGGCAAGCGGCGATCTGATCGTCTATACATCGGCGGACAGCGTGTTCCAGATAGCGGCCCATGAAGAGATCGTGCCCCTGGAAGAACTGTACGGTTACTGCAGGACGGCCAGGGGGATCCTGCAGGGGGAGCACGGCGTGGGCAGAGTCATTGCCAGGCCTTTCATCGGCCCCTGCGGCGGGAAATTTACCAGAACCGCGCACCGTCATGACTTTTCCATTCTGCCGCCGTCCGCTACTATGTTGGACCGGCTCTCAGACAGCGGAAAGGACGTCATCGCCGTGGGCAAGATTTATGATATCTTTGCCGGAAAAGGCATTACGGAGTCCGTGTACACCTCGGGCAATGAGGAGGGAATAGAGAGGACGCTGGAATATCTGGACAAAGACTTCGAGGGACTGTGCTTCATCAATCTGGTGGATTACGACATGCTCTACGGGCATCGCAGGGATATAGACGGCTATGCGAAAGCCCTGACTTATTTTGACGGGAAGCTGGCGGAGATTATGGGAAAGCTCAGGCAAGATGACATCCTCATGATAACTGCGGACCATGGCTGCGATCCCGGGTATCTCGCCACCACGGATCACACCAGGGAATATGTGCCTCTTCTCATGTACGGCTCAGGCCTGAAGCCGGTGAATCTCGGCACCAGGGAGACCTTTGCGGACATTGGAGCCACTGTGCTGGACTATTTTGGCATTGCCCCCGCATTCCAGGGAAAGTCCATGCTGCCGCCTGCTGAGGACAAAGCCGTGACTCCCCCGTAAGACATAAAGCCGAAGTGACTTTACCAAATTGCCGGGAGCGGCAATTTATAGAGCCGTCGCGCAGCGACTTTACACTTTAGTGCCGTCGCGCAGCGACTTAATTAGGAGGATTTAGAATAATGAACGAATATACGGAAGAAATAAACCGCCGCCGGACCTTTGCCATCATCTCTCACCCGGATGCCGGCAAGACTACCCTGACAGAGAAATTCCTGCTTTACGGCGGCGCCATCAACCTGGCGGGGAGCGTAAAGGGAAAGGCAACTGCCAGGCACGCAGTCTCCGACTGGATGGAGATAGAGAAAGAGAGAGGTATCTCGGTGACCTCATCGGTGCTGCAGTTCGAGTACGGCGGTTACTGCATCAATATATTGGACACGCCCGGGCATCAGGATTTCTCGGAGGACACCTACCGGACCCTGATGGCGGCGGACTCCGCCGTGATGGTCATAGACGCGTCCAAGGGCGTGGAGGCCCAGACCAGGAAGCTGTTCAAGGTCTGCGTCATGCGCAAGATTCCGATTTTCACTTTTATCAACAAGATGGACCGGGATGCCAACGATACCTTTGACCTGTTAGACGACATAGAAAAAGAGTTAGGTATTGCTACCTGCCCCGTGAACTGGCCCATCGGCTCCGGCAAGGAATTCAAGGGAGTCTATGACCGGGAGAAGAGATGCGTGATCTCCTACGCGGACACGGAAAAAGGAACCAAGGAGGGCACGGCCACGGAGATTCCCGTGGCGGATGAGGACGGGCTGCGTGCCCAGATCGGCGACGCGGCTGCGGACAAGCTGCTGGAGGAGATCGACCTGTTGGACGGAGCCGGGGCGGATTTTGACCTGGAGGCCGTTCGGGCCGGGAACCTGACACCGGTGTGCTTCGGTTCCGCGCTGACCAATTTCGGTGTGGAGATCTTCCTGAAGCATTTCCTGCAGATGACCACCACACCCCTGGCCAGAAAGGCGGATATCGGGCTGATAGAACCTACGGAGAACTCGTTCAGCGCCTTTGTGTTCAAGATCCAGGCCAATATGAACAAGGCCCACAGGGACCGCATTGCTTTCATGCGCATCTGCTCCGGCAGATTTGATGCCCAGATGGAGGTGCGTCATGTACAGGGCGGCAAGGTCATGCGGCTTTCCCAGCCCCAGCAGATCATGGCGGACGACAGGAAGATACTCACCGAAGCCTACGCCGGGGATATCATCGGTGTGTTTGACCCGGGTCTGTTTTCCATTGGGGATACGCTGTGCAGCCCTAAGGAGAAATTCCGGTATGAGGGTATACCTACTTTCGCGCCGGAGCATTTCGCCAGAGTGCGGCAGGTGGACACCATGAAGCGCAAGCAGTTTGTGAAAGGCATAGAGCAGATCGCACAGGAAGGAGCCATCCAGATTTTCCAGGAATTCAACACCGGCCTGGAGGAGATCATCGTGGGCGTAGTGGGTGTGCTGCAGTTCGATGTGCTCAAATACAGACTCGAAAATGAGTACAATGTGGAGATCCGGCTGGAGTCTTTGCCCTATGAGCACATCCGCTGGATTGAGAATAAAGACGAGGTGGATATCGAAAAGCTGACAGGCACTTCCGATATGAAAAAGGTCAAGGATATGAAAGGCAATCCATTGCTTCTGTTTGTGAACGCATGGAGCGTGGGCATGACTCTGGACCGGAATAAAGGCCTTGTCCTGTCGGAATTCAGCAAAAATTAAGGCGGACAGGCCTGGATAAAGGAGAGCGGGCGGATGAGAAAAAGGACCCATATGGTATTGCTTGTTTTGATATGCCTGCTGTGCACGGGCTGCGCGGGGATTGATTTTTGGCATGATATTCCAAGGGATTATGCCCTGTCCCAGGAAGTAGTTGAAAGTACTCTGAAAATGGAAGACCTGCCTGAGGAGGAAGCGCCGCAGGTGAACTTTCTGATGGAGGAGATTTATCCTTACGCCCGAAGCACCTTAAGCCAGGCGGAACAGATCTGGTATCAGGATATGGAAGACATCCTGGGAAGTTTCGGGGAAGAGAAGAAGCTAAGCAAAGAGGGACTTGACGCAGGCCTGGACGAGAGCAGCATTGACAAGATTTTTCAGTGTGTCCTAAGTGACCATCCGGAGCTGTTTTATGTGGACGGTTATTCCTATACCAAGTATTCCAGGGGAGAGACGCTCACTGCCGTGGAATTTTCCGGTTCCTACAATGTGGACCTGGACACTGCCGTAAAGAGAGAAGAGACGATCCGGCTTGCCGCAGAGCGGATCCTGGCGGGAATCAGCTCGGAGACTTCGGAGTATGAGAAAGTAAAGTATGTGTACGATACCCTGATCCGCCAGACGGATTATGACCTGAACGCCGCGGATAACCAGAATATCTATTCCGTGTTCGTAAACCATACCTCTGTCTGCCAGGGCTATGCAAAGGCCACCCAGTATCTGTTAAACAAACTGGGTGTAGAGTGTACACTGGTTTTGGGGACAGTGGAGACCGGGGAGGGACATGCCTGGAATCTGGTGAAAGTGGACGGTGATTTTTATTATGTGGATACCACCTGGGGAGACGTGTCCTACCAGATGGAAGAGGCCTCTTCGGAGGAGGGTGCGGAGCCCAATGCGGATAGGCTTGTCATGCCGGAGATCAACTACGATTACCTGAACGTGACCACGGCAGAGCTTCTGCGCACCCATTCCATCGGTGGGCAGGTGCCCATGCCGGTGTGCGTAGCCACAGAAGCGAATTATTATGTGCGGGAAGGCGGGTATTTTTCTTCTTATGATCAGGAGCAAATGGCGGAGCTTTTCCGCAGGGCAGCGGAGAGCGGCAGGCGGGACGTGACGATCAAATGCGGCAATGAGTCCTGCTACCGGGAAATCGTGGACGGGCTCATAGACGGACAGGAAATTTTTCGGTATCTGACGGATGAAGAGGGCAAAATTGCCTACGCTCAGAACGAAAAACAGTTGTCATTGACATTTTGGGTGACAAATGAATAAGAAATGTGTTATAATGTTAACCCATAGGGACATGATAATTGAGATGCTTTTCAGGAGGATATTTTCATGGGAAAAGAAATGGATAACAGTACAGTGGTCTTGAATGCTCAGGAAAATGTGGGCTTGGTGCAGATCGCCGATGATGTGGTGGCAATGATCGCATATCTGGCCACTACCGAGGTGGAGGGTGTCAGCAACATGGCGGGAAATGTCACCAACGAGCTTATGGACAAGGTGGGCGTGAAGCGGCCTGCCAAGGGCGTGAGAGTGGTGGTGAACGGCCGCAGTGTGCGGGTGGATCTGGCAGTGACCATGGAATACGGATACAATATTCCCGCTACCTGCCATCATGTACAGGAAAAGGTAAAGTCGGCTATCGAGAACATGACGGGTTTAAACTGCACGGACGTGAATATTCGCATTGCCGGTGTGAGAGTTAAGGGTACCAATTGATTGGTAAATTGAATAGTATGCGCGCCAAAGCGCGCAAGGGGTATAAATATGAAGCGACATGAGCTAAGAGAGCAGGTTTTCCGGCTTTTGTTTCAGGCGGAGTTTCATCCGGCACAGGACATGCCCAGGCAGATGAGGCTGTTTGTGGAGGACAATGAGGCCATCGGCTCACAGAAAGATGCCGATTATATAGAGACACGCTGCCAGGCAATCTGTCGGGAGATTCCCGGGATAGACAAGCTCATCGATGAGAATACTATAGGATGGGATACCGGGCGAATGGGAAAAGTAGAGCTGGCGGTGCTGCGCCTTGCGGTGTATGAGCTGCGCTTTGACGAGGACATCCCTGCAGGTGTGGCCATTGATGAAGCGGTGGGAATCGCGAAGCTGTACGGCCAGGAGAATTCCGGCGGCTTTGTAAACGCGATTCTTGCCAAAATCGTAAAGGTTCCGGCCGGGAATCTGTGAAATCAGGTGATTGAGATTCGGAATGTTTATACTGTCGGACAATTAAATTCCTATATCAAAAATATGTTCACACAGGATTATCTGCTGCAGCGCCTCTTCGTGAAAGGAGAGGTGAGCAACTGCAAATATCACTCGTCAGGACATATTTATTTTACGTTAAAGGATTCCAGGGGGACCATAAGCTGCGTGATGTTTGCGGGCAGCCGTTCGGGCCTCTCTTTTCGTATGTCCGAAGGCCAGCAGGTCATTGTAGGCGGTATGGTGGACGTATACGAGAGGGACGGAAAGTATCAGCTCTACGCCAAACAGATCATGCTGGACGGCAGCGGGCTTCTTTATGAGAAATTTGAGATGCTTAAGAGAGAACTGGAGGAATCCGGTATGTTTGCCCCGGAGTACAAGCAGCCCATTCCCAGATTTATAAAGACTTTGGGGGTGGTGACGGCGGACACCGGCGCCGCAGTCCGGGATATCATCCAGATAGCGGGCAGACGCAACCCTTATGTACAGATTATCCTGTATCCTGCCATTGTTCAGGGAGAGGCGGCAGCGCCCAGCATTGTAAGAGGGATACATGCGCTGGAGGCCCTTGGAGTGGACGTGATGATCGTAGGCAGAGGGGGAGGTTCCATAGAGGATCTCTGGGCCTTTAACGAGAGGGAGGTGGCCCAGGCGGTGTTTGACTGTTCCGTACCGGTGATATCCGCGGTGGGCCATGAGACGGACACAACAATCGTAGACTTTGTGGCGGATCTGCGGGCACCCACCCCGTCTGCGGCAGCGGAGCTGGCGGTGACGGATATCCGTGATACTTTAGGCGCGGTATCCGCTTACCGGGAGGGGCTTCGGAGGCTGATGCAGAAGCGGCTTCAGGAGAGCCGGGCACAGGCCCGTCAGATGGAGCTTAAGCTGAGACTGGACAGCCCGGCCAGCCGGATCAGAGAGCGGAAGATGATGGCCCTGTCTGCGGAAGAGCGGCTTCAGGAGCGGATGCGGCGGCTTTTGGAGAGGCATAAGCTTAAGCTGGCAGTCTATATTGAGCGGATGCGGGGGCTTTCCCCGCTGGAAAAGTTAAACAGCGGGTATTCCTATGTGGAGGACGGCGCAGGACATAATGTGCGCTCTGTCAGGCAGGTGCGGGAGGGACAGGAGATCATGGTTCGGGTAAAGGACGGAGGGATCAGGGCAAAAGTTCTGAGGATACTGCCGCCGGAGGGCCGGGATAAACAGACCTGCTGAGGCAGGGAAAGACGGATGGGACATTGCGGCAGAGCACTTAGGGAAGCAGGACAAGGAGAGATAAAATGGCTGAGGAGACGAAACAGCCCAGTCTGGAGGAGAATTTCGCCAGACTGGAGGAACTGATGGGAGAGCTGGAACGGGAGGATATTCCGCTGGAGGAAGCATTTTCAGCCTACAGCGCTGGCATGGCGGTCTTAAAGCAGTGCAATGACCAGATAGACAGGGTGGAGAAACAGGTATTAAAGCTTACACAAGAGGGAGAACTGGAGGAATTCGGCAATGGAAGCATCAGCATTTGAAAGCAGGCTAAAAGAGCGGACTGCTTACGCCCAGCGGGTGCTGAAAGAGCATCTGCCCAAGGAAGAGGGATTGCAGGGTAGAATCATGGAGGCTATGAATTACAGCCTGCTGGCGGGCGGAAAGCGGCTGCGCCCGGTTCTGATGTACGAGACCTACCGGATGTGCGGCGGGGAAGAGGCAGACGCCATCGAGCATTTTATGGCTGCCATTGAGATGATCCACACCTATTCCCTGGTCCATGACGACCTGCCCGCCATGGACAATGACCGTTACCGCAGGGGAAAAGAGACCACCTGGTATGTCTATGGAGAGACATTGGGGATCCTGGCGGGGGACGGGCTGTTAAATTATGCCTTTGAGACCGCTCTGGGGGCGCTTCGGACGCCGGAGAGGGGACAGGAGGCGGACTGCGGGGATTTCTGCAGGGAGAGGCTGACCCGGATGGAGCGTGCGGCGGCAGCGCTCTCGGTGCTGGCGGGGAAAGCCGGAATTTACGGTATGATCGGCGGGCAGGTGGTGGATGTCATGGCCGAGAAAGGATTCGGCCAAGCCGAGAAAGGATTCGGCCAGGACGAGAAAGGATTCGGCCAGGACGAGAAAGGATTCGGCCAGGACGGGAAAGGATTCGGCCAGGACGGGAAAGGATTCGGCCAGGACGGGAAAGACCCGGGCCGGACGGAAACCGTGCCGGCTGCGGAGCGGCTGCTGTTCATCCATGCCCACAAAACGGCTGCCCTGATACAGGCAGCCATGATGATTGGGGCTATCCTGGCAGGCGCGTCCAAAGAGCAGACGGCGGCTATTGAAAAATGTGCCTACAACATAGGCATCGCATTCCAGATCCAGGACGACATCCTGGATGTGACCGGTGACAGCAAGGAACTTGGCAAATCCACAGGCAGCGATGCCGCAAACCGAAAAGAAACCTATGTGACATGGAAAGGTTTAGAGCAGTCCCAGGCGGACGTGGAGGCATTGTCCAGAGAGGCAGCCGGGATTCTGGACGGATTCTCCGGCGAACATGAGTTTCTGAAACAGCTGATTCTGACATTGATACACAGAAGAAAATAGCGAGGGCGGTTATGTTACTGGAAACCATAGAACAGGCGAATGATATCAAGAAAATAAGGAAAGAGGATTTAAATGTCCTGGCTCAGGAGATCCGTGATTTCCTGATACAGACCATCAGCGTCACGGGAGGACATCTGGGGGCGAATCTGGGAGCCGTGGAGCTGACCATGGCGCTGCACCTTGCCCTGAACCTGCCGACGGACAAGATCATCTGGGATGTGGGACACCAGTCTTACACCCATAAAATCCTCACCGGCCGGAAAGCGGAATTCAAGACTCTGCGCCAGTTCCATGGCATGAGCGGCTTTCCCAAGCGAAAGGAAAGTCCCTGCGATGTCTTTGACACGGGACACAGTTCTACCTCCCTGTCCGCGGGGCTGGGGCTGGTGAAAGCAAGGGAGATCCTGGGGGGAAGCGAAACCATCGTATCCGTCATCGGGGACGGCTCCATGACCGGCGGCATGGCATATGAGGCATTGAACAATGCCGCCAAGCTGGAGACAAATTTCATCATTATCTTAAACGACAACAACATGTCCATCTCCGAGAATGTGGGAGGCATGTCCAAATATCTGAACAGTATCCGCACAGCCTCCAGTTATCTGGATCTGAAGAAAGGCATCTACAATGCCCTCCAGGGCACCAAGCGGGGGGACAGTACCATCAGCCGCATCCGCAGGGCAAAGAGCAGCTTCAAGCAGCTGGTGATTCCGGGGATGATGTTTGAGGATATGGGTATCACCTATCTGGGGCCCGTGGACGGCCATGACATTTCCGCCATGGTGACTACGATATTGGCTGCAAGACGCGTGGAGGGAGCGGTGATGATCCATGTGATGACCGAAAAGGGCAGGGGATACCGGCCTGCGGAGCGGCATCCCGCCAGGTTCCACGGCACGGAGCCTTTCGACATCGAGACAGGGATTCCCTCCCATCCCAGGACGGTGGCCAATTATACGGATATTTTCTCTACGGTGATGTGTAAGCTGGGGCAGCGGGACGAAAAAATCGTGGCCATCACGGCCGCCATGCCGGACGGAACCGGACTAAAACGGTTCCACAATAGGTATCCGGACCGTTTCTTTGACGTGGGCATTGCGGAACAGCATGCGGTGACTTTTGCGGCGGGGCTGGCAGCGGGAGGCATGAAGCCCATTGTGGCAGTGTATTCCTCTTTTTTACAGAGGGCTTATGACCAGATCCTCCATGACGTGTGCCTGCAGAATCTTCCGGTGGTATTTGCCATAGACAGGGCTGGGCTGGTGGGCAGCGACGGGGAGACCCATCAGGGCGTCTTTGATTTTACATATCTCTCGGGCATTCCGAATATGCATATCTGCGCGCCGAAGAATAAATGGGAGCTGTCCGATATGCTGAAATTCGCAGTGGCCCTGGGGGCGCCCGTGGCGGTGCGCTATCCCAGAGGCATGGCTTACGCGGGCTTAAAAGAGCACAGAGAGCCCATAAGGCTGGGAAAGGCCGAGTGGATCTACAGGGAGCGGGAGATCGCCCTGTTTGCCGTGGGCAGTATGGTAAAGACCGCGGAGGCCGTACGGGAGAGCCTTAAGGCAAGGGGGCATGAGGTGAGCCTGATCAACGCCAGATTCGTGAAGCCCATCGACGAGGAGGCTGTGCGGGAAGCCTGCGGGGATCATTCCCTGATTGTGACCATGGAGGAAAATGTGGCCTGCGGCGGCTATGGGGAGAAGATCCTGGCATATATGAATGAGAACGGTCTTAGGAACCGTTTCCTGTCCATTGCGATTCCCGATGTGTTTGTGGAGCATGGAAATGTGGAGCTTCTAAAGCAGGAAATCGGCCTGGATCCGCAGAGCATTGTTGAAAAGATCGGCGGGGTATTGAGAGACAGATGAAAGAACGATTGGACGTCATATTGGTGAAGCAGGGGTATGCCGCTTCCAGAGAGAAAGCCAGGGCTGTCATCATGTCCGGCAATGTGTATGTAAACGGACAAAAGGAAGACAAGGCTGGTACCTTTTTTGACGAGACGAAGATTGCGTTGGATGTGCGGGAGAGCGGGCTTAAGTATGTGAGCAGAGGCGGTCTGAAGCTTGAGAAAGCCATGGAGGTATGGGCATTTTCTCTGGAAAATAAGGTGTGCATGGACATCGGGGCTTCCACCGGGGGCTTTACGGACTGCATGCTGCAGAAAGGGGCGGCCAGGGTGTACGCCGTGGATGTAGGGCATGGACAGCTGGCCTGGAAACTGCGCAATGACGACCGGGTTGTCTGTATGGAGCAGAGGAATTTCCGCTATATGGTTCCCGGGGACATTGGAGAACAACTGGATTTCGCCAGTGTGGACGTATCCTTTATCTCGCTGACAAAGATACTGATTCCTGCCAGAAACCTGCTGCGGGAGGGCGCGGAGATGGTCTGTCTGATTAAGCCCCAGTTCGAGGCAGGCAGGGAAAAAGTGGGCAAAAAGGGTGTGGTCAGGGAGCCGTCCGTCCATGAGGAGGTGATCCGCAAGATTGTGGATTACGCGGATCTGGTGGGCTTTGCCGTACTGCATCTGGACTATTCTCCGGTGAGGGGGCCTGAGGGGAATATCGAATATCTTCTGCATCTGAAAAAAGACACGGAGCCTCCGGAGGCTGTCAGGGAGCTGTCTGAGCATGAAGCGGAGGAACGGCTGAAAGAGATCACGGAAAGCGGTTCCGGGCTGTCCCGGGAGCCTGGGTGGGAGAGACTGACGGCAGGGATCGTGGCTGTGTCCCATGAAAGTGTGTAAAGAGCTTCTATACTTTTGTTATTACATGCGGAGGATGGAATCAATGAAGCATTTTTTGATTTACACCAATCGGCATAAAGACAGAGATCTGGCCACCACCAGGCGAATCTGCGACTATCTGCAATTGAAAGGCAGGCGTGCTACGGTTATGGCAGGTGAAAGTTCCGGGGAGACGGAACGCTCCGGGCACGTCCCCGGGGATGCGGACTGTATGATCGTCCTGGGCGGGGACGGCACGGTGCTGCAGGCTGCCAGACTGACAAAGCGGCTGCGGATTCCCATCATCGGCGTAAATCTGGGCACTCTGGGATATCTCACCGAAGTGGAAGTGCTGAACCTGGAGGAGTCTCTGGAGCGGCTGGTTGCCGGGGAGTATGAGCAGGAGAGTCGTATGATGCTCAACGGTAAGGTAACTTTTGCGGACGGAGGGGAGGCTGAGGACTGGGCCCTGAACGATATCGTCATATCCCGCAGCGGTCCTTTACAGATCATCCGGTTCAATATCTTTGTAAACGGACAGTTTTTGAATGATTACAGCGCCGACGGCGTGATTGTGACCACACCTACAGGTTCTACAGGGTATAATCTGTCCGCGGGAGGCCCTCTGGTGGAGCCCGGCGCCAGGCTGATCATGCTGACGCCCATCTGTCCGCATTCTCTGAATCAGAGGAGCATCATCCTCTCCCCGGAGGATGTGATCGAGATCGAGATTCCGAAGCGCAGCGAGGGCGGAATCCAGACTGTGGAGGCCAACTTTGACGGAAGCCATGTGATACCGCTGCGGGCAGGGGACAGGCTGCGGATTGTCCGGTCCCGGGAGACCACGGAATTTTTACGGCTCAATCAGGTCAGTTTTCTGGAGGTACTGCACAAGAAGATGCAGGAATCGTGAGATTCCATGGGGATCCTGGCGGCGTAATGAGTATCTTCCGGGCTGGGGATGAGAGCCGGGACCAATCCGGGAACAGAATGAGACGGCAGTCGGAAAGGGGCGGGGATGAAAGGAAACAGACAGGAAAGAATGGTGGAGATCATTCGCAAATATGATGTGGGAACCCAGGAAGAGCTGGCGGAGCGGCTGCGGGAGGCGGGTTTTCCCGTGACTCAGGCAACGGTTTCCAGGGACATCCGGGAACTGAAGCTGTCCAAAGTGCCCACAGCGGAGGGCGGGCAGAAATATGTGTTGCTGGAACAGGAGGAGGGGGAGCGGGGAGACCGCTATGTCCGCGTCCTGCAGGATGCCTATTCCTCCATGGCTGCGGCTCAGAATCTCCTGGTCATAAAGACCGTGTCCGGCATGGCCATGGCTGCTGCCACGGCGCTGGACGCCCTGAAATTCCCGGAAGTGGTGGGCTGTATTGCCGGGGACGATACCATATTTGTGGCCACCCATACTTTGGAGGAAGCGGGGGCGCTGATGGAAAGAATCAGCTCCGTCATGACGTGAAGCGCTATGATATTACTTGACAGGCAGATGTGGCGGAGAGGGTGAATCCGGCGGAAAGCTTACGGCTTTGGGAAGGGCCGGGGCGCCGCGGCCAAAAGCCTGAAAGGAGAAAGAAAATGCTGATAAGCTTGCATGTGAAGAATCTGGCACTGATGGAAGAGACAGAGGTGGAGTTCGGCCCCGGCCTGAACATTCTCACTGGGGAGACCGGAGCGGGCAAGTCCCTGCTCATCGGCAGCGTGACGCTGGCGCTGGGGGGAAAGTTCGAGCGGGAGATGCTGCGGAAAGGCGCGGAGAGCGCCCTTGTGGAGCTTGCTTTCACAGGGGATGAGAGAGTGCGGGAGAAGCTGGCAGAGCTGGAGCTGGAACCATCGGAAGACGATTCTGTAATTATCAGCCGCAGACTCAGCGTGGGAAAAAATGTGTACCGGGTAAACGGCGAGACAGTTACCGCAAAGCAGGTCAGGGAGCTGGCGGAGCTATTGATCGATATCCATGGGCAGCATGAACATCAGTCCCTGCTGCATCGGAAAAAGCATATGGAGATTCTGGATGCTTACTGCGGCGGGAAGCTGCAGAAGGAGGCTAAGACGGTGGCTGCCTTGTATAAAGAGTGCCGCGATCTGGAGAAAGCCCTGGAGGAAGAGGCCATGGACGAGGAAGCCAAGGCAAAAGAGCAGGCCCTGGCCCGGTTTGAGCTTCAGGAAATTCAGCAGGCGCAGCTGGTTCCCGGGGAGGACGAAGAGCTGGAGCAGCATTATCGCATCATGGTAAACAGCAAAAGGATAACCGAAAATTTGTCCGAAAGCTATCAGTATACAGGGAATGATTCGGAAAACGGAGCGGGAAGCGCGCTTAGCCGTGCCCTGCGCGCCCTGAGGAGTGTGGCAGGACTGGACGGCCGTCTGGAGGAGCTGGAGGGAGAGTTGACAGAAATCGACAATCTGCTGGCGGATTATAATCGGGATCTGGCGCAGTACATGGCGGACTGCGAATTCGATGACGCGGATTTCGCTGCCGTGGAGGAACGTCTGAACCTCCTGAACCGTTTAAAGGAAAAATACGGAAACACCATAGAGGCAGTCATTGCCTACGGAGAAGAGAGACAGAAGCTTCTGGACAAGCTGTGCGACTATGACGCCTATATGGAGCAGTTAAATGAACAGCTCCGGGAGACAAAGGAACGGCTGCAGGATGCCTGCGGCAGGCTTTCCGGGATCCGCAGGAAAAATGCCGCTGTGCTGACAAAGCAGCTGAAAGAGGCGCTGCTCCATCTGAACTTTGCCGCAGTGGAATTTGAAATTGCCGTAGAGCAGTCAAAGACCGTCACGGCAAAAGGTTATGACGATGTGGAATTTCTGATTTCCACCAATCCGGGAGAGAGTCTCAAGCCTCTGAGCCAGGTGGCCAGCGGCGGCGAGCTTTCCCGTATCATGCTGGCCATCAAGACTGTTCTGGCAGGCAGGGATGATATCGACACCCTGATTTTTGATGAAATTGACACGGGTATCAGCGGCAGGACCGCATGGCGGGTTTCCGAGCAACTGGACACAGTGGCCCATGCTCACCAGGTGCTCTGCATTACCCATCTGCCCCAGATAGCGGCTATGGCGGACAGGCATTTTGTCATCGAAAAAAGCTCCACCCAGGACAATACCATCACCGATATCCGTTTGCTGGAAGAGGAGGAAAGCTTAGGGGAGCTGGCAAGGCTTTTAGGCAGCGATACCCTGACCGAGGCCGCCCTGTCCAATGCAAAGGATATGCGCCTCCAGGCCGCCGCGCACAAGACCGATTCCCGTTAAAAATTCCAAAAGCTGTCGGAATGAAACAGAAAAAATTTCACATACTATACACGAAAAAGACTCCTGGAGAGTCTTTTTGTGTGGGCAAAAACGGCGATTCAGATGGGAGTATGTGGATATGGGACAGAAAGGCAAGGGGAACATACAGAATATAGAAGATATCAGAAAAAGGACAGTGCCAGACAGAAATTTCGCGGCAGGCAATATGGAGGAAGATGTGAAACGACGGGCAGGTGCGGACATGGTGATCCTGATCCAGAACTGGAAGAAGAGGCTGCGGCGCTACAGAATATACCGGTTCTGTTTAAGCCTGACTCTGGCGGCAAGCTGTATTGCTCTGATGGCCATGCTGTACTATCAGATTGACAGCAGCATTCCCTCCGTCATCAATGTGCGTGCCGGGGAGGAGGAATCCTTTCATTTGGGCGTGCCTGCCAGAGGAGAGATTATAAGCGTAAGCGACCAGGGGAGCAGCAATATTCCTCAGGGGGCGGTGGACATAGATTTGAGTAAAACATTTACGCTGAAGACGGCTTTGAAGTCGGGCTACCAGATGCAGGTCAAGCTCTTCGGCTTCATTACTTTAAAAAATGTAGAAATCCAGGTCATCGAGGACCAGGAACTGATTCCCGTAGGCACACCCATCGGCATCTATGTGAAGACAGACGGCGTGCTGGTGGTAGGAACGGGAGAATTCCAGGGGGTGGACGGCGTCAGCTACTCTCCCGGCAAATATATCTTAAAATCCGGCGACTATGTCCGCAAGGTAAACGGCCTCGCCGTGACGGAAAAAGATGATTTTATTCAGCGTATGAAAGACAGCAACGGACAGCCCGTGGTCCTGACCATAGAGAGGGACGACGAACTCATGGACGTGGAAATCACCCCCATGCAGGATGCGGCAGGCGATTACAAGATCGGCGTCTGGGTGCGGGACAATGCCCAGGGCGTGGGCACCATGACTTACATTGACAATCAGGGGAATTTCGGGGCCCTGGGACATGGCATCACAGATGTGGACACCAGTACCCTGATGCACATGGAGGGAGGCACTCTCTACCAAACGGATATCGTGGACATCCATAAAGGATCCTCCGGCAATCCCGGCGAGATGACAGGTATGATCATCTACTCGGACGAGAGGATTCTGGGGAAAATCACAGACAACAGCAACCGCGGGATCTTCGGCACCTGCAATCAAAAAGCGCTGGAAATGGGCACCCGGGAAGCCCTGCCTATCGGCCTTAAGCAGGAGATCCGGACCGGCAAGGCCCAGATCCTGTGCACTGTGGACGGGGAGACCAGATACTATGATATAGAGATTACGGCAATCCACCTGGATCATGACAATGTAAACCGGGGCATAGAGCTCACCGTCACGGACCCGGAGCTGCTGGCGGTGACCGGGGGAATTGTTCAGGGGATGAGCGGCAGCCCTATTATACAGAACGGGAAGTTCATCGGAGCCGTGACCCATGTTCTGGTGCAGGATTCCAGGAAAGGGTATGGGATCTTTATTGAGAATATGCTGGAGCATTGAGGAAGAGTAGACAGGGATAGGGGGAATTGCAACAAAAGCTTGCTTATAGTTGTGAGTTTTCTTCCCACAGTTATGAGATGTAGTTGGGCATTAAGCCTAATGATTGGCTATGATAAATCGATTATATATATCTGATTGCATGTTGCGTCCCGGTGCATTGAGGCTGGCTTCCCGGCATCCTATTGACTGCTTTAAGCTGAAGCATATTGATGCATACTACGAAATCCTGTGTTCCAAATCCAAAGGCGTACAATCTTTTAGGGAATCCGGAGTGCTATCATGAAAAGCTGGGATTGTCTTTAAGCAGGGCAAGAATGCAGTGTCCATAGAACACTGCATTCTTGCGGGAATGTTTCTGTCAGGGGAACTCTTCCGGCAAAACGATGGGGCCGGAACTTTGCGCTGTAATGGAGCATATGGGATTCGAACCCACGGCCTCAACAATGCGAATGTTGCGCGCTCCCAACTGCGCTAATGCCCCATGCATTTAAGTATAGCACAAATCAGAGAAAATGCAATAAGAATTTATCGAAATTTATCATGTGTTTTTACGTTTTTTTCATGATTTTTTTCATGCACCCGCCTGGTCAGGTATAATGTAATATCCCGCTCTGTGTCCACAGCCTGTCCACTGATGCCAAATAGAGACAATGGGATTCAAAGTGGAGTGCTGTCAAGGCAGCTTGGCGTGTTTTTTTGTGACAGCATACCAAAGCATGTAAAAGGACGATGAGGACAGGAACAAAAGACAGGCCGCCTGCATAGGATATAAAAAGGTATGCGGAGGCTTGACTATGGCTTTGGTGGTACTGGATGCGGGACATGGCGGAAGCAACCCTGGCGCGGTGTATCAGGGCAGGCAGGAAAAGGATGACGCGCTGGCCCTGACGCTGGCAATCGGACAGATTCTGGAGGAGAACGGCATAGAGGTCTATTATACCAGGACAACGGACATATATGAATCCCCGGAACATAAGGCACAGGAGGGAAATGCGGTGCAGGGAGATTATTTTGTGTCCATCCATCGCAATTCCAGTCCTTATCCCAATCAGTATACAGGGTCTTATGTTATTATAGTGTCGAGTTGGTGGAAAGCCAGAAAAATCACAATGTCATTAATAACTTAAGGAATCTTTTACATTTAAAGTTGTAGAAGGTTCCTTTTTTCTGTATTTTGCTGTAAAATTGAAATAGGAAACTGATATTTTTTGTATTCCGTAAGGCAGGTGATTTTATGAATAATTCTCAAAAACGAGCCTGTTGTGATATCAGTTTGATCCATCAGGTTGAATTTCAGAATTTTTGTAGAAATGGGAATCCATCATCTTTTATAAGAAACCGAAAAATGCCTTTAACAGATCTTCTGTTTACCATGCTGAACCGAAAGGGGATTACATTGAGTCTGGAACTGAGAAATTATATGAAGACTGCACATCCGGGAATGGAAATATCAAAGACTGGTTACTTGAAACAGCGCATGAAGCTTAACCCGCTAGCAACATTCCGGAACGGATGCCCCGCTGCATATTCATGAGCTGGAGAAAGTCTTTTCCCATATTTCCTGCTATGCCGCGCCGTACGGCCTGGCGGGCGGCTGCGCAGGGAATATACCAGGCAGAAGCATCCGGCATCTGGGCTTACAAAGGGCCTGCAGTGAAAGCAAAAAATGGAATGCTTTTTTTAAGGAGGAAATGGCAGTATGAAGTTGATAAGAAATAAAAAAGTGGGCGCAAGTATGACTGATTCTAAGGCAAAACTATCGTTGATTGGCATATTGCAGATTGAAGAGGATGCAATTGCCGAATTATTTGGAGAGCTTCGCCTGGACAATATAACGATGAAGAAACAATATAGATGTGCTGATTTTATGCAGAGGCAGCTTTGAGGGAAAAGATTTGTTTGTGCTACAAAAAGAAGATAAAGAGATAGTCAAAAGCGAAATTGTTTTTGAAATATGAAAAATCGGCTGCAAAAGAACCTCTAAAACGCCAGAACAGCAGCCATAGGCAGAAGAGTAAATTCTGGTGCAGGATGTTAACGGTAAGACGGTGCTCCCGTTTATGACGAATGGGGGATGGCCGGGCCATGTGATGAGGGATATCAAGAGGGAGTGCGCAGGCGCTGATTTCCTGGCTCCCGTCGCCTACTCCCTGCAATATCAGATAAATAACTCCCTTTTCGGAAAAGTGTTCCTACTTCCTTATATTTGAAGTATAATGCATTCCCCTAACAAGTCTTTAAACGGGAATTCATACCACAGAAATCAAGTCATCATCAAAGTATCGTTTGCTTTTTGTTTTCTCATTGATGCTGATGGTGTAAAAACAGCAATTATGCTTGAAGTGCCAGTGAATCCCTACAACCACACCTATCATATCGGGATGGTTACAAGGCGAGACTTGTTCCCCATAAATAAACCGGGGAGGTGCCGGCAATTCCCTGATGCTATTCATGTCCAGCTCATAATTAGGTTTAGGCAGCATAACTAAAGCTTTACCATTGTCTATCTTGTATTGAACTACTGCTTGGAATAGTCCATCCTCAAAAGCTTTAATGTCGAGATATATACCCCACATAAAAGAAATCTCCCTTTACATCAAATCCCGATTTACATACTCAATTGTAAAATACAGGCAGTTGACGGACAGCCCGTGCGTTTTTGCCCATTCTTCATACACATTGTTATACTGCAGCCATGCATCATAATATTGGCTTAGCTATTCCATAAAAATAGTGTTGCCTATCATAGCCTGCCTCCTTAAACACAAACAAATTAGTACGGTTATGCACTAATAACAGTTTAGTCATGACTGTACAAATTGTCAAGATTGGAATTTTTAAAAACAGGCGGCGCATGCACAGATTGCCCTCGCCTGGGAGATTACGAAGTAACCGTCTCTAATCCCGATTCCGGGTGTTGGAGAAAAAAGAGCGGGTAAAGCATGGGAAGCATGGTTTCTCTGGGCGGACGAGGAAATGCAGAAGAAGACCGCATTAGACCGGAACGAGAGGTTTGCCGCCTACTAAGAACAGCAGATGCTGTCCGAGGGGCAGAAGATGCGGAAATACAGGATATTTTGAGGAGGCAGCCTGGCATGCCATGGCGGATTTCGTGACGCTCTTCGGCAAGGATTGCGTGGGGGTTAAAATACAGCGGGCAAATGTTATTTTTTTGTGAATTCTCTTGAAAAATGGAGAAAAATAAGATAGAACAAGTCTGTTTTCGGACTGAAAGGGGAAAATCTGTGTATACTGCAAAAGAAGTTATTGCTGCTTTCAATGCAACCATCAATGGTTTTGAGGAAATTCACCAGGCCGTTGCCAAATCGTTAATTACAATGGTAAACGCCATAAGTATGTCACACTGACGGAAAAAGGCGAAGAGTTTTCCGGAAAAACGGTGGACCTGGTTCTTGCGGAGGAAATTGCGGCCTTTGAGGATATAGATGCCTCGGAAAGGGAACTTGCAATGAAATTACTTGCGAAATACTCAGACAGCCTGTCCCGGAGAATGGGTAAGTTCAGATAGGAGACGCTGTGGGAGAGGCGGCACAGCCAATTATCTCTGAAAACTACAGCGTGCATAAGTGGGAGCGCATCAAGGAAACGCGGAAATATTCCCTGTGGACAATTGCAGCCTTCGGTGTTTTATGGACAGCTGCAGTGCTTTTGTTCCCGAATGCTTTTGTGAAAATATTCATGTCCCCCACAGACAGCGTATTGCAGATTGCTCCCGGTATTATGCGGCTCTATGGTCTTGCGTATCTGCTTTTGCCGCTGAACATTTTCGCAACCTATTATTTCCGGTTCATCAATTTGGACATACTATAAAATCAAGAGATTTTCAGTCGCAGATTCAGGAAAAATGCTTGTATTTTATGACAGCGAGTGGGATTTTTTGCTTTTTCAAAGCCATACATCGCCGTGTCCGATTTTGGAAAAGCAAAAATAAGTCAAAAGCCGGTTGTCATAGGACGGGCCGATAAAATAATAAAATAAACCGGACAGGTAATTTGTTATACAGAAAGGGGATGCGGGATTTGAATTTGACCAAGGAAGCGCTCGACAGGATGGCGGCAGTGGACGTACGGACAGTGGACATTTCCACATTGACAGACTTAAGGGATATAGAAATAGACACTTCGATGCCCGTGGAAAAGAAGCTGGAAGCCTTTGCCGGACAGACGGCAAATGTCTATTGTAACCGTATCGGAGACTATGTGGTAAAGGTCAGGTTCCAGGAAAATGGGGCCAGTATTGATGATAAGATGGCGGAATATCTGCGCAGGCTATCGGAAATCTACATATAGTGAGCAGAAATGAGCATTGGTTAGACGCCCATTTCCGTGTTCAGACTAATCAATTCAAAAGGATAAAAAATATGCTTGAAAAAAACAGGCGTCTATGCTGACTTAATATTGGGACGAAGCAGTGGAACTCCTGATTTTTGGTGAATGCACTGACGGTTTCTTGGAAGCTTATTTCGAAGTACAGGAAGCGGAAGCCAGTAACCAAAAGCAGGGAGTGATACAATGAAAGAAAATTCATATTTCTATACAGCCATGTATCTGCGGTTATCCAGAGACGACAGGATCGTCTTTGATGACGACAATCTCGGAGAAGCGGCAGGTAAAAGTGGTGAGTCTAAAACCGAGAGCAACAGCATAAGCAGTCAAAGGGAGATGATCCGCTCTTTCATAAAGGAACAGGCGGATATGGAACTTTACGACAGCTATGTGGACGATGGCTTTTCCGGCAGCAATTACGACAGGCCAGAATTTAAGAGGATGATGTGTGACATAGAGGCGGGGAAAGTAAACTGCGTTGTTGTGAAAGACTTGTCCCGTTTTGGGCGCGATTACATAGAGACCGGGAGATATCTGGAAAAGGTATTCCCGGTTCTTGGGGTGAGGTTTATTGCCCTTACTGACCATTATGACAGCTTTTCGGCAGATTGGGGAGAACGCACCATTGTACTGCCGGTAAAAAATTTCATAAACGATTCTTATTGCCGTGATATATCAACAAAGGTAAAAAGCCAGCTTGCAGTGAAGCGCAGGAAAGGTGAATGCCTTGCGGCTTTTGCGGTATACGGCTATCGGAAAGCGGAGAAAGATAAGAACAGACTGGTAGTGGACGATTACGCGGCAGGTATTGTCCGCAGAATATATGCATGGAAGATTGAAGGGATGGCAATCTCTGCCATTGCGGGGAAACTGAATGATCTCCATATCCTGTCTCCCAGGGAATACAAGAAATCCCTTGGGTTGAACTACCGGGGAGGCTTTTCCGGGGGAAGCAGTTCCAAGTGGAGCAGCCCGTCCGTCCAGCGGATACTGACCAACGAGGTATATATAGGCCACCTGGTACAGGGGAAGACGGAGCGGGTCAGCTATAAAGTAAAGAAATGCGTGGAAAAGCCGGAAGAGGAATGGATACGGGTGGAAAATACCCATGAGCCTATTATCTCTGCAGATGACTTTGCGATTGTGCAGAACCTGTTGAAAGCGGATGGTCGTGTCAGTCCGGAAAAGAAAGAGATGAATCCGTTCATGGGTCTTTTGTTCTGCGGGGATTGCAAAGAGCAGATGGTGAGGCGGGTCAACCGTTACAAAGGGAAAGAAAGAGTGTATTATATCTGTTCTACCAAGAATCGGGGGGAGGGGTGCAGCCGCCACAGCATAGAGGAAAATGTGCTGAAAGGGCTGACCGGGACCGCTGTCCGGCAGTATGCCAATGATTTTCTGGAACAGGAGAGACTGTTCGAGCAGGCACAGGACCGGGAGGCCAATCTGCAGGCGGTCATCAGTTACAATAAGGAAATCGCACGTCTGAAGCAGGAGCAGGATAAATATTATAGCCTGTGTGCCCGCCTATACGAGGATTTGAGGGAAGGGGTCATCACAAAAGAAGAATTTGAAAGGCTTCATAACGGGTTTCAGAAGAAAGCAGAGAGTCTGACAGCCGCAGAGGAAAAACAGGAGCAGCTTGTCCGGGAGATGTTCAGGACCGGTGTGCTCAGTGCAGGGCGGCTTGCAGCATTTAAGGAATCCCTGAAGCTGACGGAGATAGACCGTCATACCCTGGCAAGCCTTGTGAAAAGGATTTGGGTATATGAGGGAAAGCGGGTGGAAATCGAGTTCTATTTTACTGATCGGTACCAGGCGATGAAAGAATACAATAATGGCATCGCTACAGGTGTTACGGCAGCGTCCCGGCAGACAGGAAGCCAGAAAAAGACTGCCCTTGCAGAAACAGGAATGGGGGTGTGATATGGGCAGGATATCAAAGCGTGTCCATGTTCCCGGTGGCGCAGGGCAGGGGAAGATGCAGGGAGCGAAATATTATAAGGCAGGGCTCTATGCAAGACTGTCCTCAGATCAGGAGCTGAAAAAGAATGAATCCCAGGCTGGTCCGCAGAGCAGCCTTGAGACGCAGATTCATATTGCGGAGAAATACATAGAGGACTGGAATCGGCATCACAGGGACAGGATTGAGATTGTCGGCCGCTATGTGGATCTCGGGAAAACAGGGACGAATTTTGAACGAGACGCATTCAAAAGGCTCATGCAGGATATACGCCTGGGCGACATTAACTGTGTGGTTGTGAAAGATTTATCCCGGTTTGGCAGAAATTATCTGGAAGCCGGAAATTATATTGAGAAAATATTCCCGTTTTTGGGGGTCCGCTTCATAGCGGTTACGGATGGGTATGATACAGGGGAAGAGGGCAATGGCACAAAGCAGATGGTATCGGAAATCAAGAACCTGGTAAACGATATGTATGCCAAAGATTCTTCTGTCAAGAGCAAGCTGTCCCTGGAACAGCGTAGGGCGGCTGGCTCCTATGTGGGGGGTCCGCCGCCTTATGGGTATGAGGCATATAGGGAGGGACGGGTCAGGAAACTGAAACCGGACAGGAATACTGTAGAGATTGTCCAGGATATTTACAGGAAATTTGTGGAGACGGAAAGCTACCAGGCTGTGGCAAATAGCTTGAATCAGCGAAGAATCAACCCGCCTGCCATTTATAAGAAAACCAAAGAGGTCTGTTGCCCGGCCGAAATGGTATATAAAGGCTGGGATAAGAGCGCAGTGGAAAGTATCCTGAAAAGCGAGACTTATCTCGGCAGGCTGGTACAGGGCAGAACTTCCCTTACAGCGCGGAAAGCGGAGAACCGCATCCAAAAACCGGAAGAAGAATGGGTCAGGAAAGAAAATACCCATGAAGCCCTGGTTAGTCCGGAACTTTATGAGCAGGCACAGGAGATACGCCACAGGATACAGGAGCGGACACGCAGCCATAGTCACCGTACAGAAAGGTGCCCCATAGGGGAGAATATATTCCAAAGTATCCTGTATTGCGGCGTATGCGGCAGGAAAATGACCCGGCATAGCGAAGTAAGAATCTATGCGGATGGGAGACGGGAGAGGAAAGACGGCTATTTCTGTCTGGACAGCACAGGAACCAAGCGGGAAACATGCCCGGATGCCAACCATATATACAAAACGGAATTGTCGGATATCCTCCTTGTACTGCTCCGGACGGAATTCGCCACACAGCTGAAAAAGCCTAAAAGCTTTACCGGACAAATGGAAGATATGCTTCGGCAGAAAAGGAAAGAGCTTGAGCAAAGGCTAAAGAAGACAGAAGGGCAGATTTCAGCGCTGTCGGAAGAGGAGGGAGGAGAATATATGGCATACAGCACAGGAAAGCTGTCCCGGGAAGAGTATGCCTGTTACCGGTTCCGGAAAGAGGAACGTCTGCAGGAACTGGAAAAGCTGAGAGACCAGTGCCGGAAAGAGGCAGAAAAGCTGGAGGGAGAAGGCAAAGCATACCTGAAGGCTGTCCGTTCCTTAATAAAATGTAAAAGCCAGAAAGAATTGACCAGGGAGCTGGTGGAAGAATTGGTTGAGAGGATTTATGTCTACCCGGGGAGACGGGTAGAGGTTGTGTTTCATTATAGTGACATCATGAGAGGGGAGGCGTGATGTGGGGGAGAAACGAAAGACAGCCATATATCTGCGTATTTCTACAGAGGATGTACAGCCTGAATCCACATGTGCAGGAGAGGGGGAAAGCCTGAGCATCAGCCACCAGAGGACGTACCTTCTGGAATATATCAGGAAGGATAAAAGTCTGGCGGGCAATGAAGTCATGGAATTTTGTGACGATGGGTTCACCGGGACTAACATGGAGCGCCCAGGGATGCAGAAAATGTTGGAAGCGGTCAGGCAGAACCGGATCGGATGTATCCTTGTAAAAGATATTTCCCGTTTTTCAAGGAATTATATTGAGGCAGGAAGCTATTTGAATCAGGTGTTTCCTTTTATGGGGGTTGATTTTATTTCCATAAATGACGGTTATGACAGCAGGGAGCAAAACGGCATGCCGCTTGCTTTCGATACAGCATTCCAAACCCTGGTCTACGACCTGTACAGCAAGGATATTTCTGTGAAAACGAAGTCATCCATTGACAGTAAATATGCCGCCGGGGAGTATGTGTCCAGGCTGCTTCCTTTAGGGTATGAGAAAGACAAGGAAGTAAAAAACGCAGTGATTATCAATGAAAGGGAGGCAGAGATTGTTCGCTTGATCTTTTCCATGGCAGCGGATGGGATGACTACCCAGCAGATTGCAAAAAGGCTTTTTGAGGAACGGGTGCCTACGGCAACACAGCTACGCAATCCTGGCCGAGTCAACTTGAAAGAGAATCATACATGGAGCCAGGCCGTAGTCCGAAATATACTGGATAACCGTTTTTACTTAGGGGAAATGGCCTATGGAAAGACTGTCCGCAAATCCGTAGGGAGCAAAAGCGGAAATGCGGTTCCCAAAAGTGACTGGAAGGTAATCAAGAATCATCATGAACCGCTGGTGACACCGGAAATATTTGCCTGTGTTGCACAGAAGAGACCGGGAAATTCTACGAGGCGGAAAAGAGAGAAGCATCCGCTGACGGGGAAGATTTATTGCGGCGGATGCGGATACTCCTTAAACTATAAGCCTTTAAACAGAAAAACTCCACGTTATTTTTGGTGCTGGAAACATTCCATTCTGCAGATACCGGATTGCTGCACCTATTTCAATGCAGCTATCCTGGAGGAAACAGTGCTTACCCTTTTGAATCAGGAATTGATGCGCAGGGGAGACCAGATCAGGAACCGTGGAATGTTGGGGCAGTTCCAGAAGGAAATTCTGGAGGAGCTTGGGAGAAAGAAAACAGAGTATGGGAAACGGCATCATGAGATACAGAAAGAAAGGGATGCTCTCTATGAAGGTTACGCTGAAGGCCAGATGGATGCAAAAGAATACCGGGAGAGGATTGACAGACTGACCAGGCAGATGGAAGAACTGTCCGGAAAGATTCAGGAAACGGAGGCCGAATACAGCCGAATGAAGGAAGAAATGGACAGGGATAAGCGGGATATGAAACAGATTATCCGCTGTTCCCACATGGAAACATTGACACAGGAGGTGGTAGATGTCTTTATCAGGAAGGTAACACTCTATAAGGATAAGCGGGTGGAAATAGAATGGAATTTTACGGAGTGAGAGGATGGCATTCATTTCATATTCATTTTTTACTGATTTGGCATTTATTTAACATGAACCCCGTGGAAACATGGAGGTTTCGAAGAATTTCGACAAAAAAGCCGATAAATATTCATAACATCAACTTGACATTAGAGGGGATAGAAACCCTTGTATACAATCGTTACGGGGAGGCGGGAAGGCTGGCGGAAAATATCAATGCCAGGCTGGAGCAGGCAGGATATGAGAACCAGGGAGTCAATGAGCGGACGAACCTGGTGGTGTTGAACCAGACCCAGATGCCGGCCGCATTGGTGGAGGTAGGCTTCATCAATACGGATGCCGACAATCGTCTGCTGGATGAGCGGTTTCAGGAGACTGCCCGGGCGATTGCGGAGGGAATCCTGGCAACGGTATGGAGCAGCTAGGCGGCAGGCAGGACCTCCCCGGGAGAATGGGATGAGAGACGGAAGAAAGGGGTTCGGTAGAAGAATGCGGCTTGCGGCGGAAGCGCTGTTTGCATTTGCGCTTCCGGCAATTGTCTGTTTCGGAGGCTGCGGCGGTATACAGGCATACCGTTTAGAGGCAGACGGCGGGAAAACATACGCGGATTCCGGAACCTCACAGAAAGGCGGAGAAATGCGGCAAGAAGCCGGCGGGCTGCGGCAGACAGAGGACGGCTGCATGGAACCGACAGGCTCCCTGCAGCTGGCGGGGAGTTCTTCTATGGAAAAGCTTACGGATGCTCTGGCGGAGTGCTTCATGGAGCGATATCCGGGCATTACCGTGACGGTACAGTTTACCGGATCCAGTGCGGGAATTGAATCGGTTTTGCGGGGAAGCGCGGATATTGCTATTACATCCAGGGAGCTGTCAGAGGAAGAAAAGGCCGGCGGGCTGACGGGATACGCGGTGGCGCTGGACGGCATTGCGGTATGTGTAGATTCCGGGAATCCTGTGACGGAAATAACCTGGCAGCAGTTGAGGGACATCTACACCGGAAAAATTACGAACTGGTCATCAATCGGAGGCGGCGATATGCCCGTTGTCCTCATAGGCCGGGAGGCCGGCTCCGGCACAAGAGAGGCTTTCGAGGAGCTGCTGGGGATAAGGGGCCGGTGTACATATGCCAACGAACTGGACAGCACGGGGGCCGTCATGGCGAGAGTCGCGTCCACGCCGGGGGCCGTGGGCTATCTGTCCTTTGACGTGCTGCATCCTGCCGCGGAGCCGGCGGAATGGAAAGGGGCAAAGGGGCGGGGAAGTGATGGGGGCGGCAGGGTATGCGCGATTGCCCTGGATGGGATAGCGCCCACTGCGGAAAATGTCAGAGACGGAAAATATCCGTTATGCCGTCCTTTCCTGATGGTCATTCGGGGGGAGCTGTCCGCCCAGAGAGATATCGTCAGACTTTGGCTCCGCTATGCATATAGCGCTGAGGGGCAGGATATTGCAGAAAAAGTAGGGCTTGTGAAGAAAGCCGCAGGGAAAGGGGAATAGGGGCAGCATGGAATATCGGAAAAAAAGAGCCGCGAAAGAAGCTGCCGCGCAGCTGGTGTGTAGCGTTTGCGCGGCATTTGCCCTCCTGGCGGTATCGGCCATCACTGTCTATATGCTAAAAAGCGGATTACCTGCCATCAGGCAGATCGGCCTTGGCAATATCCTTTTGGGCACACAGTGGAACCCCACGGCAGACGACCCGCAGTTCGGCATTTTGTATGTGATATTGACTTCTGTGGTGGGTACGCTTCTGGGAGCTTCGGCAGGGATTCCGCTGGGGATTCTCACAGCGGTTTTTCTGGCGGAAGAGTCCGGGCGAAAGCGGGGAATGACAGAGGTCATAAAGGGGGCTGTGGAGCTGCTTGCGGGAATTCCCTCCGTGATTTACGGGCTGCTTGGCATCTATCTGCTGAACCCCTGGATTTACAGACTGGAACGGTATCTGTTCGCAGGGGCCGAAAAGCATCAGTTTACGGGGGGAGCAAATCTTCTTTCTGCCGCCATCGTGCTGGCCGTTATGATGCTTCCTACCATCATCAACATCAGCGAAGCCTCCATCCGGGCAGTGAAGCCCTCTGTCCGCGAAGCCTCCCTGGCCCTGGGGGCATCCAGGATACAAACTTACTTCCAGGCCGTGCTCCCAGCCGCGGGGCCGGGGATTGCCACGGCCGTGGTGCTGGGGGTGGGCAGGGCCCTGGGCGAGGCTATGGCGATTATGCTGGTGTCCGGGGGAAGCGTCAATGCGCCGCTTCCCTTTCGCTCGGTGAGATTTCTGACTACAGCCATTGTAGGGGAGATGGGATATGCCCACGGCCTCCACAGACAGGCGCTGTTTACCATCGGACTTGTGTTGTTTGCATTTATTATGCTGATGAATCTGTGGCTGACGCGGATCTTAAGGGAGAGCCGGACTTTAGACGGATAAAGAAGAGGAAGAATACATGGAAAGGCGCCGGTAAAGGGCGGAATACAGGAGACCGCAGGTAAAAGGACCGGGACAGGCACAGAAAGAAAGGAGCAGAAAAATGACAGGGAACCATTCGCTTTACCAAAAAAGGACAAGACCCACAGAACAGTTTCTTCTGGCAGCGATTTATGGGGCGGCATATTTTTCACTGTTCCTGCTGCTTGGAATCATGGCGTATCTGTTTTTCAGGGGCTCAAGGATTTTGAGCCTGCGATTTCTGACTTCCGTCACAAGCGTATGGAGGGGTACGGTTGGCATTGGCGGCAGCATTGTAAATACCCTGTACATCATTTTGATCACCCTGGGGGCGGCAGTGCCTGTGGGGATCGGGGCGGCGATCTACCTGAATGAATATGCGCAGCCGGGCAGGCTGGTACGGCTCATCGAATTTGCCACAGAGATATTGGCCGGGATTCCCTCCGTGATTTTCGGGCTTTTCGGCATGGTATTTTTTGTGGATGTGATGGGGTTTGGGTATTCCCTTTTGAGCGGCTCTCTTACCCTGGCCCTGATGGTGCTCCCGCTCATCGTGCGTAACACCCAGCGGGCCTTGCGCACCGTGCCGGAAAGCTACCGGTACGCTGCCCTGGGGCTGGGGGCTCCTAAGTGGCATCTGATTCATACGATTCTGCTTCCTGCCGCCATGCCGGGGATTCTCACCGGCATTATTCTGGCAGTGGGGCGCATTGTGGGGGAATCGGCGGCGCTTCTTTTTACGGCAGGCAGCGCCAGGCTGCTGCCCAGGCTAAAGGGCGATCTGGGAGATATTTTGTCCGCATTGGGAGGAAAGGTTTTTCAGTCCGGCGGGACATTGGCAGTGGAGCTGTACCTGCAGATGCAAAATGGAGAATACGAGGCGGCATTCGGTATCGGCTGCGTGCTGATTCTGCTGGCACTGGCGCTGAATTTGCTGATAAAGCTGATATGCGGCGGAGCGCTTCGGGGGAGAGCCGGTTTTTGGCGGAGAACCGGAAACCGCAGGAGTTACTTGAGACGGAAAGGTGTTCTTGGAAAGACGGGGGTTCTTGGAAAATGGTTCAGGGAAAGATATCAGTGAGAGGCCTGAAGCTTTTTTATAGCGGAAACCAGGCTCTGAAAAATATAGATATGGAGATTGGGGAGAACCGGGTCACAGCCCTGATCGGTCCCAGCGGCTGCGGGAAATCGACTTTTCTGAAATGTCTCAACCGGATGAACGATCTGGCGGAGCATGTGCGCATGGAAGGGAAAGTGCTTTTGGACGGAGAAGATATCTACGATGAGCGGGTGGACGTTACCCTTCTGCGCAGGCGGGTGGGCATGGTTTTCCAATCGCCCAATCCTTTTCCCATGAGCATTTTTGACAATGTGGCCTATGGGCCCAGACTGCAGGGCATGAAAAAAAGGGAGGAGCTGGAAGAAATCGTGGAGCGTTCTCTGCGAAGCGCCTCTATTTTCGAGGAAGTGAAAGACAGACTGAAAAAAACTGCACTGGGCCTGTCCGGAGGGCAGCAGCAGCGGCTGTGCATAGCCAGAGCCCTTGCCGTGGAACCGGAGGTATTGCTGTTAGACGAGCCCACGTCCGCGCTGGATCCCGTCTCCACTCTGAAGATAGAAGAGCTGCTGAAACGTCTGCGGGGAAGCTATACGCTGGTGATTGTGACCCATAACATGCAGCAGGCTGCCAGAGTGGCGGATGACACGGCTTTCTTCCTGGGGGGAGAAATCGTGGAATCCGGCAGCACTGACAGCCTGTTTTGCAGACCGCGGGATAAACGGACGGAATTATATATTACGGGGCGGTTCGGTTAGCGCCTCTTGGTCCGGAATTCAGGAATCGGGTTTTTCTTCTTTGGATTCGGCCTCCTGGCTTTCCGGCTTCTCGGGGATGGTCATCAGCACTTTTACGATCCGGTTTTGTTCAATGCCCTGTACTTTCAGGCGGATGCCGCTTTCCAGAGTGACTTCCTCACTGTCTTCAGGCAGCCGATCCAGACTCTCGATGATGATACCGCCGATAGAGTCGTAGTCCTCGCTGTTCAGATCCGTGTCCAGCTCGTCATTGATGTCGTCCAGCTTCATGCTGCCCTCCACCAGATAGGTGCGTTCATCCAGCTTCTGTATGTATTCTTCCTCGTCTTCATCATATTCGTCCCGGATTTCGCCCACGATTTCCTCCAGCAGGTCTTCCAGGGTGATCATGCCCACTGTGGCGCCGTATTCATTGAGGACAAAGGTGACGCTGGTGGTCTTTTCCCGCAGTTCATAGAGCAGATCGGATACTTTTTTAAATTCGTATGTAAAATGGGCGTCCCTGAGGATCGACCTGATCTGGAAATGTTTTTCGTCCTGGGTCAGAATGAAGTCCTTGATATTGATCAGGCCGATGATATTGTCCTTATCGTCCTCATATACGGGAAAGCGCGTATACATGGACTCCCGGAAAGTAGACAGCACTTCCTGAAAAGAGGCATTTACATCCACGGTTACCATATTGATCCTGGGAACCATGATGTCCTTGGCCAGGGCGTCGGAGAAATCGAACACATTGTAGATCATTTCTTTTTCTTCGGATTCAATGACGCCGCTTTCATGGCTTACATCCACATAAGTCCGCAGCTCCGCCTCCGTCATGGTAGTGATCTTCTTGCTGGGGTCAATGCGCAGCAGGCGTAGTATCCCGTTGGACATTTTGTCAACGATGAAGATAACCGGAGTCATGATCTGCATCAGGCCGTAGATAATGCCGCAGTAGGCAAGGGTAATTTTTTCCGATGTGAGCATGGCCCATGTCTTGGGAACAATTTCGCCCACCAGCAAAATGACAAGAGTCAGGATACCGGTAGCCACAGCCACGGGGATGCCGAAACGCAGGGCAATGGTAGTGGTCAGGGCAGAGGTGGACAGGTTTACGATGTTGTTGCCGATCAAAACGGTACTGAGCATCTTACTGTAGCTCTCCAGGATCTTGTTTACCTTTGCCGCCCGCTTGCTGCCCTCTTCCTCAAGGGTGCGCATGCGCACACGGTTCACCGTGCTGAAAGCCGTCTCTGCCGACGAGAAGAAGCCTGACAGGATGATAAGAAACAGTAGAATAATAAGTTGTATGCCTTCTGGAACGTCCAAAAATGAGTCACTCCTTTGTGTACTGACAGCCGGTCTTGGATGCCGCCTGCCGCGATATTGGTTTCTGGTAATCAAAATTTACTATACAGAATGAATAGGAGTTTGTCAAGTTCCCGGAGGCAGATGCATATGATTTTATAAAAAGTTTATAGACTAAAGCCGGCAAAGGCTTTGGTCTGACAGGGGGAATGATGGAACAAAGGAATCGGAATCAGGGGACGGGGGAGGTACCGGTGGCTTTTTTGCTAAAGAGTCTGCTTTTTTCTTACATACTGACGGGGGTGATGCTGGCGCTGTTAGCTTTTTTGCTGTACAGGTTCGGGCTGGGGGAGAGAGCCGTTTCCATTGCGATTATTGTGATTTATGTAGTGGCCACTCTTTTTAGCGGATTTATGGCCGGGAAGCGGATAAAGAGCAGACGGTTTCTGTGGGGGCTTGTGATGGGGGGCGCTTATTTCCTGGTTTTGGCGGTGGTTTCTCTGATTGCCGGGAAAGGGGATGTGCAGATAGGAAGTTCTTTTTTTACGACGCTGGCCCTTTGCGCGGGGGGCGGAATGCTTGGAGGGATGCTGAGCTGAGAGGATGAGGGCAGGAGGGGCGTCCGCTGCCCCTCCTGCCGGCGCAAAATCTTCTTGAAGAAAGGATGCCGTGCGGTTATAATTTACTTATGTATTCTAAACGAAAAGAACGGAGGGACGAAGATGAGGGTACTGTTTATTGGAGGCACGGGGACGATCAGCAGCGCGATTTCCAGAAAAGTGGCACAGCGGGGGGACGAGCTGTATCTGCTGAACCGGGGAAACCGGAGCATGGAGATGCCAAAGAGCGTGAAGTGGCTCCGGTGTGATATCGGGGATGAGGCTGCCGCCGCCGCGGCCCTGGAGGGGATGCGGTTTGATGTTGTCTGCGATTTCATCGGTTTCGTACCCGGACAGTTGGAGCGGGACTACCGATTATTTGCGGGCAGGACAAAGCAGTTCATGTATATCAGTTCCGCGTCCGCTTATCACAAGCCGGTGAGGGATTACAGGATCAGTGAGGGGACCACCCTGGCGAATCCTTATTGGGAGTATTCCCGGAATAAGATCGCCTGTGAGGAATATCTGATGGGCCTGTACCGGAAGAACGGTTTTCCCGTGACAATTATACGACCGAGCCATACATACTCTGAAAAGTCCGTGCCCGTGGGGGTTCATGGGGACAACGGAAGCTTTCAGGTGCTTAAGAGGATGCTGGAGGGGAAGCCTGTGATCATTCCGGGCGACGGCACCTCTCTTTGGACGATTACATATAATGAAGATTTTGCGGAGGGCTTCATAGGGCTTATGGGGAATCCCCATGCCATCGGAGAGGCGTTCCAGATCACTAATGACGAATCCCTGACCTGGAACCAGATCTACGGGATTGCTGCGGACTGTCTGGGGGTGGAGCTGAAAGCGTACCATGTGGCGTCGGAATTTTTGGCGGCGCTGGGGCCTTATGACTTTACGGGATCTCTCATCGGGGACAAGGCTAATACCGTGGTATTTGACAATCGGAAGCTGAAAGCGGCCGTGCCGGGCTTTTGTCCTGCCGTTCGGGCGGAGGAGGGTATCCGCAGGGCAGTGGAGTATATCTTATCCCATGAGGAGTGCCAAAAAGAGGATCCTGCTTTCGACGCCTGGTGCGACAGGGTGATCGCGGCTCTGGAGCAGACGAAAGAACAGCTGCGTGGGATTTGACCACTTTTTTTGAAAAAACCCTTTTACAAACAGATATTTTATGATATACTACAAAAAGTTTCTTGGTTCCGGCCGCAGAAAGCGGTTCTGCGCTTCCTGCGGCGGACGGGACGGAATGAGAAGAGGAGGATTTTTCACATGAAGCATATCAAAACTTTGACCACAAGGAATCTGAAAGAATCCGTGAAGAAAGGCGGCTGCGGCGAGTGCCAGACTTCCTGCCAGTCTGCCTGCAAGACTTCCTGCACAGTGGGAAACCAGAGCTGTGAGAAAGTGAAATAGTGACCAGGCAAGCAGCGGATTCTTTCGCTGCTTGAACTTTGTTGACGGGTAAGAGAAAGGATATATCAGTGATACACCAGTATAAGAGCAATGGATACAATATAGTGCTGGATGTGAACAGCGGCTCCGTCCATGTGGTGGATGATGTGGTCTATGACTTGATTCCTCTGATAGAGCCGCTGGCGGCGGAGGGAGTGAAAGAGCCCGCCGCAATTCGGAAAGCGCTGGAAAAAGACAATCTGCCCTACCCGAGAGAGGAGATTGGGGAGGCTGTGGAGGAGATTCTGGAGCTTGCGGCTTCCGGCTCATTATTCGCGCCGGATATCTATGAAGACTATATATTCGACTTCAAAAAGCGCCGGACAGTGGTAAAGGCTCTGTGTCTTCATATCGCCCATGACTGTAATCTGGCCTGTAAATATTGTTTTGCCGAAGAGGGAGAGTATCATGGGAGACGTGCCCTGATGAGCCTGGAGGTGGGAAAAGCGGCGCTGGATTTTCTGGTGGCCAATTCCGGGAACCGGGTGAACCTGGAAGTGGATTTCTTCGGCGGGGAGCCGCTGATGAACTGGCAGGTGGTAAAGGAGCTGGTGGCTTACGGCCGCAGCCTGGAAGCGCCTCACAACAAGAAGTTCCGCTTCACCCTGACCACCAACGGCGTGCTTTTAAACGACGAGGTAATGGAGTTCGCGGACCGCGAGATGGCGAATATTGTCTTAAGCATTGACGGCCGAAGGGAGATCCACGACAAAATGCGTCCTTTCCGGGGCGGTCAGGGCAGCTATGACCTGATCGTGCCGAAATTCCGGAAAGTGGCCGAGAGCAGGGGGCAGGAACGGTACTATGTGAGGGGAACCTTTACCCGTTACAATCTGGACTTTTCCAGAGACGTACTGCATCTGGCGGATCTGGGCTTCCGGCAGATATCCGTGGAGCCTGTGGTAGCGGGGCCGGAGGACGATTATGCAATACGGGAAGAAGATCTGCCGACGCTGCGGGAGGAATACGATAAGCTGGCGGCGGAAATGATAAAGCGAAAGAAAGAGGGGAAAGGATTCAACTTTTTCCATTTCATGATAGATCTGGAGGGCGGGCCCTGCGTGGCCAAGCGTCTGTCCGGCTGCGGTTCCGGGACGGAGTATCTGGCTGTGACGCCCTGGGGGGATCTGTATCCCTGCCATCAGTTCGTGGGGAACGAGGATTTTCTCATGGGTAATGTGGAGGAGGGGGTGCTGCGCACCGATATCCGCGACGAATTCAAGGGCTGCAATGTCTATGCCAAGGAGAAATGCAGGAAATGCTTCGCGAAATTCTACTGCAGCGGCGGCTGCGCGGCCAATGCCTACAATTTCCACGGCAATATCAATGAAGCGTACGATGTGGGCTGTGAGCTGGAGCGAAAGCGCGTGGAGTGCGCGATTATGCTGAAAGCGGCGGAAGCGGAGCTATAGCGGTAAGTACCCGGTCGGCGCACAGTTCTCCCGGGATTTCGTGCAAGAGAGCAGGGAGCGCCCCGGGGTGCGGTAACGGTATAGAATTTTTACAGTATAATTAGAAAGGACGAAAGAACATGAAAAAGAACAAGGCAATAGTGGTATTGCTTTGCATCCTGCTGGTGCTGATAGGGGTCACATATGTGGATATCTTCGGCGTAAATCCGGAGGGCGACGGCAGCATCTCTGATATCAGTCTGGGCCTGGATCTGGCAGGCGGCGTCAGCATCACTTATCAGGTGGTGGGGGAGGAAGAGCCCAGCGCTACGGATATGAACGACACCATAGCGAAGCTGCAGAAGCGTGTGGAGAATTACAGTACGGAGGCCATTGTCTATCAGGAGGGCACGGACAGAATCAATATCGAGATTCCCGGCGTCAGCGATGCCAATGCCATTCTGCAGGAGCTGGGCAGGCCCGGTACTTTGTACTTTATTTCCCAGACGGATTCGGAGGGGAATCAGAACTACAGCCCTCAGACAGTACAGAACCCGGACGGCACTTACGGCACGGCCTATGTGCTGAACAAGACCATCGACGAGCTGCTGGAGAACGGTTCCATTCAGGTCCAGGGCACGGATGTGAAAGAAGCCAGCGCAGGGAGCATGCAGACCAATATGGGTTCGGAATTTGTGGTAGGCCTGACCATGACGGACGAAGGCGCGAAAAAATTCGCGGAAGTCACCCAGAGGGCATTTGACAGAAATGAATCCCTGGCCATCTATTACGACGGAAACATCATAAGCGCGCCCGGAGTGAATGCGGTCATCACGGACGGCAGCGCCCAGATCTCTCCCATGGAATCCTTTGAGCGTGCAGAGAATCTAGCCTCCACTATCCGCATCGGCGGCCTGAAGCTGGAGCTGGAAGAGCTGCATTCCAAGGTGGTGGGCGCTCAGCTGGGTGTGGAGGCCATCGACACCAGCCTGAAAGCAGGCGCCATCGGCCTGGTGCTGGTGATGATATTCATGATTGCGGTATACCTGATTCCCGGCCTGGCCTCAGCCATTGCGCTGTTGGCTTATGTGGCGCTGGTGATTCTGCTGTTAAACGGCTTTGACATGACACTGACCCTGTCCGGCGTGGCGGGCATTATCCTGTCCATCGGTATGGCGGTGGACGCAAATGTGATCATTTTTGCGCGTATCCGCGAAGAACTGGCTGTGGGCAAGACTGTGCGCAATGCCATCAAGATCGGCTTTGACAAAGCGCTTTCCGCCATTATGGACGGTAATATCACCACCTTGATCGCCGCCGGCGTATTGCTTCTGCTGGGACCCGGTACGGTGAAAGGCTTTGCGCAGACATTGGCGCTGGGTATAGTGCTTTCCATGTTCACTGCCCTGGTGGTGACCAGGTATCTGCTGTATGCTTTCTATGCCCTGGGACTGAAGAGCGAGAAGTTCTACGGTATTGGTAAGGAGCATAAGCCTCTGTCCATCCTTTCCAAAAAAGGGCTTTTCTTTGGCATCTCTCTTGGGATGATCGTTGCAGGTTTTGTGGTCATGGGCGTGCACAAGGTATCCTCCGGGGATGCCCTGAATTACAGTCTGGAATTTAAAGGCGGCACGGCTACCACGGTGACATTCTCCGAGGCTATGACATTGGAGAAAGCCAATGCGGATGTGGCCCCGCTTATTGAAAAGATCGCGGGCGGCGCGGTACAGATACAGACAGTGCAGGATTCCAATGAGGTCATCTTTAAGACCGGTTCCCTGAATGTGGAGCAGAGAGAAGAGCTGAATAAGATGTTCGTGGACAACTTCGGCGTGGATGAGAATATGATCACTTCCGAGACCATCAGCTCTGTCATCAGCGACGAGATGAAGTCCGACACAGTGATTGCCGTGGCAGTGGCTATTATCTGTATGCTGATTTATATCCGGATCCGTTTCAGGGACATCCGGTTCGGTCTGAGCAGTATCATAGCCCTGCTGCATGACGTGCTTGTAGTATTGGCGTTCTATGCGGCGGCAAGAGTTTCCGTGAGCAATACTTTCGTGGCCTGTATGCTGACCATTGTGGGTTACTCTATCAACGCTACCATCGTCATATTCGACCGAATCCGTGAAAACATGGCGACCATGACGCACAAGGATGATCTGAAAGCGGTGGTGGACAGAAGTATTACGCAGACCATGTCCAGAAGTATTTTCACATCCCTGACCACCTTTATTATGGTGGCGGTGCTGTATGTGCTGGGCGTGACCAGTATCCGTGATTTTGCGCTTCCTCTGATGGTAGGCATTGTATGCGGCACCTATTCCTCCATCTGCCTGGCGGGCAGTCTGTGGTACGTATTCCGCATGAAGTTCGCTCCGAAAAAGGCTGAATAAGGAATCGGATAAAATTTGAAGTTTGAAGTGCTGCCTTTTGGGCAGGCAGGCGGTTGCGCGCCTGTCTCCTGAGAGGCGGCATATTTTGTCATGGGAGAAAGTTTAAGAAAATGGCGAAAGAAGAATGCGTGATCGTGTTCCGTATCCTACTTTTTATCAAAAAATCAGATAGAGATTAGATTCACTTTATATAAAAGCGCATAATTTATGATATGATATGACTGTGGGAAGCATCATAGAAGAAACGCAAGGGAGGAATGGGACATGGGAACCGTGCTGGATTATCTGAAGAAATACGGAAAATACAGTTTCGAGGAAATGCCGATGACAGAGGTGGACAGTCTGGCACTGTGCCAGCTTTCCTATCTGAAATTCGACGGTATGGTTCCGGGGCAGGAGGAAAAGGCTGTATTGCCTGCAGTGACCCTGGAGAGCCTGAAAGACCATCCGGATTTTGAGAAACTCTTTGCGGATGTGCGCTATGAGAAGCCCAATAGGGCGCTGTATGAGAAAATGATCAGCGGAGAGCGCTTCAGGAGCCTGCAGTTAAATTATTATATAAACGTAATAGAGCAGCGGTGGGAGACCCAGTTTTCCGCCGTGACCTACACCATGGGTGACGGAACCCGTTACATTGCCTACCGGGGCACGGACGAGACCATCGTAGGCTGGAAAGAGGACTTCAACATGGCATTCCTTTCGCCGGTGCCCGGACAGGCATACAGCGTGGAATATTTAAACAGTATGGCGGAGAAATTCGACGGCCCCTTTTATGTGGGAGGCCATTCCAAGGGCGGAAATCTGGCGGTATACAGTGCCATGAACTGCGATGCCAAACTGCAGGACAGGATCGTGAAAGTCTACAGCATGGACGGACCCGGTTTCCGCCCGGAGGTGCTGAAAAACTGCGATTATGAAAAAATCGCGGACAGGGTGGTGAAGATTCTGCCCAATTCCTCCCTGGTGGGAATGATATTCGAATCCGGCATGTATTTTCAGGTGGTGAAGAGCAAAACTTTCGGACTGCTCCAGCATGACCCATATACCTGGCTGGTCACGGGCAATCACCTGGTGCGGGCAGACCATCTCTACGAGCGCAGGCAGCAGATGGACAATAACCTGAACGAATGGATTCTGTCCTTAAACGAACAGCAGCTGCGCACATTCGTAGATACTTTGTACCAGGTCATCACAGCCTCCCGGGCAGACAATCTCATCGACTTTACGGCGGAGTGGAAAAAGAGTATGAACGGCGTCATCGCTGCCCTGAAAGAGGTGGATGAGGACACTGTGGAGGCCCTGAAAGAGATAGTCAGGTCGCTCTTTGAGATCACAAGAGAAAACCGGAAGAAGCAGGTGGCGGCAAAAGCGGAGGCGGCGCTTGAGAGGCTGGCTGGCAGAGGGAAAGAGCGGAAAGAGTGAATTGATGGAAAAAATATTTTTTCGCTTGCTTTTATGGCCATATTGTATTAAAATGTTATAGATTACTAAATAGATAGGCGGTACATACAGTTAAAAGGTATATATATCTTATTATATAATACCACGCACATACTAATCAGAAGCAGGAGTGACGGACTGACATGCGGAAAGCGCAGAAGCAGCAGGCAGAGGATTTCATAAAAGTCTTGGCCGAGGCCCATGACGAAATCCGGAAAGCAATTGAAAAAAAGAATATTTCCGCAGCCATGAGTCTGCTGGCAGACTGCCAGGACGGCGCCATTGCGCTGGGCAATCTAATCGAGAGTTCGGAGGGAGAAGATTTTCCCACGACAGCTTTATTGGAGACTTACTGTGAGCAGGTTTACAGGCTTTACGAGGACCTGGAGAAAGGTCTGCCTATCGGGGCAGGAAAAGCATATAAAGGCCTGCGCCAACAGCTTTTTAAAATTGATAGCAGCGTGAAGAATGAGATCAGGGTTCGCACAGAGGCGGTATTTTTACCGTATAAAGCCTCTATGTGGGACAGCCTGGAGAGCGTCTGGAAAGCCGCGGATGAGGACCCGGACTGTGACGCTTACGTGATTCCCATTCCTTATTATGACAAGAACCCGGACGGGAGCTTCCGGGAGCAGCATTATGAGGGCGGGGAGTATCCGAAAGATGTTCCGGTGGTGTGGTATGAGGACTATGATTTTGAGACACGCAGGCCGGATATGATCTATATACATAATCCTTACGATGACTGCAATATTGTGACCAGTGTGCATCCGTTTTTTTATTCGAAGAATTTGAAGAAGTTTACGGATAAGTTGGTATATATACCTTATTTTATATTAGGGGAGATTGATCCGGAAGACAAGCTGGCGCTGAAGAATATCGAGAAATTCTGCCTGGTACCCGGTGTGGCGTATGCGGACCAGGTGATTGTCCAGTCTGAGGACATGCGGCAGGCTTATATCAATGTGTTGACGGAATTTATGGCAGGGCAGGGACGCAGCAGGGGGTATTGGGAGAAGAAAATTGACGGAAGCGGTTCGCCAAAGTTGAAAAAGGTGCTTGATACCAGCAAAGATAATTTAGAGATTCCGGAAGAGTGGTTGAAAGTCATTCAGAAAGCCGATGGGAGTTGGAAGAAAATTGTCTTTTATAATACGACTGTGACCGCATTGCTGCAGTATAATGAGCAGTATTTGTCAAAGATGCGGGATGTATTTCGTATTTTCTATGAGAATCGGAACGAGGTGGCATTGCTTTGGAGGCCGCATCCGCTTTTTATGTCGACGATTGAAAGTATGCGGCCCGAATTAGGAGCGGAGTACCAGGATATTGTAAAGACATATCGGAGAGATGGATGGGGGATTTATGATGATTCCCCTGATATAGAGAGGGCAGTTGTGATAAACGATGCTTATTATGGGGATGGAAGCAGTGTGGTACAGATGTGCCAGGCTAAGGGAAAGCCTATTATGATACAGAATCCGTATGTACTGGATTAAATATTGTAGATTTGAGGGAGGCAGCATTTTGTACAGCCAATTACTTGAAAAAATAATTTCCAAAAAAGAATCCATGTCCGTAATCGGGTTAGGATATGTCGGTATGCCTATTGCAGTTGCGTTTGCTGAAAAATTCAATGTAATTGGTTTCGACTTAAATCCGGAAAAGATAAAACAGTACAGGAGCGGCATAGATCCCACAAGAGAAGTAGGAGATACAGCAATTCAGAATACTGCAGTGGAATTTACTGAAAATGAAAGGGAATTGAGGAGGGCCAGGTTTCACATTGTCGCAGTGCCTACTCCCGTGAATGCAGATCATACGCCTGATTTGGGGCCAGTAGAATCGGCCAGTGAAATAGTTGGTCGAAACCTATGCAAAGGCTCTGTCATTGTATACGAGTCTACGGTATATCCCGGAGTTACAGAAGAAGTATGTGTTCCGATTTTAGAGAAAGAATCAGGACTTCAATGTGGTAAGGATTTTAAGGTCGGGTACAGTCCTGAGAGAATTAATCCCGGTGATAAAGAACATAGACTGGAAAATATAAAGAAAATTGTGGCAGGGATGGACGGAGAAACGCTGGATATTGTGGCGGGAGTGTATGAAGCGATCATACAGGCAGGGGTTCACCGCGCAGAAACCATCAGAGTAGCCGAGGCGGCTAAGGTCATAGAAAACAGTCAGCGGGATATTAACATTGCTTTTATGAATGAATTGTCTATCATCTTCAACAAAATGGGGATCGATACGAAATCAGTGTTGGAGGCTGCCGGAACAAAATGGAATTTCCTGAAATTCTATCCGGGATTAGTGGGAGGACATTGTATAGGTGTGGATCCCTATTATCTGACCTATAAGGCCGAGATGCTTGGATATCACAGCCAGATTATATTGGCCGGACGCAGAATTAATGATGATATGGGGAAATATGTGGCTGAGATATGCGTAAAGCATTTGATTGAAGCAGATAAGCCAGTCAAAAATGCGCGAATTGCCATATTTGGATTCACTTTCAAAGAAAATTGTCCTGACACAAGAAACAGCAAAGTAAATGATATTGTAAAAGAGCTGAAAGAATATGGAATAGTCCCATTGATTTTCGATCCGGTGGCTGACACGCAGGAGGCCAAGACTCTCTATGATATAGACTTTGCGGACATACAGGAATTGAACCATTTAGATGCGGTGATTTTTGCGGTTTCGCATAATGATTTTAAAAATATTACCATTGAACAGCTGGACGGAATGTTTGGGCCCGGCAGGAAAATCCTCCTGGATATTAAGGGGATTTTTGGCCGAAAAGAGTGCGAAAACAGGGAATATATGTATTGGAGATTATAAATGGGATATGAAGATATAAGCTTTCCTAAGGAGACGGTATTTTTGGTGACAGGCGGGGCCGGTTTTATAGGTTCTAATCTTTGTGAGGCGATTATGAAGAAAGGCTGCCGGGTCAGATGCCTGGACGATCTGTCCACAGGGAAAATGGAAAACATTGAAGCGCTCATGAGGGACAGACGTTTTGAATTCATAAAAGGCGATGTAAAAGAACTGACGACTTGCATGGATGCATGTGAGAATGTAGATTTTGTTCTCCACCAGGCTGCATGGGGAAGTGTGCCAAGGAGTATTGAAATGCCGATTTTCTATTGCGCCAATAATATTTGCGGTACGCTTAACATGCTGGAGGCAGCAAGAGTGAAAGGCGTCAGAAAGTTTGTTTATGCTTCCAGCTCTTCCGTGTATGGGGATGAACCGAATCTGCCCAAGAAAGAGGGGATTGAGGGAAACCTCCTCTCCCCATACGCAGTGACGAAGAGATGTGATGAAGAATGGGCGAAGCAATATACGAGGCATTACGGCATGGATACATATGGCCTGCGGTATTTCAATGTGTTCGGAAGACGACAGGATCCGGATGGGGCGTATGCGGCTGTCATACCCAGATTTATCCGGATGCTTCTGAATGGGGAACAGCCGGTCATAAACGGTGACGGCAGGCAGAGCAGGGATTTTACCTATATTGAGAATGTGATTGAGGCTAATTTGAAGGCCTGCGCAGCGGGAAAGGATGCCGCTGGGGAGGCCTACAATATTGCATATGGCGGCAGGGAATATCTGATTGATGTGTATTACAGCCTTAGGGATGCGTTAGGCGTTACAACAGAACCAATCTTCGGGCCGGAAAGGGCAGGGGATATCCGTCACAGTAATGCGGATATTTCGAAAGCGAAAGAGATGCTGGGATATGATCCGGGATGGAGTTTTGAGAGAGGGATTAGAGAGGCGATAGAGTGGTATAAGGCAGCGTTATGATGGATTGAGGGAATGGAAACATGAGGATAATTTATTTTTATGGTCTGTAGAGGCAATTGCTTCAAGAAGAAAACCAAGACCTACAAAGCATTGGAATATTCTGAAATATAAATTTGAGAACGATGAAAAGATTTATATTAACGGAAAGTTACAGAGTCAAACTGGAAGAAAGAATATTACAATAGGATTGGTAAGGTTAAAAAATCGGAGATGCCGGTAATAGAAAAATGTTACTTATGCGATGAAACGGAATATGAAATAATTCACAGGATGGTCATGTGCAATGGAATTTTACTTCTTATGAAGATATATATGATTGCAAAAGGAGATGTTTCATGTGCCTTAAATGGAGCAGCATTAAGCTTATTGTTAGTGATTTTGATGGAGTTATGACTGACAACCGTGTTCTGGTTGATGAAACGGGCAAAGAGTCTGTCTATGTAAGCCGTGCAGATGGACAAGGCATTAATATTTTATGGTCTTTAGGGATTGCACTGGTCATCATTTCTACAGAGAAAAATAATACTGTGAAAAAGAGGGCTGAGAAGCTGAAAGTGGAATGTATTCATGGAGTAACGGACAAGGCAGAGTGCTTGAGGATATATTGCGCTGAAAGGAATATACCCTTAAAGAATGTGGCATACATAGGCAATGATATTAACGATTATGATGCTATGCAGCTTTCAGGAATTAAGATTGTACCGTGCGATGCATATGAAGAGGTAAAAAGCATTGCGGATTATGTGACAACAGCAAAAGGAGGATGCGGTGTAGTGCGGGAGGTGGCAGGACTAATTAAAAATGCAAGCAGCATTCAACAGACAGTTAGTACTGATTTAAATATGTAAAAGAAAGCTTAGGAGACTTGTCATGGCAAAGCAGGAAATTCGACTGGGTGATTATATAATTAATGAAAATTCATTTCCATACATCATTGCGGAAATTGGCATTAACCATAATGGGGATTTACAGATTGCAAAAAGATTAATAGATGCAGCAAATGCCTGCTTATGGAATTGTGTTAAATTTCAAAAGAGGGAGCCGGATATTGCGGTTCCGGAGGAACAAAAAAATAGAATGCGTGATACTCCATGGGGAAGAATTACATATCTTGAGTATAAGAAAAAAATAGAATTTGGGAAAAAAGAATATGACTATATAGACAAATATTGTAAGGACAAGCCCATTGCTTGGTCAGCTTCGCCGTGGGACATTCCCAGTCTGGAATTTTTGCTTAATTACGATTTGCCTTTCATAAAAATTGCGTCAGCCATAAATGCAGATAAGGATATGTTGAGATTAGCCTGTGAGAGCAGAAAGCCATTATTGGTTTCTACAGGAATGAGTACACTGGAAGACTTGGACAGGATGGTAGATCTTTTAGAAAAGTATTCAGATGGTAATTATGTTTTGCTTCATACCAATTCGGTGTATCCTACGCCGGCAGCGGAATTAAATCTGCGGATGATTAAGACATTGCGGGAAAGATATCACTGTCTGGTGGGGTATAGCGGGCATGAACAGGATCTGGAGCCTACGGTGGTAGCAGGGGCATTAGGGGCAAAGGTGATAGAACGGCATGTCACTTTGGATCATGATATGTGGGGAACTGACCATTCAGCCAGTCTTTCCGTGACAGGAATGGCGATGCTGCAGGGAAGACTGAGGGAGATATTGGTGATGTTGGGAACGGGAGAAAAAAGCATTTCGGAAAACGAAAGGGAAGTTCGGAGAAAGCTTAGGGGAAATGAATGAAATACTTAGTATGATGTGAAACGATGTTTAAGGGTATGCAATGCAAAGAATGCAATATGCTTATTTTAGCATCTTGCATTTAGAGAAAGGTAGTGGAGAAAGGGTATGTTGGATATCAATTTTTATATGAAATTTGATGAGATTCTTAAAAAGTTAGAGAGCAAAAAAATATGGAATAAAGAACAAATGTTCGAAGAACTTGAAAAAATTAGGAGTGCAGAACCGGTGGTATACAATATTGAAACAACAAACCGATGTAACATGCGTTGTAAAATGTGCCCAAGAACTACCATGATGACCAGAAAAATTGAAGATATAGACAGAGAGACATTTATTAAAGTGATTGATCAGATCAAACCGCACAGCGCAGAAGAATGGGAAAGCTGGAAGTCATTTTGCAAAGTAAAATATGGCATAAGTGAGGATGATGAGGCTAGTGAAAATCATTTTTTTCTATACATCATTTCCAAAGTGATACAACTGCACGGATATGGTGACCCGTTGCTTGATAAAAATATGCATGAATACGTTAAGATATTGCATGACCGGGGGTTTTATTCATACTTTAGCTGCAATCCGGCAAATATAAACCTGGAACTGACTTATAAGATGCTAGATGCAGGGCTTGACTATATAAAATACTCAATAGAAAGTGTTGATGATGCCGTTCATAAAAAAATCCGTGGGGAACAGAGTGATTTTTCAGAGAGTTATAAAAAGATCCAGAAAGTTTTAGACTATAAGCATAAAAATGACCTTCACACAACGGTTGTGATTACGATGCTTGACCTGAACAGGGCAAACCAGCAGGAAGATTACGAGAAACTGATGGCGGCATTTGGGGGGATGGATGTGTACATATACCTGAAAAGTGAGGACTGTCAGTGGTATCGGAAAGATTTCCATGGCACAAAATCTATTCACTGGTCGGAAGTCTGTAAGCATCCTTGGATGACAATGACCATTAAGTCAAATGGGCAAGCGACGATGTGTATGGAGGATTTTAACAATGAGATTATTCTGGGGGATGTGCATAGACAGCCGCTTAAGGAAATCTGGGACAGTGAGAAATACAGACAGTTCAGAAGAAACCACATAGAAGTTAGAGAGGGAATCAAGTGTAGCGGGCAGTGTGATATGAAATTAATAGGCGAATTGCTGGATTAAGGAAAGGAGAAAAAGAATGGCAGTAAAAACAACATACGATAATTTGGAGTATCATTTGCGTCAATACGAGAACGTATATAGAAGTACGGAAATGATGGTTGACTGGCTTGAAGATATTGGGGGGGTATTAGAAAGGGGTAAGAGACAATACATATGTGATATGGCATGTGGTTGTGGCGCAAATATTGCATATATGGCAAAAAAGTACCCCCAGAGTGAGTTCCTTGGAATTGAGTTGGAGGAGCGGTTGGTTGCAGAGGGAAAAAAGCAATTACAGTTGCCCAATACAGATATTGTACAGGGAGATTGGTTCAAGTTAGATATGTCATATAAAGATAAATTCGATGGCATCATTAGCTTCCAGACTTTAGGATGGCTGCCGGAATATGAAACTCCCTTAAAGTGTTTGGCAGACTTAAATCCGCAGTGGATTGCGATTAGTTCACTGTTTTTTGAGGGGGATATAGATTATTTTATCACTGTAAAAGATTATACGGAGGATGAATTAAATTATAAAGAAATGCAATATAATATTTATTCTTTGGTGAGAGTGAGAAAACTGTTATATAATTTGGGGTATAAAAAATTTCAGTTTACTCCTTATGATATTGACATTGATATCGATCCTGTCAATAAACATGGACGAGGTACCTATACGAGGAAGATGGCTGATGGAAAACGCATCCAGATATCAGGGGGAATGATGATGCCATGGTATTTTATTCTTGCCCAAAAATAGATGGAAGATGGAGAGATTTTATATGAAAACAGCTATTTTCATAACTATAAGAATGGATTCTTCAAGATTGCCTGAAAAAACCATGCGGACAATCCTTGGGAAACCGGTATTGGAGCATGTTATACAGCGTGCAAAACTGGCAAAAAATTTTGATGAGATTGTTGTTTGTACGACTGAGAGGGAAGTAGATAATCAGATTGCTGATCAGGCACAGAGCCTGGCGGTAAAGGTGTTTAGGGGAAGCCTTGAGGATAAGCTGGAACGTTGGAACGGCGCGGCAAAAGAGTATGGCATAGACTATATTGTCACCTTTGACGGGGACGACCTATTCTGCGAGCCGATTCTGCTAGATATGGCTGCAGATCAGATAAGAGAGGGGGAGTATGATTTTATTGAGGCACCTCAGGGGCTGATTTGCGGTGCGTTTACCTATGCTTTCACTGCAAAGGCATTGGCGAAAGTTTGTGGGATAAAGGACTCTACGGATACAGAAATGATGTGGACGTATTTTAAAGATACTGGCTTGTTTCGGACGGGATGCCTGAAAAGGGTGGATGATGTTTATTTTAATGATGATTATCGTCTTACACTGGATTACCCTGAGGACTTTGTGCTTTTTACAAAAGTCTTTGAGCATTTTCAGTGTGTTAACAATGATGTGCCGCTAAAGGAAATCGTTTTTTATTTTAAAGAACATCCGGAAATTCCTCAGATTAACATAGGAAGACAGCAGGAATTTCTGGAAAACCAGAAGAAAAAAACAAAATTGGTATTAAAGTCAGATTTATAATTGTGAAAAGGAAAGGCTGCGGTTATGGAAAGCGATATGAAAAACCCATCCAAATATTTGGGAAATGAATTGCAGTATCTACAAAAGGTTTTGGAAGGAGAGTCGTGGTCAGCCACAGGCGGGAGTTGGACGATAGGGTTGGAGCAGGCATTCTCTAAACGGATTGGTACAAAATATGGTGTTGCGTTTAACTCCGGAACATCTACGCTTCATGCTGCATTGGAGGCAGTGGGAGTCGGATCGGGTGATGAGGTGATTTCTCCGGCTCTGACAGTGATTATGGACTCAACGGCAACCCTCCATGCCAATGCAATACCGGTTTACTGTGACATTGATGAAAACACCTTTAATCTTGATCCGGATAAACTGGAAGCTTTGATTACACCGAAAACAAAAGCTATTATAGCGGTTGCTCTATATGGTCTGTCGCCTGATTATGACAGGATTCTTGAGATTGCAGAAAGACATAACATTCCTGTAATAGAGGACAATGCGCAGGCAGTATTAAGCTTTTACAAAGGGAAAATGTTGGGTACAATCGGCAATATTGCTAGCTTCAGTTTTGAAAATACAAAACATATTTCCTGTGGCGAGGGCGGCATGATTCTTACTGACAATGAAGTGTATGCAGAAAGTTGCAGAAAGCTCGGTGGGCATGGGTTCAAGAATTTGCGTGCAGATGATGGAAGGGTAAGATTGAATCAGGATATGTTCCAAAATCCTAATTACAAACGCCATGACACACTTGGATGGAATTACCGTATGCCGGAGTTTACTGCTGCGGTGGCATATGCACAACTTGAAAGGGTAGAAGAACTTGTCAGTTTAAGGCAGAATTCAGCAAAAATCTTTATGGATGTCATGAAAGAATGTGATTTTCTGATTCCTCAGAAGACATCGGAGGGATATGTAAATTCCTATTATTCTTTAGGAGTCAAATATCTTGGGGAAGAAAAAATAGGAATAACATGGCAGGACTTTAGGAAAGAGTATGTGGAAATGGGCGGTGACGGATATTATGGGGCATGGAGCGTTCCTTATTTAGAGCCGGTTATTTCGGACAGAACATTTGTAAAACGTCTGCCCTCTGTATATGAACATGTCAGATATGAAGAAGGCTTGTGTCCCGTGGCTGAAAGGGTACAGAAGCAGATTATGCAGATGAAGACGAATTATCGAGATATGGAACTGGCGAAGCGGAAAGCAGAGATTTTATATCGGCTTATTCGAAAATATCAATGAGATATATGCATTTTGAAGGAAAGAAATAGTATGAAAATTATATCTATAGAGAACACAACCCTATGTGCGGCTGACTGCAAAATGTGTGTCAGGAAAATGTATAAAGGACCGCTTGCCCATATGAAACAGGAACTTTTTGAGAAAGCTATCAGACAGGCGGCACAATGCGGCGTAGAAATGGTGACGCTTACTGGTTTGGGTGAGCCGCTGATGGATCCGGAAATTGAAAGGAAGCTGACATATATTAAAGGGCAGCATCCGAGTATGAAAGTTGCGCTGACAACAACAGGGCATAGGATGCAGGGACATTTACTGGATGTTGTATGTGCCTATCTAGATGAAATTAACTTTTCCATGTATGGAATTGATAAAGAGACTTATGAATATGTGCATGGCGGAAGTATGGTTTTTGAAGAGAACAAAAAGAATATCGATGATTTACTTAAAAGAACAAAAAGACCATATGCAATTATTTCTTATATAGATATGCCGGCAACTCATGGCTCCATAGACGAGTGGAAAAAGTATTATGAAGGAAAGGCGGATCAGGTAAATATTTGGAAGACGCATCGTTGGCCGCATTCAGGGAATAAGGATATGTCGTTTAAACGGTGCGCACCTTGTCGATGTCTTAGGCTTGATACACTAAATGGGTTTTATATCAAGGTAAATGGCGAGGTTTCGCCATGTTGTTTTGATTATAATACAGAACTGTCAATTGGAAATATCAATGAATCCACGCTTCAGGAAATAATAGACGGAGCGATTTTAGGCAGGCTGAAAGCAATGCAGGATGAAGATAGCCTGAGGAATAGTGATATGATCTGCGGAGACTGTGATCAGTTGTATAGCCGGGAGGATGCATTGGTATATTCTAGCAATAAAAATATGTGTACTGGACGACATTCTCTTTTTTGGGAAGAGGACGCATGACGAAAGCTATTCTGTTTGGGCTGCTGGGAGGACTATGGTGGAAACGAGAGTCTTGGTTATGGATGATAAAGATTCGGTAATATTACCTATTTTGTATGAAACAGAATGGATAATCGAGCTTTTGATTATACCAAAGGATAATAAAAAGTATTATAAATGCGACAGAATCAAGAACATTCTATACATTGAAGATATATGGTTCAATGATGATCTGACAGGATTTGATTATAATGTATTGCGCGATTTGGTGTACGCGAAAGAGAGGTGCCTATGTGGAACATTAAGGTATGAAACGGATCATCAAATGTGTAAGTGGAATTTTTATAGAGGTATGGCTGTTTTATTAAGAAAGTTTCAAAAGAATAGGTTTGACTTTGTTTTGGTTGTGGGTCCAAATCATGGAAGAACAAATGATACGGCAATTGTGGAAATAGCTAACTACTATAATATTCCGAGCTTTAATATTGAAGAGCAGCAGTGGGATACGCTGACGGTTTTTAATAATTTGGCGCACATGCCAGTTTATATTGGTAATAAGGATGCGGACTTTCTAAAGAACACAATGCACTATGACAGTGGCAGCAGGCCTACTTTAAGTTTAGGCAATAAAAAGAGGCGCGCAAAAAGAGCAGGAATGTTAAAATTTGATATTGCTGAAACGATAAAATCGGTAAACTATGATGGGAACATTTATGATAGGGATAAAAAAGATTCATTTGGCAGAACCCTGGGATATAGATTAAGGCAGTTCACATTATGGAAGAAATATACAGATTACTATAATAAAATTTCAGTGCAAATAGATCGGACAAGAAAGTCCATTTGCTATTTCATTCATTTCGAGCCGGAAGCGGTTCTGGGAGGGATTGCTATGGACAGTCAGATTGTTGCTATAAATATGCTTTCGTCATTATTGCCGAAAGGCTGGATTCTTTATGTGAAAGAACATCCGGATACATTTAAATTGAACAATAGTTATTTTTATTTGTATTTTAACGAGGGAGCGGGCATTTATAAGTCAATAAAATTTTATCGTGAAATACGGCGTATGAAAAATGTACTTGTTTTAGATAAAAACATTTCATCGGATATTCTGGTTAAGCAATGCCAGGGGATAGCGACTTTCAGCGGAACAGTGGCTATGGAGGCTTTGATGGCACATAAACCGGTGATGTTGTTTGGCGGTGACAGATATATTTATAGTTTGTCTGAATGCATATATAAAATCAGATCATATGATGACTGTAGACACGCAATGAAAGAAATCTATGATGGAAGAAAAATAAATGACATGGATATACATGAGATGGAAAGGATAGCGGCAGACTATTTGATTCCGAATAAGGCGAATATGGGATATAGAAAAGCGATATCAGTGATTAATAGAGAAATAATATGCGGCACGGGCAAATGAAAGATTTTATTATACTCGTGAGAGCATACTTTTTTTAATTACTGCTTTACATAATGAGTGAGTATAAATTCAGGGGAGTATATAATGCGCAGCAAACAAAAAGTTCCAATTAGTAATTTTAGCAGAAGAGGAAATCAAATTTATTTTGTTTCTTCTGAAATAAATATAATTTGTTCCATGAATATTGAAACTTTTGAAGTCGAATTTATACCGGGGCCGACAAATGAAGTTTTCTATGATGCCACGTTATACGGGGATATCAAAATATGTGACGCAAATATTTTACTTGTGCCATATAATGCTAAAAATATATGGCGATATGATATAGCGGATGAAAAATGGGAAACTATACTTCCTGAGATATTAGAGGGGAGTGGTAGAGGAGCGTTTTCCGGAGCAGAAGTGAAAGGGAGCAAATTATATGTTTTTGGATTTAATTATCCCAATATAGTATGCATCGACCTAAAGACATTGATTTGGCATAATGTTTTAACTTCAAATCATGAACCTGGAAAAATATGTTTTGGATTCGGAGGTTATGTTAGAAGAGATGACATTTTGTATTTTGTGAATCAGGGTACAGAGTATATATTAAGATTAGATTTAAATTCGGAAAAATATGATTGGATTAAGTTAGAACATAACGGCGGCTTTCTGTCGATTGCCTATGATGATGAAAATTTTTGGATGGTATCAGATTATGGCGGGAACGGGAAAAAATTAATCAGATGGAATGAAGATAACGGAATTAAAGAGACATATGAGGGTATGATTGACGGCATGATTGCGGGAGTTACATTACTGCAAGATGATATATTGATATATGGCCCATATGGGAGCACATGCATATTTAATAAGAAAAAACTCGAGTTTAAAGATATTGATATAAATAAAAATATAGCATATGCAAAGGAAATTTCTAAAGGAGTAACCTTAATATGTAATACGAATGGAGAAAACATAATTTTTCGCGCGGATGAACGAAAAGAATTTTCAATTGATATTTCTAATGAGATGTTGTGTGAGTTCCAAAAAAAATCAAATAAAATAATGCTTGATTTACCCACAGAAGGGAATGTTTGTAGTTTACAGTTTTTTATAGAACGTTTATGTGAATATGAATGAACATTATTTAATCAAAGACTTTGCAATGGACACAATAGGGCTTTGGCAAAATGGATATCGGGAGGACTAGAGATGCTAAAAAAATTGAAATTGGTATGGTTTTTTTGTGCTGGCTGGATGATTGGAATGATATCGGGCCTTTTGTTTGTCGGAAAACAGATTCAGAGATTACGGAAAGAGATATCTAAATTTTCAGAGTTTTATTACATCATGCGGCAGTGGGTACACGTTAACCAAAACGGACATAATGTTGCTGATTATTTTAAGAATAATGGATATCGTGAAATAGCCATATATGGCCTAAATGAGATAGCGTTTACCTTGATGAACGATTTGTCTAAAAATGGAGTAGAAGTAAAGTATTGTATTGACCGAAATGCTGATAAGCTGTTTTCAAAAGTAAAAATATATAAACCTGAGGAAGAAATGCCATCCGCTGATATTGTTGTTGTGGCGGTTGTCCATTTGTTTGATGAAATTCAGAAAGACTTATCAGAAAAGTTTGAATGTCCCATTATATCTTTCTCAGAGGTGGTATGGGATGCAGGGTAGTTTGAGGGAAAAGGCAGGGAGGAGTAAAAATGGCCAAGGATTTCGAAAATGATAGCTGGGAAATGTTCCTTAAAGACATGGAAGGCAGGAAATTGTATATTTGGGGGGCAGGATATAAGGGAAAAGAGGTTATAGAAAAACACGCATCTAAATGGGACATTGTAGGATTTGTAGATAATGATGCCTCATTGAAAGAGTTTGCGGGATATACGGTCTATCATCCGGAAGATTTGAAAGAAGATGGGGACACTTACTGCATCTTGATTAGTCCAGTGCATCCGGAAGAGATCGCAGAGCAGGTTCATGAGATGGGAATTCGGCGCTATTATTCCTATTTTTGGATGAACCGGAAAGAATGGGCGTTACTTCTGCAGAAAAATATGGATGAAGAGAAAATCGAATCGGTAAAGGCGATTCTGGCGGATGAGAAATCAAGATTGACTATGGACCGAATCGTTGAAAAGCGGAGGAGTTGCGCTCTGGATTATACGGACATCAAAGAAATAGGGAGCGAATATTTCGGGCATGATTTTTTCATGTACAGCGAAGACGAGGTTCTGATCGATGCGGGAGGGTATGATGGTGACACGATAGAGGATTTTGCGGCATTCACGGAAAATCGTTATAAGCGAATTTATTCCTTTGAACCTGATAAAAACACAGGAGAGCTGTTAAAGGCGAAATTATATAAGTATGGCGACAAGGTGAGGTTTTACCCATATGGACTGTGGAGTGAAACAACAACGCTTCCGTTTTGTAATGACAATCAGCTTGACTCCAGCCATATTGTAAACGACGATACAGCGTCTTCCCGTATTCAATGTGTTAAATTAGATGATATCATTAAAAATGAAGTTGTGACATTTATAAAAATGGATATTGAGGGTGCGGAGATTCCGGCATTGTATGGAGCAAAAAATATTATTTTAAAAGACATGCCCAAGCTTGCAATTTGTATTTATCATAAACCGGAGGACTTGTGGGAGATACCTCTTCTCATTCAATCCTGGGTTCCGGATTACAAATTTTATGTCAGGCATTACGGAGAAAGATTTTATGGAACCATTTTGTTCGCGACAATATAAAGATTATTGCAGGAGTATATATTATGCAAGGTGCTCTAGAGGATAAAAATGATATGAGCCATGAATGGCTTGAGCAGTTTAGGATGTATGACAAAATATATGTGTTCTGCGTCAATCTGTCAGGAATGATTTTGGCGAACCATCTGAGGCTGATGGGGATGAGTGCGGAATATATAGACAATGATATAAAATGGGGTAAGACATTGGTCTTTGGACAGAAATGCAATTTGCCGGAAAATGCGGACTCCCGATATCCTTGCATTATAGCAGCCAAAAATGAGAAAAATAAGATAGATATACATAAGCAGCTTTTACAGATAGGATTTAAAAATATTCATTTTATAGATGAAGCGTATAATCATGATTGGCTGGATTGTTATGCGCCTATGATGTCAGACGAATTATACTTAAGAATTTTCTGGTTTTGGAGAAACGGAAATGAAATAGATTTAGAACATCCGCATACATTTAATGAAAAAATTCAATGGCTAAAATTAAACGACCGGAATCCGGAATATGTGAGAATGACTGATAAATATGAAGTAAAAGAATATGTTGCAGAAAAAATAGGGGAACAATATGTGATTCCTACAATAGGAATTTATGATACCTATGATGAAATTGATTTTGCCAAGCTGCCTTCACAGTTTGTTATGAAATGCACTCATGATTCTGGCGGAATAGAGATTTGTAAAGATAAATCTATATTTGATTTTGGCAGAGCCAGACAGCATATAGAGAAATGTTTGTCCTACAACTATTTTTATTATGAGAGGGAATACTCATATAAAGAAATCAAACCAAGAATCATAATCGAAGAGTATATGTCGGATTGCACAGGAAGCGAGCTTAAAGACTATAAAATATTCTGTTTTAACGGAGAACCACAGATAATAGAGGTAGATATAGACAGGAGTACGAATCATAGACGGAATCTGTATACCACAGAGTGGGAACTTCTTGATTTATCAATCTGCTATCCGAAAGCGCCGGAAATTCAGATCGAGAAACCTGACTGTATCAAAGAGCTTTTGGATGCAGCAAGAAAGCTGTCGGAGGGAATTCCTCATGTACGCACGGATTTCTATGTGATAGACAATAGAATTTATTTTGGGGAAATGACATTTTATCACGGCGGTGGATATGAGAAATTTACGCCTGATGAGTGGAACAGAAAGCTTGGAGATTATATTACAGTTGTATAGAAGAGAGGGAGAGCATAACATAAATGGTTGCTATCGTAGAAGAAAAAAATGCCAGTTATGTGCAGGCCGATGAGTATTATCGGCCTTCTGCACTTTATCCTGAATATATGTTCGCTGAAATCAGCGAAAGGAAAAACCATATTTATGATATGGTGCGCGAAGCGTTTCACTTAATGGAATTGGATATGGAACATTACGGGACAGAAATGTGGAATCCGTTGTCGAAATATGTACATTGTGGGGATCGGGTCGTAATAAAACCCAATCTGGTCTTTCACAGAAATAAAAGCGGCTGGGGAATGGATTGTCTTGTCACAGATGCGTCTGTAGTTGCGCCTGTTATAGATTATGTCCTGATTGCATTAAAGGACAAGGGGCATATTATAGTGGGCGACGCACCCCTTCAGGAATGTATGTTTGAAGAGATGATTGAAAAGACAGGATACGGAAAACTTGTGGAGTATTATAGAGGAAAAACAAATGTAACGATAGAATTATGCGATTTTAGAAATGTAAGGAATTATAAAGATAATGGAATAGAAATGCCGCAGAAAAACGGAAAGGCAGATGGCGGGGTGACGGTTTCGCTAGGGGAATACAGCCAGTTTTCCAGCGTTGACGAGAAGAAAATCGAGAGACTGCGCGTCACGAATTATGACCCGAGAGAAATGCAGCATTATCATAGCATAAAAGAACACAATTATTGTATTAACAAAGAATTGCTTGCGGCAGATGTTATTATTAATGTTTGTAAACCCAAAACCCACAGAAAGGCAGGAATTACAGCGGCATTAAAAAATTTTGTGGGTACCGTGGCGGAAAAAGCATGCCTTCCGCATCATACGGCAGGTTCGGCAGCAGATAAGGGAGATGCATATCAAAATAAAAATGACATTTTAGACATTTCAGAGGAACTGTTGGATATTGCCAATAAACTGACAGGAGAAGGAGAATATAAACTGGCCCAACAGGCACAATGCATATCTGATGAACTGCGCAGAAAAGGGAAAAAAACGGAACGTTACTATGAGGGAAGCTGGTATGGCAATGACACAATATGGCGTACAATCATCGATTTGAACCGGATATTAAAGTATGCGGATAAAGCAGGACGTTTACAGAAAACAATACAGCGCAATATTTTTGCCATTGGAGACATGGTAGTGTCCGGAGAAAAAGAGGGTCCGCTTTGTCCAAGCCCCACATATCCCGGCATTATTGTTATGGGGGATGATTTATACGAATTTGACAAGACGGTCTGTTCTTTGATGGGATTTGATTATGAAAAAATTCCTCTTTTGAAACATTCAGAAGCATATTATGGGGCGCTGCCCATATCGGAAAATGCGGAAACAAGAATATGTTCAACGAACGAGGAGTGGAACCGGCAGTCACTATATGATATCATGGAGCATCATTCTTTGGAATTCCAGCCCACTGACGGATGGGAAGATATGCTTGGCAATCGGTATAAAAGGAAGCTTTTAGAGAGATTAAAGGATAAAAAAGTATACATTTTCGGAGCAGGAAAAAATGGAATTCGTACGTTTCAGTGGCTTACAGAGAATCAAGTTGAAGTCATAGCCTTTGTTGACAGCAACAAAGAAAAGTGGCAGTGCAGGATAATTGACAATATAGAGTGCATTTCGCCGGACAAGATGGATAAGGATGTTCCGATTGTCTTATCGGTCGGCGAAAAATCCGTAAAAGAAATAAAAAATGAGTTGGGAAATGCCGGATATAATGTGGTCGGTATTGTAAACTTTGATATTTGATATGTTGGCTGTAAAAATTGTCTTTTAATGGAACATCAGTAAAAAGAGGGTATATAAAAAGGTGGAAAAATATTATCAAACGATAGATAGAAATATTAAGCATATTATTGATTCGAGGAAACAAGTCGTGATATATCCAATGGGAATGATGGGGGTGTATGCGAGGGAAATCCTGAATAAGCGATATGGAAGAGAAGGAATTTATGTGGATAATGTACAGTGTGCCTATTCTGGCGAGATTATATCGTTTCGCGAGATGTGCGCATTGAATACCTCCAAATTTGGGGTTCTTGTGTGTTCCTTGAATAAAGATTTGGAAATCGGATTGATTCGGCAGTGTGAAGACGCGGGGATAGAGGCTGTAGGAATACGCAATCCGTGTGTTTGCTCAAACAATAATAAGGCTGAATTTTTTGGAGAGATTATAGAATTATGTAAAGTGGAAAAAGCAATTGGATTTCCGATGGTCAGGATAGGAAAATGCGCGGATGGCGGCTATATTATGCCGGATGATTTTGATGACATTGAAGCATGCTATAGCTTTGGAATCGGCACAGAGGTATCATGGGAAGAGGATATGGCGACAAGGGGAATTGATGTATATTGTTATGACCATACTATCGACCATATGCCGGGAAATAATGAGAAGCTGCATTTTTTTCGGAATGGGATTGCCGGTGCAGACAGCCGTGACGGGATCTTGAAGACAATGGAAACATTTTTGAGAGAGAATAAGAGCCGGACTGATAATTTGATTCTAAAAATGGATGTAGAGGGAGCGGAATGGGAATTTTTACAGAAAGTTGAAAAGAATGTTCTTTCCCGGTTTAAACAAATGACATTTGAACTGCATAATCTGACCGATGAAAGGCGGAGCAGGGAAATATTTGACTGTCTGAACAAACTAAAGGAAACCCATCAACCGGTATGGGTTCATGGAAACAATGCGGGACTGGCTGAAAAGGCTGGAGATTACGTGGTTCCGCAAATGCTTGAAATTATTTATGTGAGAAAAGATAGTTACAAATTAGCGGAATGTGAGTATAATTGTCCGATTTATTTGGATTATCCAAACATATCCGATTTCAATGAAATAGTTTTGCAGGGATGGGGAGGTCTGTAACTGTGAAAAGGGCGAAGCATCAAGTACATATTTATATGATTCATCCCAATGTCCATAACGCACAGGAATTATATTCAGTTTTACAATTGGAACATATTGACGAATTAGACTATGAGTTTATATGGGATACAGATAATCCGCGTTTTATTGTTGCCACCGAATTGATTTACACGGATGCCATGAATCGCAGAGAATTTAGCCGAATGTACAATGATTCTGTAGTGACAATTTTTATAGCGTCTGAATGTATGGCTCCTGATTTGAATATATTCGACTATGCCATCTGCTTTGATGATACAATTGGAGAAGGCAGGGTTATCAGCCATGTCCCCAGGGGATTTTATCGAGAATATATATCCAAAAGAGAAAATGATTTAGCACATAATATGGCGTTAGCAAGGGAAGCATTATTGAACAAGTCAGGATTTTGTAATTTTATCTATTCTAATCCCAACGGGCATAAAAATAGAGAAGAAATATTCTATGCTATAAATGAGTATAAAAAGGTTGACTCATTAGGCGCCTTTTTAAATAATACCGGTTATAGTGACGGCCAAAGAAATATTCTGGAAAGAGTAAGAAACACTGTTGAATTGAAATCTAACTATAAGTTTACGATTGCTTTTGAGAATGCGACACATAGGGGATATACCAGCGAGAAAATATATACAAGCTTAGAGGCGCATTCGATTCCGATTTATTGGGGAAACCCTGAAATAGATAAAATAGTGAATGAAAGAGCGATTATTAATTGCCATCGTTATGAGAATTTTGATCAGGTAATGGAAAAGGTAAAAGAGATAGATTCTGATGATAATAAGTGGTGTGAAATGATTTGCGAACCATGGCTTACAAAGGAGCAGGAGATAGAGGAGAGGAAGCGGAAAGAAGCGTACTATCGCTTCTTGGAAAGGATTTTCACACAAGATAACAGAATGGAGGGGTTAAAACGAGGTTCAGGAACCTATACCGATTTATATAAGGGCTTCTTGTTTGGGAATAATGCGCAATATGAAAAGGCCAGTACCAATTTAGATGTGTGCATAAAGTGGATTCGGATATTACATGAAGGGAAGTCCATTGCCGATTTTTTGAAAAAGAGAAATTACAAAAAGATTGCAATTTATGGGATGGGTGCATTAGGCATATCGGTGTACGAAGAACTTGAGAAATATAAAGCGGGTGAAACATTGTACGGTTTAGATAAAGGAAATCCTGTTATTCCTTCCTATATGAGATATCTGCGCCCATACGAAGTAAATGATGCAGAGCAGCCAGATGTGGTCATAGTGACGGTTATGTGGGATATGGACAATATTTCCGGGGAATTGGACAAACTGTTTGGATGTGATATTTATAGTATACGGGAAGTTATTGACGATGTTTTGGAACAGTAGGACGAGGAGATTATGAAAATAGCATATGTCATCCCCGAATTTGTTACAGAGAAGGAGTTCGGCGGACTTGCGGTTTATTATGACAACATATCCAGGCTGCTGGCAGAGGAGGGGCATCAGATATATATTTTTGTGCTCTCAGACCAGACAAAGACAGTCGATTATTATCCGGGAATAACTGTGGAGAAAGTATATGTTGACTTACAGCATGTCAATGCGCAGATACAGGGTTCTTTTATCAGGGAGAGAAGCCGTGTCGTTTCGGAGAAATTGTTGGCGTACATGAGATATGGGGTGCGTTTTGACGTTGTACAATATGCGAATTTATGGGCGTTAGGGGTGGAACGTATCAATGTTCCTACGGTTGTAAGGATTTCGTCATATCAGCCGTTTCTTCGTGCCGCCGATCAGGAGTTTTTTGATATCGGCCGTATGTATGAAACAGAAAAAGTTTCAGACTATCTGGAAGAAATTGCCACCTTGAGGGCGGATGCTGTCTACAGCCCCAGTAAATGTATCGCAGACATTATTGCCGGGCGGACAGGGCGGAATATTACAATTATCGAATCGCCGTTCTATCCGCGTAAAGCTGTAAGGGAGGACGAAAAGTTATTCGAAGAGAGACTAAAAAACCAAAAGTATATTTTAAGTTTCGGAACAGTAAAGATTTTAAAAGGAGCGAAACTGATTGGGGACAGTATTTACCAGGTATTAAGCGCATGCCCTGATTTGGTGTGGGTATTCGCAGGCAGTGAATTTCCATGGAAAGACGGAGCGGGGAATATTGTCTCGCCAAAGGAATATATAAGAGAGCATGCACGGGAATATATGGACAGGGTGATTTTCCTTGGGAAACTAAATCAGGAGGAACTGTTCCCCATTGTAAGGCATGCGCTTTTCTGCGTCATGCCATCCAGAATAGACAATCTCCCCAACACATGTATTGAGGCAATGGCCCTTGGAAAGGTCGTAATTGGGACAACAGGGGCCAGCTTTGAGCAGTTGATTGACAATGGGAGGAGCGGGTTCCTGATAGAGCGGGAAAATAAGGATGCGCTCATGGGGGCCATTCAATATGTATATGGTATGTCAGAGGAGCAGAGAGAGGAGATTGGCAGGGAGGCGCAAATAAGGATAGAGGCCATGCAGCCCAAGAAAATTACGGAACAGCTGATTGCATTTTATTTGTCTGTAATAAAGTCTTTCGAGGGGATAAAAGAGACGGATTCTTATACAAAGTCGGTAATAAAAAAGTACAATGATGCAATGAGAGAAATAAACGACAGGGAAGCGGAGCGGTACATACTCAAATGGTGAGTAAGTTAGTCTGGAAATGAGGATGGCAGAGTGCGGATTTTACTTTTCGGAACAGGAGATTATTATCAAAAATACAAAAAGTGGTTTGCCCCGGAGGAGATAGATGTACTGATTGATAATGACAAATGTAAACAGGGAAGCCAAATGGACGGACATGAAGTCGTCTCTCCGGAAGCGGCGGCAGAAAGGGAATTTGACTGTATTGTTATATTGAGCGTACATGAGGCATCTATGCGGGAGCAGCTTGTGGGACTGGGGATACCGGAAGAAAAGATTTATAAGTTTTCTGAATTACACAGACATCCCGAGATATTGAACTGTGAGGACGAAATAGTCTGCTATGGGGAGGATGACTTTTTTGCAAAGATGACGGCTGGAATGCTCTCGGATACAATTGTATTGATGTCACATAATCTTGACTTGAACGGGGCAGCCCTGGCATTGTTTTATGGAGCTCAGGTTTTAAAGGCCCAGGGGTATTCTGTGCTGTTTGTTTCGTGGACGGATGGACCGCTGCGGAAATATATCAGAAGATGCGATATACCTGTAGTGATAGATGCGGCCATGCAGATTAAGACTCAGTCAGAGAGAAAATGGCTTTGCGGCTTTCGGATGGTGATATGCAACACGATTAATTATTATCAGTTTTTGTCGAAGAGGGATGAAAATGTCAAAGTTCTTTGGTGGCTGCATGATCCGGTAATCTTCTATGAAAGTCTGGATTTGGATCAACTGCGGAGAATATCTGAGAAAAATATCACAGTATGTGCAGTTGGGCCTGTTGCAGAAAGAGCCTTTAAAACATATTTTCCAAGCTGGAAAGTACGGCAGCTTCTTTACGGTATTCCGGATATTAATTATCAGCCCGGAAGCCGCTGGAATATGGAGATTGTTACCATAGGGAATGTGCAGGATTATAAAGGTCAGGATATTTTGGTAGAGGCGTTTAAGCAGTTGCCTCAGGAGGCGCTTGAGAAAGTCCATGTAAGCATTATCGGGTCTCAGCAATCAGCCTATGCGACTGCAGTCAGGGAAGCGGCAAAGGGAGTGGAGCAGATTGCTTTCCTGCAGGCAGTCGACCGAGCTGAAATTCATAAGGTTTTAGAGTGGGCAAATTTGCTTGTATGTCCATCCAGGGCAGACTGCATGCCGGTGGTAGTCTGTGAAGCAATGCAGCATGGGCTGCCTTGTATCGTGTCTGATGCCACTGGGACGGCGGCGTACATAAACGACGGCGTGGATGGTTTTGTGGTAAAGGCAGGAGATGCAGTTCATTTATCTGACAGACTTTTTTGGTGCATCACTCATCCGAAAGAACTGGCATCTATGGGGAAAAAGGCCAGGTTGGTCTATGAGAGACATTTTTCCATGAAGGGATTCGAGGGTAATTGGCTGTGTATGATACGTGACATTTTTAAGGAGATAGAAAATGACAAAAAAGGGTAAATATGTTATGACAGCTGTGCTGGGAGCAGTTGCCGGAATTGCAGCAGAAGAAACGACCATAGGAAAATTAAGAAAAAAGGCCATGAACAGAACAAAAGAAGACAGTATGAAGTTTCATGAGTTTTATTCGATTCTTCTTCAGTGGGTTCATATGCACAATGAGGGAAAGAAGATAGGGGCATATCTGAAAAAATGCGGCTACCATACTGTTGCGATTTATGGCATGAAAGAACTTGGAGAAGAGCTTCTTTACGAACTGAAAGACAGTGAGGTGGAGGTGAAATACGCAATTGACAGAAATGCGGATGAACTCTGTTCAGATGCGTGCCATGTATACCGTCCGGAGGAGGAACTGGAACCGGTAGACGCGGTGATTGTTACGGCGGTGCATTGGTTTGATGATATAGAAAGAGATATGAAGAAAAGGGTAAGCTGCCCGATTTTATCGTTGGAAGATATCGTTTATGAGGCCTGATTCGTGACAGAAAGTCTGACTCATAGGATGAAGAGGGGTTTATGTACAGAGAATGCTTACAGAAAATCATCGGTTTTGATAAATGGCATTTAAGTAATTTTAAAGAAAGAACATATGCACTATCCACAGTGAACAGAATAAATGAATTAATTCAAGACGGAAAGGTTTCTTCTGGAACAGTTTTAGAGATTGGCTGTGGACTGGGAGATATCATTTCCTCTATTCAGTGGCAGAACAAGCTGGGATACGATGTTGACAAAAGAGCGATTCTGGCTGCCAGAATACTTCATCCGGGGATGCGTTTTCAGGTAGGGTCTTTTGAGGAAATCAGGAATAAGAAAATATCTGTTCTGATAGCCCTTAATTTTCTGCATGGAATCAGGAATGAGGATTGCCGCCAATATTTCAGCACATTATTCAAATACAATGAAGTAGACATGGTCGTTGTGGATGAAGTGCAGAGTCCCCCTTATTCATATGCACATGACTGGGAAAGTCTTTTGGGAGATACGGGGGGGTACGTTTTAGAATACAAATCCAGGGGATACAGGGCATGGGAGTATTCAAGAATGAAGATACTCTACTTTTATAAAGACAAAAGATTGGTACAGAAAGACGGGCATGAAAAAGAAGAATGACAGGGAGATAGATTGAGAATGAATATGGCGATTTTAATTCCGACTTTGTCCATGGGCGGGGCGGAACGAGTGGCAGCTTTTCTGGGGAACTACTACCATGACAGAGGAAACAAAGTTTATTATTTTCTGTTTGCAAATTGCGGCCGGCCGTTTTTTTCGGTTAAAGGGGAAATCGTTAAAACACATACTTTTTTCTCCGTTTTCGCACAGAATCATTCTGAAAATATTAGAGAAATGCTGTTTGCTGCAAAGAAATTCAGTAGACTGAAAAAGAAGTATGAGATTGATGTTGCCGTTTCGTTTATGGAAGACTGCAATTTCATTAATATTTGTTCAAAAGGAAAAGAAAAGGTATTTGTCAGTGTTCGCACAGTATTGTCTGCGAGGCCGGAATATTCAGGTTTTTTGCTGGACGAACGATGGATTAGAAATTTATATAAGAGGGCGGATAAGATTATTGCCGTAAGTAATTATGTAAAAAAAGATTTGGCTGAAAAATACAGAATTTCCGCCGGGAAAATTGCGGCCATACCAAATGTATCGATCCGCCGTGAAGCGGCGCAGGAGAAAACGGTCCCTTGGGAATACGGAGACAGGGCAATTGTATGTGTGGGGAGGTTTGATCCCGTCAAGCAGCACGAGCGTCTCATACGGGCATTCTCTTATGTATATGAAAAGCTACCGGATGCGAGATTGGTCTTAGTGGGAGACGGGAAGCAGAAAAGCTATCTGAAATCAGTCTGTAAAAAATTGGAACTGGAAAATGGTGTAGTCTTTGCGGGGGCTTCAGGAGATGTAGGGTATTTTTTGGGGCATGCAAGGGCATTTGCAATGTCCTCAAGGGTAGAGGGTTTTCCAAATGTCATGGTAGAGGCAATGGCATACGGAGTCCCTGTAGTGACCACGGACTCCCCGGGAGGATGTGGAGAAATAGTGGGGAAGAAAAAAGACTCAGATGAGATTCAATATTGCGAATATGGAATATTGACGCCTCGTATAGAAGGAGAAATGTCGAACCAGACAGAGCCGGGGCGGGAGGAAAAATTATTGGGTGAGGCGCTGCTTAGACTTTTGGAGGATGATGATTTATACAGGAAATATTCCGATAAAGCAAAAAGGCGCGCAAAGGATTTCAGCGAAGATAAAATAATGGCCATTTGGGACGAAGTGTTGTTTGGAAGACGGGTGGAAAGGCTATGAATCGCTATTTTATCATTACCATTGATACGGAAGGGGATAATCTGTGGTCTGTCTCTGACCTGAAAACCCCGATTCGGACAGAAAACGCAAAGTTTTTGCAGAGGTTTCAGGAACTATGTGAGAAATATGGATTTATCCCCACTTATCTGACGAATTATGAGATGGCAAATGCCGATGCCATGAGGGAACTGGGCAGAGAAGGCTTGAAGAGGGGCACTTTGGAGATTGGATCACATGAGCACGCCTGGAATTCTCCGCCGTATTTTCCACTGATAAAGTCGCCCTTAAAGAGGGGAAAGCCCTACTTAGGGGAGTATCCCCGATTCGTGATACGGAAAAAACTGGAGTATCTGACCAAGCTTTTAGAGGATACATTTCAGTGTTCGATAACCTCTCACAGAGGAGGCAGATGGTGTCTAAATGCTATTATAATAAGAGAACTTGACCGGTTAGGATATACGGTTGATTGTACCTGTACGCCGGGCATAAGCTGGAAAAGAGACCTTGGGTGGAGCATAGGCAGCAGGGGAACGGACTGGAGCAGCTATGAAAATCGTCCGTTTATACTGGATTATCCTTTGGGTAACGGCAGGAAAAAGAGCGGCATCATCGAGATTCCTGTTACATCTGTAAAAAAAGTAAAGGGTGGTACTCCCAAATGGTTTCGACCGGACGGAAGCAACCTGATGGAGCTTCTGGGAATCTTGGACTATATGTATGAACGGAGAGAACCATATATAGAGTTCATGCTTCACTCTTCTGAACTGATGCCGGGAGGCAGCCCTACATTTGTGCGCAGAGGGCAGATTGAAAAGCTTTATGGCGACTTGGATATGCTTTTTTCCAGGCTGAAGCAATATGGGTTCTGTGGAATTGGTCTTTCTGAGTACGCAAAAAAATGTAAAGAGGAGAAGTGGTATGAGTAATATGCGTCATGTTATTTTATCTGCTTTTGCAGGGATAGGGCTTGGCCTGTTCGCAGGCGGGAAATTCATCGGACGGCAATACGAAAAACATTGCGAATTGATTGAAAAGCAGGCTGACCGTTTCTCAGAGACTTCCGCGTTGATGCAGCAGTGGGTAAAGGTATACCAGAGCGGACATAATCTGCAAGACTATTTCAAGAAGAACAATTACAGGAAAATTGCGGTCTATGGGATGAGCGAAATAGGGTATATGATTTTAAAAGAGCTGGAAGAAACCGAAATAGAGGTTTTGTATTGTATCGACAAAAATGCGGATAATTTGTTTGCAAAGATTGATGTACGAAGACCGGACGAGGAGCTGCAGCCTGTTGACGCAGTAATCGTGGCGGTAATCCATTTCTATGACGAAGTGAAGGACGCCTTACAGGAAAAGCTGGATTGTCCTATTATTTCATTGTCGGATGTAGTCTGGGAAGTTTCTTGATTTTAATAAAACATGTCGAAAAAATATTCCAGGAAACGAGTGAGGTAAGATGAAACTGGCAATTTACGGAGCCCAGGGCATAGCCCTGGGCGCATACGAAGCATTACATAATATTTGTCCGGACAGAGAGATAATCTGCTTCCTGGTAACCAAACGGGAAATGAATGCGGAGTACCTGGCTGGAATTCCTGTCCTTGAGACAGAATTTTTTTCAAAATCTTTATCGGATCAGCAAAAGCAGGAGTTAGAAATCCTGATAGCCACTCCAGAGACAGCGATGCCAGAGATAGAAGAAATGCTAGACCAAAATGGGCTATACTGCCATGTCCGTCTGACCGCATCCCGCTGGGCAGAGCTAATGGGATATTGTTATGCAATCGGCCGAAAATATACCCCTTTACATGCGCTTCCAATAGGATATCATAAGGCGAATATCCATGTATATATGGCTAAATTTTACAAGGACAAGCCCCTGACAGGCAAATATCAGTTACCTGAATGGGTGACGCCTATTCAGGTGGGAGCATCATTGTGTAAAGAGCGTGTTGCTGATATACTGGATTGCGATGGGGAGAATATTTCTGAGAAAAACGTAAATTATTCTGAGCTCACAGCTCTTTATTGGATGTGGAAAAATCGTTTGAATACGCCATCAGTAAAAGCGCAGTATGAGTATTATGGACTGGTGCATTACAGGAGAGTGCTGGAATTTACGGATGATGATGTACTCCGGCTGGCAGATAACGGGGTAGATGTAGTACTGCCCTATCCTATGCCATATGAGCCGGATATTGAGGCACACCACAACAGATATTTAAAAGAAGAGGACTGGAATGCAGTACAAAATGCTGTATCAGGCCTATATCCGGAATATGGGGATTTTTTTCCGCATGTTTTAAAACAGAGATATCTGTATAATTACAATATCGTTTTGGCTAAAAAGAACGTGCTGGCAGAGTATTGCGACTGGCTTTTTCCTATTTTAGAGCAATTGGAAGAAAACAGTGTTCCGCGGGGGGCAGACCGCGCGGACCGATATGTGGGATATGCAGGAGAAACATTGGCTACGTTGTATTTTATGTATAACAGGGACAAGTTGAACATTGCCCATACCGGGTGCAGATTTTTAATATGAGAAAGTAGGATTTTACGAAAAGAAATATGAATAATGGATGGAATAGATGGAATAGAAAGAATAGAAGCGCAATATAGGATGATGATTTTACAGAACTGATAAGCAAAAATATAAGTTTTACATTTACAGCCTCTCCCCCCATATGCTAATATAGTGACATGAAGTTGAAAATAATGTGACATTGATAGAGTATATCCGTGAATATCAGGAGTCCGGAGACAGCCTGCCTGAAGCCATGGACAAGGCAATTGACAGATGCACAAAAGAAGAAGTGCTGAAAGAATATTTTCTAAAAAGGAAAGCGGAGGTGAAGCTTATGTTGCTTACAGAATTTGATGAAGAAGCGTTCGCTGAGACCATGCGGGAAGAGGGAAGAGAAGAAGGCAGAGAAGCGGGAAGAGAAGAAGGCAGAAAAGAAGGAGAAACTCGTGTGAACCGGCTCTACTCAAAACTGATAGAGGAAAAAAGGGCTGTTGATCTGGAACGAGCTATAAAGGACGAGAAGTTTCGAGATACCTTGTATGAGAGATATGGCCTGTAAGGGCAGCAAAGAAACTGAGAGGCGAAAAGCTGTGGCTGCCAGGCCGCGGACATATGGCAGCCCGGGGAGGAATGTCAGATTTGAATGATAAAGATACTGATTACAGAAGAAACATAGCATTGATTTTATCGGGCGGTACCGGCAGGCGCCTGGGGACGGATATCCCCAAGCAGTACCTGGAAGCGGGCGGCAGGTCCGTCATTTCCTACTGCATAGAGACTCTGTCCCGACACGGCGGGATAGACGCGATTTGGATCGTGGCAGAGCCGGCATGGCAGGAGGAGATTCTGGGATGGCTGGAAACTGCGGATGTGGAACAGAAATTCAGAGGATTTTCCCTGCCCGGGGAGAACCGGCAGCTTTCCGTTCTCCATGGTCTGGAGGACATACTTCAGGATGGAAGCGAGACGGATTTTGTGCTGGTACATGACGCGGCAAGGCCGCTGCTGTCGGCAGATATGATCTCTGCCTGCCTGGAGGCGGCTGTGGACCATGACGGGGCTATTCCCGTACTTCCCATGAAAGATACGGTCTACTGCAGCGGGGACGGACATAGGATTACATCCCTTTTGGACAGAGGGGCAGTCTTTGCGGGACAGTCGCCGGAAGCATTTGTCCTCGGAAAATACCTGGAGGCCAACCGCAGCCTTTTGCCGGAGCGCATCCTGCAGATCAACGGTTCCACGGAGCCTGCGGTAATGGCAGGGATGGATATTGCCATGATTCCGGGGGATGAGAAGAACTTTAAGATTACCACGAAAGAGGATCTGGAGCGGTTTCGGGAGCTTATCAATCAGGGGAAGCGTCCCTGAAGAGAACTTGCCGCGGGATCTGAAGCAGCCAAAGTGCATTTGATAAGATGTTCTAAGTGATGGCACTGCCGCCCCGGGCGGCATGGCGGGATGTAGTGTGCGCCGAAGTGTGCAAAGGAGTGAAAAATGAAAGCATGGGTTCTGCACGGCATTAACGATATCCGGTTCGAAACAAAGGAAAAGCCCGCTTTGGCTCCAGGTGAAGTCCTGGTGAAGGTAAAGGCTGCGGGCATCTGCGGTTCGGATATCCCCAGAATTTATAAAACAGGAGCGCATGTCCATCCGCTGGTACCCGGGCATGAATTCTCCGGCACGGTGGCTGCGGCAGGCCGGGGCGCGGATCCGGGCTGGCTTGGGAAAAGGGTGGGCGTATTTCCGCTGATTCCCTGCGGCTTATGCGGACCCTGTCTGGCCGGGCAATATGAAATGTGTCGGAATTACGGCTATCTGGGCTCCCGCAGGGACGGCGGCTTTGGGGAATATGTGGCTGTCCCGGCCGAGAATTTGATAGAGCTGCCGGACAGTGTCTCCTTTGAGGAGGCAGCCATGCTGGAGCCTATGGCGGTGGCAGTCCATGCCATGAGGCGGGTGCTGGGAGATGCGTCTTGTTTGGTGAACGTATCGGCGCGGGAGGCTGCAGGGGAGAATCTCCGGGGAGAGCAGGCAAGGGCTGAGGGAGTGTTGGCGCCTGGCGGGGAGGACAGAGGACAGCGGACAGCTCACACTGCCAGGCAAACCGTGCCTGCCGCGGCAACGGATGATGCAATAATTGTAGTCTGGGGCATGGGAACCATAGGGCTGCTGCTTACGGCGCTTTTGCAGGAAAGGAGTCAGTCTGTCGGGAAATTTGGGAATTTGGAGAACCGGATTCTTGTAATCGGCAATAAGGATTTCCAGAGACAGAAGATTCTGGAGCTGGGATTGCCTGCGCAAGCTTACTGCGACAGCAGGACACAGGATGGCCGTCAATGGATCATGGAACGGACAGGCGGCCATGGAGCGGACGTGATCTTCGAGTGTGTGGGGAGGAACGAGACCGTGCGCCGGGCCGTGGACAGCGCCGCTGCGGCGGGAAAAGTCTGTCTGGTGGGGAATCCCGCCTCGGACATGACGCTGGAAAAGGAAGTCTACTGGAAGATCCTGCGAAACCAGCTGACGCTCACAGGTACATGGAACTCTTCTTTTACGCATGCCGGGTCAGACGACTGGCATTATGCGCTGGATCGGCTTTCGCACAGGGATATCATGGCAGAGCAGCTCATTTCACACCGCCTGCCGTTAGAAAGCCTGGAAAAAGGCCTGCGTATTATGCGTGATAAATCGGAGGATTATATAAAAATGATGGCAGTGATCTGAGGGCGGACTTTATGATGAAAGGCTTGTGTGTTGCCCGCGGAAACCTGCGCAGTCAGGACAAGATTTCCGGCTTCTGGTCTTTTATGCGATGGGGTGTGCGGGAGGACCGAAAAATACGGCGATCAGCCCATCGTCTGGTGCTGGTCAAACCAGGGCGGTAAAATAGGCCAGCACTTTCTTTCCGTCGGTGCCGGATTGACAGGAGTCGATGCGCTCGGGATGCCACTGGACGCCGACGACGGGCAGGCTCTCGTGGGCAATGGCCTCGATACAGCCGTCCAACGGACAGAAAGAGACTGCGGTGAGTCCTTTTCCCAGCTTGCGTATGGCCTGATGGTGGGCGCTGTTTACGACCGCTCTGGTGCCGTAGAGTCCATGCAGCCAGGAATTTTCGGTGATTACGGTTTCGTGGTATTGATCTTTGCTGTCATACCGGTGTCTTTCTTTTACAGGCGGCGCCAGATCCTGGATCAGGGTGCCTCCTAAGCCTACATTGATGATCTGAAGTCCTTTACAGATACCCAGAACAGGCATGCTTTTTTGCAGCGCCAAGTCAAAGATCTGCAGCTGCAGAATGTCCAGTTCCGTGTCAATCTCAGTACAGCCGCGGTTTATCTCCCCATAGAATGCCGGGGCGATGTCGCCGCCTCCCGGCAGCAGGAGGCCGTCACAGGCCATTGCCTCTGACGGGAGCAATGTCACAATCGCCGCCGCCCCCGCTGCTTCCACATATCTCACGTAATTCCCGGTTTTCTCCGTTCTCCCCGCAATGGCTATTTTCATGATAGTTGATTCCCGAAACGTTATCTCACACTATTATATGCCTATCATGTATAAGATAGCATGGGAAAACGGATAATGATAAAAACAAAACAGGCATCCTTTGATGAAGGAATATGGATGAAAGGATGGACATTTTCTTTGGATTGGGCTATAATGACGTTACATCAGCCGTATGCTGCAGAATCCGTCCGGGGAAAGCACACTTAGGGGGAGCACTCTTGAAATAGGCAGGCTGAGGGAGGCAAGTGCCGGTCTGCGGGCCGGAGACGGTAATCGACGATTATGAAAAGGAAAAGATTTAATATTACGATAGGCTGGCAGCAGACGGCGCTGGTGTTGTCCCTGCTGCTGCCGGGTTTGATCATGCTGGCATTATTTGTGGGAAACGGGATATATCCCTTTGGGGACAGGAGCTTTCTGTCCGGGGACCTGTACCATCAATACATGCCTTTTTTCAGTGAACTGCTGCACAAGGTCAGGGGCGGAGAGAATCTGAGCTTTTCGTTCCATGTGGGAATAGGCTCTAATTTCCTGGCTTTATTTGTGTATTATCTGGCCAGTCCTTTCCATATTTTTTCCCTGTTGGTGCCGGAAGAATATCTGATAGAATTCATGAGCTATCTGATCGTATTCAAGACAGGGCTGGCGGGACTGACTTCCTATCTCTATCTGCGGAAACGTTCCTGCACAAGGGATGGGGGGGCCCGGAGAGAGACAGGGGCGCTGTTCCTGTCCTGCTTTTACGCTCTTTCGGGCTTTATGGCTGCCTACAATTACAATATCATGTGGGTGGACTGTGTGGTACTGCTGCCCCTGATTGTCCTGGGGCTGGAGCGGCTGGTGAGAGAGGGACGCTGCGGGCTGTATTGCATCACACTGGCTTTGTCTATCTTTACGAATTACTATATCTCGATTATGATCTGCATCTTTCTGGTGCTGTATTTCCTGATGCTTTTGGTGACGGAAAGGAGAAGTCCGGGCAATATATTTAAGAGAGATGTGCCGCGCTTTGCCCTGTACTCTGTTCTGGCGGGAGGGATGGCCGCGGTGCTGCTGATTCCCGAGGTATGCGCTATCCTGCGGACGGATTTCGGGGACATGGATTTTCCCGAGAAGATAGAGTCCTACTTCTCGGTATTGGACATGCTGGCAAGGCACTGTGTGTGCGTCAGTACGGAGCGGGGCCTGGCTCACTGGCCCAATATCTACTGCGGAAGCGCGGTGCTGCTGTTGATTCCAATGTATGTGACGAACCGGCGCATTCCCATTCGGGAGAGATTCTGCCGTATGGCCTTTGCTGGTTTTATGCTGCTGAGCTTTGGTACGAATATCCTGGACTTTCTCTGGCATGGGCTGAATTATCCGGATTCTCTGCCGGGCAGACAGTCTTTTATCTATATTTTCCTGGTGCTGACCATGTGCTTTGATGCCTGGTGTCAGGTAAAGAATACGGATGAACGGCAGATTCTTCACGGATTTCTGTTCGCGGTTGGGTTTGTCCTGTTCTGTGAGAAATTCATTGATCATGAGGACTTTAAACTGGGGGTAAAGCTGCTGACCCTTGTCTTTGCCGGCTTGTATGCGGTGTTTCTGTATCTGTACCGCACAAGGGACGACAGGGCGCTGCACAGGGGACTGGCGGTGATGGCGCTGACAGTGGTAGTGGCGGAATGTGCCATCAATACCGGGGCAACCAGTATCGGGACAGTGAGCCGCAGCGCGTACCTGGGGCAGCAGGAGGACTATAAGGCTCTTTATGAGGAAAGCAGGCAGAGGCAGGAGGGCTTTTTCCGGGTAGAAAAGTTTACCAGAAAGACGAAAAATGACGGGACCCTCACAGGCTATCCCACAGCCAGTGTGTTTTCCTCCACGCTGAATTCCTATGTGATGGATATGTACAAGAGGCTGGGGATGCGCCACAGCAAGGTATACTATGGTTTTGACGGCGCTACGGCCCTTACTTCCGCCATGCTGAATGTGCGGTACATGTTCGGGGAGTCGCCGGATTACGAGAACGGTCTTTACACCATGGTTGCCCAAAGCGGAGATATCTGCCTCTATGAATGCAACGCGGCGCTGCCCTTTGGCTATGTGGCGCCTACGGGCTTTGACCTGCCGGAGGGATTTGAGAATCACGGACTGAAGCTGCAAAACCGGATGGTGAAAGATCTGGGGATAGACGGGACATTGTTTTGGGAAGCCGCTGCCGGGACCAAAGGAGACGATGTGGTATTTACGGCCCGGGAGGGCGGGTATTATTATGCCATCCTTACTGCCTCCGGAACGGCAAAGGTGGACTGCATCGGCGGCAGTACCGGGGAGGAGAAATATAATGACCTGAAAAAGGGCTCTGTGCTGTACCTGGGATATCTGGAAAAGGATCAGACCGTCACTTTGACCAATGGGAACGAGGATGACGAAACTCCGAAGATTCAGGCAGATGTGTTCGGGATGGATGAGGCGGTATTGAGAGAGGCGCTGGAGGTGCTGGCGGCACGGCACATGGAGCAGGTGAACTGGGAGAACGATTCCCTGACGGGCAGTATTGTGATGGAGGAGGCGGGACGGCTGATTCTATCGGTGCCATATGAGGCGGGCTGGAGAGTGCGGGTGAACGGGGAGGAGATGGAAGGAGAGCTGTTCGGCGGCTGTCTGATGGCTTTTGACCTGGAACCGGGAGCATATAAATTTGAGATGAAGTATGTGCCGGAGGGGGCCGGAGCCGGGATTGCGGTAAGCTGCGTGAGCATTGCGGGATTTGCCGCGGTCACGGCGATGGGGAGACGACGAAAATGTCTTCTGACGGCAGACGGGGAAGAAAAGGGCCAGATGGCTCAAGGATAAACAAGGCAGTGAAAAGTAAGCCAAGAAAAGCCTTAACGAGGCAGTGAAAAATCCCAAGAGAAGCCCTGAACGCAGCAATAAAAGTAAGTCGCTATAGAAAAGAGCGGAAGAACAGGAAATTAGCCCTGGATGAGATGGATCAGGAATGAAACAGGAGGAGAAAGACAAGAGAAATGAAGACAAAAGTGGAAAATGCGATGATGGATACCGCAAAACGTACGATAATGATTTTGCTGGCAGCGGTGCTCATGGCCGTGAACCTGAAGACATTCGTGCGCACGGGGGGCCTGATCCCCGGCGGATTTACCGGTCTTACCAGGCTCATACAGGAGATCAGTGATCTGGTATGGGGGATTGAGCCGCCCTTTACCCTGATCAATCTGACGCTGAATGCCATCCCCATTGTGGTAAGCTTTAAGTTCATCGGCAAGAAATTTACGCTGTATTCCTGTCTGATGATTGTGGTGTCAGGACTGATCACGGATATCATTCCCAGTTACGCGGTGACTACGGATATGCTGTTAGTGTCCGTGTTCGGCGGACTGTTCAACGCCCTTGCCATGATCATCTGCCTGATGGCCGGAGCCACGGCGGGAGGAACGGATTTTATCGCCATTTTCCTGTCGGAGAAAATGGATATCGATTCCTGGAACTACATCTTTGCGGGAAATGTAGTGATCCTGGGAATTGCCGGCGCATTGTTCGGATGGGACAAGGCGCTGTATTCCATCATCTTCCAGTTTACCTCCACCCAGGTGCTGCATGCCCTGCACAGGCGCTACCAGAAGCAGACCCTGCTGATCGTGACCAAGAAGCCCGACGAGGTCTATGAAGTCATCAAGCAGATGACCAATCACGACGCCACATTGATCAAGGGCGAGGGCTGCTATATGAAGCAGGAGTGCGATATCCTCTATTCCGTGGTGGGACGGGACGAGGTGCGCAAGGTCCTGAACCGGGTCCGGGAGACAGATCCGGCGGCTTTCGTGAACATGATTCGCACGGAAAGCCTGTCCGGGCGCTTCTACCAGAGGCCGAATGACTGACAGGACAAGGCGGCAGGCGGATATTGTTTTGGGCAGGGCTGCCGCAGAACATGGGAAACAGAAAAAAGCCGTTGCCCCAGGGAATCTGAAGATAAGTTCCCCGGGGCAGCGGCTTTTTGGCTGAGAATTCTGTTGACATTGTAGACAGGCTGTGATAGTATATGTTTACAATGTAGACAGAAAGCATGGGACAGTGTCGGCACAAGCTGCGGAGAGATGTGCCGCCGTGAAAGCGGCAGGGAGGTTGCTATGAAAGCGTTGAGTGAAGCGGAATGGAATATTATGGAGAGTCTGTGGGAAGAGTCCCCGAAAGTAGGCAGCAGAATTGTGGCGGATATGGCAGGCCGGGTAGGATGGAGCCGAAGCACTACACTGACCATGCTGAAGCGGATGACGGAAAAGGGGCTGATCGCCTGTGAGGACAATGGGCGGATGCGGGTCTATGTGCCCCTGATTGAGAGGGAGACAGCCGTGAAGAAAGAGACGGACAACTTCCTCAAAAGAGTCTACCACGGCAGCGCCAGTATGCTGGTGAGCAGTTTTATCAAGAAGCAGCGGCTGACCACAGAGGAACTTTCAGAGTTGCGGCAGATTTTGGACAGAGCAGAGGAAGATCAGAATGGCTGAGTGGATCATTACTTCAAGTGTATTAATTTTGCTTGTCATTGCCATGCGGCATTTTTTCCGAAAAAAGCTGGCAATGCGGGTTTGGTATGCCCTGTGGCTGCTGGTGGCGGTGCGGCTGCTGGTGCCGGTTTCCTTTGCGGAGAGCAGTCTGAGTATCCTGAACCTTTTCCGGTTTGCGGAAGATACCGGAGGGCAGGAGACAGAGGCAGACCAGAGGGACGCGCAGCTCGGAGCGGATATGGCAGGGCTGCGGCAGGGGCTGGTTGAAGCCGCAGCAGGAGTGCTGCCAAAAGCTGTGAAAGGAAGTATCGCGAAAACTGAGACGTGGATTTTGAATTCCGGGCCGGGGAAGTCAGAGGCCCCGGGAAGCGTCGGCGGGACAGGCGGGCAGCAGATTTCCGCCGGGGTATTGGATGCGAAAGATCCTGCGGCAGAGGAAAGCTACGGAACATTTGGCGCAAAGGAGCTTGCGACAGAGAATGAAAGTATTGCGCCGGTATGGCAGACAGTTCTCAAAGGGCATTCCGTGTTCTGGTATCTCTGGCTCCTGGGTACGGTTCTGTCCGCAGGAAGCGTCCTTATGCTGAACAGAAGATACCGGAAGCGGGTGTACAGATCCAGAAAGCGTTTCAATGCAGGAGACAAAAGCCGGATTCAGGTGTATGTGTCCGCGGTAGTGGACAGCCCCTGCATGTTCGGACTGGTGCATCCCGCGGTGTATTTAAGCACAGAGGCAGCAGCCCGGCCCAAAGCCCTGGGGTATGTGCTCTGTCATGAGAATGTACATTACCGCCATCATGACAATCTGTGGGTGGCAGTGCGGGCGGCATGTCTTTGTCTTCACTGGTACAACCCGCTTGTGTGGATCGCAGCAGCTATGTCGGAACAGGACGGAGAGCTGGCCTGCGATGAGAGGACTTTGGAGATTCTGGGACAGGATGAGCGGATCCGGTACGGCAGAGCGCTTCTGGATTTCAGCGCAGGAGGCAGCGTGTGGCAAAGAGGCTGGAAGCTTTCCACTGCCATGTCCAGCGGGAAGAAGCTGTTAAAAGAAAGACTGATGGTCATTGTGAGAGAACCCGGGAAGCATGCCGGCGCAAGGGCTGCGGTACTGTTGTTGACAGCCCTTTTTGGCACGGCAACCTTTACCGGAAGAGTAAGCGGAAAGGAGCTGGATGAGGGGGCGCCTGCATTAGGCTGCAGTCAGGGATCCGTTATAGAGCCTGGCGGAGATGCCGGTGACGGCGGACTCCGGGAGCCTGGCGCGGAAAGCAATGCCATTGTGTCCATCGATTTAAACGATGGGGAGAAATACACGCTGAAGATCGGCGGGGAAGCTATTCTGGAAAGCGGAGAGTACAGGATCCGTCAGATACAGCTGAACCGGCTGCGAGGCAGGGATGAGGAAGTCCTGCAGATCATCCGTCCTGAGGACGTGCGGACCCTGTATACAAGAACTCTGGAGGATATAAAGAACGACGACGGACAGATGTATTCCTACGCCCTGAAAGGAGAGCCCCTGTATGCGAAAGTGCTTTGCACGGCAGAAGATATCCCTGTCCGGGAGGTGGAGAAATTTTTGGCGGATGAGAATGGAGAACTATTCTCCCAGGCGCCGGACGGCAAAGTAGTTGTGGCGGATCTGAACTTTGACGGCTATCAGGATTTCTGCATACAGGCAGGTACGAAGACAGTAAATATTCCGTATTATTGTTATCTGTGGAATCCCGGGGAGGGATGCTTTGAGCCTGGTTATATGATTCCCAATGTGGAGGTGGACAGGGAGGCGCAGCTGATAAGGAGCGCCACAGATGACGGACAGGGACAGCGCAGCGTGAAATATTACCGCTTTGACGAAGCAAACCTGCTGCATATGGTGCGGTATGTGGAGGAAAACCAGTCCCCGGAGGCTCTTTTCCCTACGTTTGACCTGACCTACTGCGAGATGTCCTACAGTCTGCCTGCGGTGGATGAATGGGACTACGGCACCCGCTACGGCGGCGCTTTGCCGGAACGGTTCGTCTACTGGGCAAAAGAGGCGCTGAGAGAGCTGTATGAATGGAGCGGCACGAAGATCGCCACGGCCTGCTTTACCATGAATTCTTTTGGGGAGGTTTTCTTTGGAAACACGCCAGAGCAATTGAAAGCGTCTTTGACTTATTATGACAGAGGGTATGGGGCAAAAGCCGGGTTCGATGGTCTGATTGAGCAGATGGGGATTGCCTCGGAGCGTACGGTTTGGTTTTCGCCCGTGGTGCAGTGGAACAAGCCGGACAACTTGTATGAGATGCTGGACATAGAACTGGCGGAATGGTATTTTGAGCGGTCGCCGCTGTCTAAGGGCGAGAAGCTGGAGAGCGTGGAACGGAGAGACACCGCTATCTATACGATAAAAGCGGAATCAGGAAAATACTATCAGATTTTTCTCACAGAGTCCACAAGGGAGATGAGCGCCATGTACGGCCCTTATGACCACTATCCGGACTGACGGTGGGATTACGGGGCATTGTGCAGGAATCTGATTGGAGAGAAGAGCGGAAAGCGGAACGTTTGGTTCGCCGGGGGCGGACAGGGAGGATGCGGATGAAAAAGGGAATGCGGAAATGGATGGCTTTGTGGCTGATGGCTGCTTTGCTTGGAGGCTGCGGCAGCCAAGACAGCCAGGAGGGGATACTGGATGGGATTGGAGTCTCCCTGAATGACGGGCCAGGAGACAGCGTAGAAGGAGCAGTGGGAAAGCAGGAAGCCGGAGAGGGCAGCACCTGGACACCGGGGGAGAATGGCGAGGACATTCTTTCCCAAGCCCTGTCGCAGGAAGAGAAAGTTATGTACGAGGCGTACATCAAGGCGCTGGAGGATGTCTATTTTGACCAGAAGCTTCCGGGGGGAATAGAATGCGACCTCCAGCCGGCGGATGCGGATATGGGCGAAAATAAGTTTGCGCTCCTGGATATTGACGCCGATGGAAAGGAGGAATTGATCATCTCCTATACCACCACATATACGGCAGGCATGGTGGAGGCTGTTTATGCCTATGACAGCAGCACGAAAGAGGTGCGGGAGGAGCTTGTCGGATTCCCGCTTCTGACTTATTACGACAATGGCATAATAGAGGAACTATTTTCCCACAACCATGGTATGGCTGGCGACGGCGGGGCGGACGGAAATTTCTGGCCCTACAGTCTGCGCAAATATGATCCGGATACGGACACTTATGTGCCTGTGGGCAGTGTGGACGCCTGGAGCAAGCGGTTTAAAGAGATAGATCAGGATGGGAACCCTTTTCCGGAGGAAGCCGACAAGGATGGGGATGGTGTGGTGTATTATGTCATGGAGGGGGACTATTATCTGGCAAACCCTATGGACGGACAGGAGTACAGCCAGTGGAGAGATTCTTATCTGAAAGGGGCGAAGCAGGTGCAGGTGCCCTATGCAGACCTGACTACAGACAATATTTATGCCATTTTGAAAGGCGCTGCCGTGAACGCCGACACTGGCGCCGGCAATGCTATGGCTGCCGGCAGTCTTGAGAGCGGCAGCGGCCCGGATAACGGAAACACCGGTACGCTTGCGGGATTTGACGGCCAGCAGATTTTGGAACAGTCCTTTGCCGTGACCTTAGACGGCTGGGGAGAGGTGACATTCGCGCCTTTTGGGCCCGGGGCGTCCGGCACGGTGGACGACAGGGGAATGGTTTGCTTTGAGGATGTGCGTTTTGCCCTTATAAAAGAGGGGACGCCTGTCTTTGTCTTCCCCGGCGAGAACGAGGAGAATGTCTTCTATGGGCAGCAGTTCGGGCAGGTATTATCGGTGGCGTTTCGGGACTATAACGAGGACGGCAGGACGGATATCCTGGTGCTGCTGGAATACGCCGGTGTCCAGGGGCCTAATATAGACGTTCCCTTTCGGGTAGTGCGTGCCTTTGCCCAGGAGGAGGGAGAAAAGGAATTTTCGCTGGACGGTGCGTTGTCGGAATATCTTCTGCCCTATGGGGAGAGTATGGACAGGGTGTATGAGGGACTGGCGGATTATGCCGGAATCTATTCCGTAGCCACAAAGAAATCCGCCTGGGAGGTGGACCGTTTTGCCAAAAAGGTAAAACGCCTGATTCTGGCAGGGGATTTTCAGGGGCTGAGTGAGGAGATCGCTTTTCCGATTACCATAGACGGCACAACATATCGGGATAAAGAGGCCTTTTTAGCGGCGGATTTTATAGAGAATACCAATCCGGACTTCCTGGAGGCGCTCAGGGCGGACCCCTGCGGGAATCTGTTTGTGAATTATCAGGGCGTCATGCTGGGAGAGGGCAGTGTGTGGATCACGGAGGTGCTGGATGACAATCTTGCCTCCAAAGGACTTAAGGTGTACGGGATGAACGGGATTCGAATTTCTCCTTGACGAAAGAGGAAACAATTGGTAGACTAAATATTGGTGATTAAGAGATAAAGCCTACAAGGAGATAATAGAATGAACCGATATTTAGAGATTGCGGATCACTTTCGGCTGGACGGCAGGGCAGTGAGTGCGGTAAGCCATGGCGGCGGTCATATCAACGATACTTTTCTGATAAAGACCACGGCAGGGGAGAAGTATTACATACTGCAGCGCATCAACACTTCCGTGTTCAAAAACGCGGAAGCGCTTATGGAGAATATCATCCTGGTAACGGACTTTCTGCGGGAGAAAATCAAAAAAGCCGGCGGGGATCCCGAGAGGGAGAATATGAACGTAGTCCTCACCAAAGACGGCAGACCTCTGTATCAGGATCAGGAGGGGTGCTGGAGAGTGTACATGTTCATAGACGGCACCGTGACCATGCAGACCTGCGAGAACGCGGAGCAGTTTTATTTAAGCGCCTGTGCGTTCGGGCATTTCCAGAAGCTGCTGGCGGATTTCCCGGCGGATGAGCTCTATGAATCCATTCCGAATTTCCATAATACGAAATCCCGCTATCTGGATTTTGAGGCGGCAGTGGAAAAGGATGTCTGCGGCAGGGCAGCCTCTGTGGCGGAGGAGATTGCTTTCGTCCGCGCCCGTAAGGAGTTTGCTGCCACATTGGTGGATATGCAGGAGAGCGGGGAGCTGCCGCTGCGGGTGACCCACAACGATACCAAGCTCAACAATGTGCTTTTTGACGAAAAGACCGGCAAACCCCTGGCGGTGGTGGATCTGGACACGGTGATGCCCGGACTCTCCGTCAATGACTTCGGGGACAGCATCCGTTTCGGCGCTACTTACGCGGCGGAGGATGAGCCTGACCTGAGCAAGGTCAATTTCGAGATCGAACTGTTTGACTGCTATACCAAGGGATTTCTAGGGGAGTGCGGGGCGCTTCTTTCCAAGAACGAGAAGAGGATGCTGCCTGTGGGGGCTATGATGATGACCTTTGAGTGCGGCATGCGCTTTCTCACGGATCACTTAAACGGAGATACATATTTTAAGATTCACAGGGAGAATCAGAACCTGGACCGGTGCCGCACCCAGTTTAAACTGGTGCGCGATATGGAGAAAGCCAGAGAGGAAATGGACAGGGTGGTGGACAAATATAGCTGACATGTGCAACAGGTTTTAAAGGCCGTATCAGATTGCCGGACAGGCATCAGATGCGGCCTTTGCGCCGGGAAAGAGACTTGAAAAGCAGAGGAAACGGAATGGAAAAATGGTATGTGGCGGCAAAAAAGGCGGATTTTGACGGCTGGGCCAGGAAATTCGGCATTACCCCGGTGGTGGCGCGGATTCTGCGCAACCGGGACTTGACAGGAGAGGAAGAGGTGGAGAAGTTCCTGCGGGGGACTTTGGCGGACTGCTATTCGCCGTGGCTTTTAAAGGATATGGACAGGGCTGTGGAGGAAATACTTGCGGCCATAGAGCAGGGCATCCGGATCCGGGTCATCGGGGATTATGACGTGGACGGCATCTGTTCTTCTTATATTCTGACAAAAGGCCTGGGGGTGCTGGGCGCCCGGGTGGACACGGCTATCCCCCATAGGATCCACGACGGCTATGGGCTGAACGATCATCTGATCCAAAAGGCGCATCAGGATGGGATTGGTATGATCGTGACCTGCGACAATGGCATCGCGGCGGCGCCGCAGATTGAGCTGGCGAATTCCTATGGCATCAAAGTCATTGTCACGGATCACCATGAGGTGCCTTTTTGTATGGAATTGCCGGACGGTCCGGCGGGAGATACGGCGGCAGAGGGCAGCCCCGGAGAAAAACGGCAAAGTCCGGTTGCAGGGAGAACCCCGGAGGAAATCGCGCTGTCACGGACAGCAGCGCAGGGGGAGACATGGGAGAGGGAGCACAGTGGCAGGACAGCGCGCCGGGAGCTGCTGCCCCCGGCGCTTGCGGTCATAGATCCGAAGCAGGAACAGTGCGGATATCCTTTTTCCGGTATCTGCGGCGGCGTGGTGGCGTACAAGGTGACAGCGGCACTGGCGGAGCGGACAGGAAGCGGGGCTCTGGCTGAGGCCATGGAGGAGTTGGTGGAATTCGCGGCGCTGTCCACGGTCTGTGATGTGATGGAGCTTAAGGATGAGAACCGGATTCTGGTAAAGGAGGGTTTAAAGCGTCTGCGCCGCAGCCGCAATCCGGGACTCAGGGCCCTGATGGAGGTCAACGGCATCGAGCCGGAGCGTCTTGGCGCGTACCATCTGGGCTTTGTGATAGGTCCCTGCCTGAACGCCACGGGCAGGCTGGACACGGCGAAGCGGGCCCTGGAACTGCTGCAGAGTGCCGGGAAAACAGAGGCCATGACCGCGGCCAGGGAGCTGAAAGAGCTAAACGACAGCCGCAAGAACCTGACGATCCGGGGGGTGGAGCAGGCGGAGCGGTATCTGTGTGACCATCATATGGAACAGGACAAGGTCATGGTGATATACCTGCCGGAAGTGCATGAGAGCCTGGCAGGTATCATTGCCGGGCGCATTCGGGAAAAGTATCATCATCCGGTCTTCATCCTGAGCAGAGGGGAGGAGGGCGTCAAGGGCTCAGGCCGTTCCGTGGAGGGGTATCATATGTATGAGGCCATGACCCGGGTAAAGCAGTATTTCACGAAATTCGGCGGTCATGCCATGGCGGCCGGGCTTTCCATGCGGGAGGCGGATATCGAAAATCTCAGACGGGATCTGAACGCAGACTGTCTGCTGGAGGCGGAGGATTTTATCCCCAAGGTGCATATCGACGTGCCCATGCCGCTGGAATACGCGGACGGGAAAATCGCGGATGAGCTGGAACAGCTGGAGCCTTTCGGCGTGGGGAATCCCAAGCCCCTCTTTGCCCAGAAGAATCTGCGGTTCTTTGCGGGATATAAGATGGGGGCCAATAAAACCTGCGCCAGATACCGGGTGCAGACAGAGGGCGGCTATGGGGCGCAGCTGGTCTTTTTCGGAGATCTGGAGCGGTTCGGGGCTTTTCTGGAGGAAAAATACGGTCCGGGCAGCGAGAACGCGCTGTATGAGGGCCGCGGAAACTTCGATATCTCTGTAGTCTACCAGATCGGAAAGAATACATACCGGGGTAAGACGGAGATTCAGTATGTAATGCAGTATTACGCGTGAGGACTGCCGAAGCGGCGAGCGCATGGTTGCCAGGGGCAGAGGGAGGAAAAATGTTTCTGACAGTGACTTTAAATCCGGCGGTGGACAGAAATTGCGAGATAGATGTTTTAAAACCGGGAGAGGTGAACCGTCTGACTAAGAGCGCCAGGGTGGCGGGCGGCAAGGGAATCAATGTGACCAAAATTCTGCGGCAGTTTCATATGCCGGTGGCAGCCGTGGGATTTCTGGGCGGTTCCGGGGGCAGGCTCATAGAGGAGGTCATGGAAAAGCTGGGTGTGGAGGGCTATTTTACCAGGATAAAGGGAGAGACCAGAACCAGCGTAAATGTGCTCTCGGCGGGCGGTTGCGTGACGGAGATTCTGGAGCCGGGGCCGGTGATATCCGGGAAAGAGCTGGAGGCATTCAGAAAACAGTTTTCAGGCTGCCTGGAACTGTGCCGGATGACAGTGCTCTCCGGCAGTATTCCCCAGGGGGTACCGGTGGACATATATGCCCGGCTGATCGAAGAATGCCGTAGGGCGGGATGCAGGGTGTGTCTGGATGCGTCGGGAGAGCTGCTGCGCCAGGGCCTTACGGCAAAGCCGGATATAGTCAAGCCAAACCGCAGAGAGCTGGAATATCTGGCGGGCCGGAAGCTCTCCGGCATAGATGAGATAAAGGAAGAAGCCCGGAAGCTGCTGGAACAGGGAGCGGGCAAGGTAGTGGTGTCGCTGGGAACAGAGGGGCTCTTGTACATGGACGGGGAGCGGGAACTGTATCAGGGCGCATGCCCGGTCCGCACCGTCAACACAGTGGGCTGCGGCGATACGGTGGTGGCATCCCTTTGCATGAGCGAACTGGCGGGAGAGGAAGCGGACATCGCATTGAAAAAAGCCGCGGCGCTGGCTGCGGCAAACGCTTCCACCAAAGAGAACGGAAATGTGCCTATGGACCTGTACCTGGATCTGCTGGCCTGAGAAAAATTTTTACAAAAAATGCAATTCGTTCTTTGCGAGTTGCTTTTTTTGTGATATACTGTTTGGGACAATAATCATGGGGGTATTTGCGTTTTTGATCGTATCCCCGGTATAGTTGTTCGTATTTATCTAATATAAATGGAGGACTGAGAGCATGAGTACTATTTCAAAAGCGAGCCAAAGAATAACAGCTTTGCTCGATGACAACAGTTTCGTTGAAATCGGCGCCCTTGTGACAGCCAGGGCCACTGATTTCAATATGAAACCAGGCGAAACTCCCTCTGACGGTTGTATTACCGGCTATGGAGTGATTGGCGGTAAGCCTGTGTATGTGTACAGCCAGGACGCTTCCGTGATGAACGGGACCATCGGCGAGATGCATGCCAGGAAAATCACAGGTCTCTATGATCTGGCCATGAAGACCGGCTCCCCCGTGATCGGGCTGATCGATTCCGCGGGGTTACGGCTGCAGGAGGCTGCGGATGCGCTGAACGCTTTCGGCGCCATCTATATGAAGCAGACACTGGCTTCCGGCTTGATCCCCCAGATTACCGCGATTCTGGGCACTTGCGGCGGCGGACTTGCCCTGTTCCCGACTCTGACTGATTTTACATTTATGGAGGAGAAGAACGCGAAGCTTTTCGTCAATGCTCCCAACGCGCTGGACGGAAATGTGATCAGCAAGTGCGATTCCTCCACGGCTGCATTCCAGTCCCAGGAAAGCGGTATTGTGGATGTGGTGGCTGACGAAGCGGCAGTCCTTTCCAAGATCAGGGATCTGATCACGTTCCTGCCGTCAAACAGCAACGAGGGCAGCGATATTGTGGAGTGCACGGACGATCTCAACCGTGTGAATGAAGAGCTGGCAGGCTGTGCGGGAGATACATCTGTGGCGCTGTCCATCCTGGCGGACAATAACGATTTCTTTGAGGTAAAAGCGGACTACGCAAAGGATATGGTAGTAGGCTTTCTGAAGCTGGACGGCGTGACCGTGGGCGCAGTGGCCAACCGCAGCGAGATATGCGACGAGGAAGGAAAGGTGGCTCAGAAGCTGGAGCCTGTCCTTTCTAAGGAAGGCTGTGAGAAAGCGGCTGATTTCGTGAACTTCTGCGACGCATTTGAGATTCCGGTGCTGACCCTGACCAATGTAAAGGGCTACCAGGCAACCATGTGCTCCGAAAAGGGAATTGCCAGGGCAGCTGCCAGGCTGACCTATGCTTTTGCCAATGCAACGGTTCCCAAAGTAAATGTCATTGTAGGCAAGGCTTTCGGCACCGCAGCCATTGCCATGAACTCCAAGGCCGTCGGCGCGGATATCACCATGTGCTGGCCGGATGCCCAAATCGGCACCATGGAGGGCAAGCTTGCCGCGAAGATCATGTATGACGGACAGGGGGCAAGCGTCATCAATGAGAAAGCCGCAGAGTACGATGCGCTAAACTGCAGCGCGGGCAGCGCCGCAAGGAGAGGGTATGTAGACAGCATCGTAGAGCCCGCTGACACCAGAAAATACGTTATCGGCGCTTTTGAGATGCTCTTCACCAAGAGCGAGGATCGTCCCGCCAAAAAGCACGGAACTGTATAGAAAGGGTGATATAAATATGAAGAAATTGATAGCCATACTGTGTACGATTACCTGTCTCTTCGGACTGACAGCCTGCGGAAGCGGGGAAGCGCTGTCGGAATACGGACAGCACAAGGCGGACAACGCACAGCAGCTGGCGGATGAGATGGTGCTCTATCTGTTTGCCCAGTATGCTGCGGACGAGGCCGCGGCGGAATCGTTTAGCGAGTATACGGCGGAAGAGATTGAGTATATGCTGAATACACAGTATAATATTCAGGTGGACGGAAACGCGTTTTTGAAAGGGATTAACTCTTTCCGCTCTGCCGGCGAGTCCATGGGTGCGATTACCGGAACCAACGGAAGCGAAGTGCGGGTTGACGACAGCGAGATCATCGTGGAAGTCGAAGTTACCGGTGAGAAGAAGAACGCCAAGGCAGAAATGATTTTTTCCAACGATATGTTCCTGACGCTGAAGTCCGCCGCTTTGAATCCCAGTTCCACGATAGGCGAACTGATGGCGAACGCGGGACTGAATACCCTGATCGGTATGGGAACCGTATTTGCCGTATTGATTCTGATCAGCCTGATCATCTCCTGCTTTAAGGTGATTCCCAAGATTCAGAATAGCATGGCAAAGAAGAAAGCCCCTGCTGCGGAAGCTATGGGCGTGGACAATGCCGTGATGCAGATCGTGGAGCAGGAGACCATTGTGGAAGAGGACGACTGTGAGCTGGTGGCTGTTATTGCGGCCGCAATCGCAGCCGGCGAGGGCGCTGTCACCACGGACGGCTTCGTAGTGCGCTCCATCAGGAGAAGATAGATTTATAAAACAAAACAAATAAGCATTCTATTTTAGGAGGAAATAAAAATGAAGAATTATACAATTACCGTAAACGGAAATGTATATGATGTAGTGGTAGAAGAGAACACATCCGGCGCTCCCGCAGCGGCGAAAGCTCCGGCAGCTCCCAAGGCAGCCCCTAAGGCGGCTCCCGCAGCGGCCCCCAAGGCAGCTCCCGCAGGCGGCGCAGGCAGCATCAAGATCGAGGCAGGCGCGGCAGGTAAGGTATTTAAGCTGGAGAAGAAAGTCGGCGATGCGGTCAAGAAAGGCGATGCGGTCGTCATTATTGAAGCAATGAAGATGGAAATCCCTGTTGTGGCTCCTGAAGACGGCACTGTTGCCAGCGTAGACGTGGCAGTGGGCGATGCTGTAGAGGCCGGCGCTGTATTGGCTACTTTGAATTAATGTGGCGTGGGCGTTAAAGCGCCTGTTTATCGCGAAAAACAACAGGAGGTCAACAAATGGATTATATAGCTTCAACGCTGAACAACCTAATCCATCAGACGGCGTTCTTCAATCTGACCTGGGGAAACTATCTGATGATTGCGGTTGCATGCTTTTTCCTTTATCTGGCTATCCGGCATGAGTTTGAGCCCTTGCTCCTGACTCCCATAGCCTTTGGCATGCTGTTGGTGAACATTTATCCTGACATCATGCTCCATGCGGAGGACGCCTCCAACGGTGTGGGCGGCTTACTGTATTACTTCTATTTACTGGACGAATGGGCCATCCTGCCCTCTCTGATCTTCATGGGTGTGGGCGCTATGACGGATTTCGGTCCTCTGATTGCCAATCCCAAAAGCTTTCTTTTGGGCGCGGCGGCACAGTTCGGTATTTTTGCGGCATATTTCGGGGCCATCCTCTTAGGGTTCAACGATATGGCTGCGGCCGCTATCTCCATCATCGGCGGCGCCGACGGCCCTACCTCCATTTTCCTGGCCAGTAAGCTGGGACAGACGGCGATCCTGGGACCTATCGCCGTGGCGGCATATTCCTATATGTCGCTGGTGCCTATTATCCAGCCGCCTATTATGAAGCTTTTGACCACAGAGAAAGAGCGGAAGATCAAGATGGGACAGCTTCGCCCCGTATCCAAGCTGGAGAAGATTCTGTTCCCCATCATCGTTACCATCGTGGTATGCCTGATTCTGCCCACCACCGCTCCTTTGGTCGGTATGCTGATGCTGGGCAATCTGTTCAGGGAGTCCGGCGTGGTACGCCAGCTCACCGAGACGGCTTCCAATGCCATGATGTATATCGTGGTTATTCTCCTGGGTACTTCCGTAGGCGCCACTACCAGCGCGGAGGCATTCCTGAACTGGGATACTTTAAAGATCGTTGCATTGGGCCTGATCGCCTTTGCGTTCGGCACTGCGGCGGGCGTTCTGTTCGGCAAGATTATGTGCAAGGCCACCCATGGCAAGATCAATCCGCTCATCGGTTCCGCGGGCGTGTCCGCAGTGCCTATGGCGGCCCGTGTGTCCCAGAAAGTGGGCGCCGAGTCGGATCCTACCAACTTCCTGCTAATGCATGCTATGGGGCCTAACGTGGCAGGCGTTATCGGAACCGCCGTGGCAGCGGGTACCTTTATGGCTATCTTCGGAGTATTCTAAGCTGCGCATAACGGAATCTTATAAACCAAAAAATCATTATGGAGGAAATTCGTAAATGTCAGAACAAGCAAAGAAACCGATCAAGATTACGGAAACGATACTGCGTGACGCTCACCAGTCTCTGATTGCTACCAGAATGCCCACGGATTTCATGCTTCCCATTGTGGAGAAGATGGATAAGGTAGGATACCATTCCGTGGAGTGCTGGGGCGGCGCTACCTTTGACGCTTCCCTGCGTTTCCTGAAAGAGGATCCCTGGGACAGGCTGAGAAAGCTGCGTGACGGCTTCAAAAATACGAAGCTGCAGATGCTGTTCCGCGGACAGAATATTCTCGGATATCGCCCTTATGCGGACGATGTGGTGGATGCGTTCGTGCAGAAATCCATTGCCAACGGTATCGACATTATCCGTATCTTCGACTGTCTCAATGACCTGCGCAACCTGCAGGAGGCGGTAAACGCCACCAACAGGATGAAACAGAAAGAGGGAAGAGGACATGCGCAGATCGCTTTGTCCTATACCCTGGGCGATGCCTATACTTTGGAGTACTGGGCAAGCACCGCTAAAAAGATCGAGGAGATGGGCGCGGATTCCATCTGTATCAAGGATATGGCAGGCCTGCTGGTGCCGTACAAGGCTTCCGAGCTGATCAAGGCCATGAAAGAGAATACCAAGCTGCCCCTCCAGCTGCACACCCACTATACTTCCGGCGTGGCCAGCATGACTTATCTGAAAGCCGTGGAGGCCGGTGTGGATGTCATTGATACCGCTATGAGCCCGTTCGCACTGGGAACTTCCCAGCCTGCTACTGAGGTTATGGTAGAGACATTCCGCGGCACGCCTTATGACACCGGCTTTGACCAGAACCTCCTGGCGGAGATTGCCGATTACTTCCGTCCTTACCGTGACGAGTGCTTAAAGAGCGGTCTGCTCAATCCCAAGGTCATGGGCGTGGACATCAAGACCTTGCTGTACCAGGTGCCCGGCGGCATGCTCTCCAACATGGTGAGCCAGCTGAAAGAGCAGAACGCTGAGGATAAGTATTATGATGTGCTCAGGGAGATTCCCGAGGTCCGAAAGGATTTGGGCGAGCCGCCCCTGGTTACCCCTTCCTCCCAGATCGTGGGCACCCAGGCTGTGTTCAACGTACTGATGGGCGAGCGCTACAAGATGGCTACCAAGGAAACCAAGGCAGTGCTGCGCGGCGAGTATGGCCAGACCATCAAACCCATGAATCAGGAGATCATAGACAAGGTTATCCCCGGCGAGGAGCGCATTACCTGCCGCTATGCGGATATGATCGAGAACGAGATGGATAAGCTGGAAGCCGAGATGAGCGAATGGAAGCAGCAGGACGAGGATGTGCTCTCCTACGCTCTGTTCCCCCAGGTGGCCACGGACTTCTTCAAGTACCGCCAGGCCCAGCAGGACAAGGTAGATATGACACAGGCGGATACCAAGAACGGAGCATATCCGGTATAAAGCAATTAATGTTTGAAGAATAGGAAGGCAGAGACGGAAAGTGCCGGTACATGGAATGCGGCGAGCGGATTGTATCGGCACTTTCTGACTTTTGGAGTAATTGTATGATGAAATATGTATGAGACGGCGTATCGGAGACAGAATCACATTTATGGGAGCGGGATGCCGCATTTTACAGATATGAGGACTGGACAGAACGGATGAAAATAATTATCATTGGCGGCGGCGCCGCAGGCATGATGGCGGCAATGGCGGCAGCGGAGAGCGGCGCCAGTGTATGGCTGATAGAAAAGAATGAAAAATTGGGAAAAAAGCTGTTCATTACCGGCAAAGGGCGCTGCAATGTCACCAATGCCGGGGACATGGAGACACTTTTGGCAAATGTCTGTACCAACAGCAAGTTCCTCTACAGCGCCTTTTATGACTTTGACAACCGGGCGGTAATGAGGTTTCTGGAGCAGGAGGGATGTCCTCTGAAGACGGAGCGCGGGGAGCGGGTATTTCCGGTTTCGGATCATTCCTCGGATGTGATCGGGGCCTTTCAGAGGGCGCTGAAGAGACTTGGTGTCAAGGTTTTGCTCAATACAGAAGTTAAGGACCTGGCGCTGTGCAGGGAGGACGGGGCGGAATCAATTGCCGGAGTGGAGCTGCAAGACGGCAGGGTGCTCCCGGCAGACCGGTGCATTATCTGCACCGGCGGGATGTCCTATCCCGCTACCGGCTCCACGGGAGACGGCTACCGTTTCGCGGAGCGAACGGGCCACAGGCTGACTCCGTGCAGCCCGTCTTTGGTGCCGTTCAATATCCGTGAGGAATGGTGCCGCCGGCTGACGGGGCTTACCCTGAAGAATGTGTCTGTGCGGCTGTGCTGCCGGGGCAGGGAGGTCTATGAGGGCTTTGGGGAGATGCTGTTTACCCATTTCGGCGTCAGCGGTCCGCTGATACTTTCCGCCAGCAGCTTTATGGGACAGAAAGGGAAGAAATCGGGAAAGGACACGGAGACGGAGGAGACAAGGCTTTTCGTGGACTTAAAGCCGGCCCTGGACGAAGAGCAGTTAGACAGGCGCCTGCTGAGGGATTTTGAGGAGAACAAAAACAAGCAGTTCAAGAATGCCCTGGGAGGTTTATTTCCGGTCAAGCTGATACCGGTCATGCGGGATCTCTCGGGAATTCACCCGGACAAAAAGGTGAACGAGGTCACCAGGGAAGAGCGGAGGCGCTTTGTGAAGCTGATTAAGAATCTGCCTTTGACAGTGACAGGGCTTCGGGGATATGAGGAGGCGGTCATCACAAAAGGCGGTATCTGCGTAAAAGATATCAACCCCTCCAGCATGGAATCAAAAAAGGTCCGCGGGTTGTATTTTGCGGGGGAGGTTCTGGATCTGGACGCTCTGACCGGCGGCTTTAACCTGCAGATCGCGTGGTCTACGGGGCATCTGGCCGGAAAGTGCGCACGGAATACGGGAGAGTAAGAAGAAGTCGGGAGGATGAACATGGGCTTTAATGTAGCGATTGACGGGCCTGCGGGGGCGGGCAAAAGCACCATTGCGAAAGCAGTGGCGAAAGAATTGAATTTGATCTATGTGGACACCGGGGCTATGTATAGGGCAGTGGCTCTTTATATGCTGCGGGAGGGCGTGGATTTGACGGATCGGGAAAAGGTTGCCGGAAAATGCGCCCTGGCGGATGTGACTATACGGTACGAGGACGGCGTACAGGTAGTCTTATTGAACGGGGAGAATGTGAATGCATTTCTGCGCACAGAGGAGGTGGGCGAAGCCGCGTCTGTCATCAGCCCCATTCCCCAGGTGCGAAAGAATATGGTGGCCCTGCAGAAAAGCCTTGCGGCAAAAAGCGACTGTATTATGGACGGCAGAGACATCGGCACCTGTGTGCTTCCGGATGCACAGCTCAAGATTTATCTCACTGCCAGCAGCCAGGTGCGCGCCCGGCGCAGATACGACGAGCTGAGCGCAAAAGGAGAAAGCTGCGATCTGAACAAAATCAAGGCGGATATAGAGGACAGGGATTACCGGGACATGCACAGGGAAGAGTCTCCGCTGCGGCAGGCGGACGATGCGGTCGTAGTAGATACCTCGGATAAGACCGTGGAAGAGGTCATAGCCTCCGTGACAGAACTGTGCAGGAGCAGACGATAGAGAGGATGCATGGCAGGCGGGCGGGAGGACTTTCCTATGGAAGTAAAGCTGGCAGAGCGCATGGGCTTTTGCTTTGGCGTAAAGCGCGCGGTGGATACGGTGTATGAACAGATAAAAAACGGGAAAAATATATATACCTATGGCCCAATCGTGAACAATGAGGAAGTGGTGAGGGAGCTGACGGACATGGGCGTCAGGGTGCTGGAGTCGAAAGAGGAGCTGACGGGACTTTCCTCGGGCAGCGTCATTATCCGCGCGCATGGCGTTCCGGAGGAAATCTGCCGTATTCTGGAGGAGAGGAAGCTGGAGTGCATCGACGCCACCTGCCCGTTTGTAAAGAGAATCCACCATATCGTGGAAAAGGAGAGCGGGGCAGGACGCCGTATCGTCATTGTGGGAAATGCCGGCCACCCGGAAGTGGAGGGCATTATGGGCTGGTGCAGAGGCCCTGTCACCGTGCTGAAAGACCCTTCGGAAGCCGAAAATTTTGCGGTGCCGGAGGGGGAAAAAATCTGTGTCGTAGCCCAAACGACATATAACTACAATAAATTTCATAATGTAGTTGAAATTTTGGGAAAAAAAGGTTACAATAGTATTGTTGTGAATACTATCTGTAATGCGACGGAAGAGCGCCAACGCTCGGCAAGGACCCTGGCAGCGGAAGCTGATGTTATGATTGTAATAGGGGGAAAGCATAGTTCCAATACGAGGAAGCTGTACGAGATCTGTAAGGAGGAATGTGCCCACACCTATTTTATACAGACACTGGATGACTTGCATTTAGAACTGCCTAAATCTGTTCGACGAGTGGGTATCACCGCAGGGGCTTCCACCCCAAATAAATTAATCGAGGAGGTTCAAAATTATGTCAGAATTAACTTTTGAACAAATGCTGGAAGATCCAAATTCTATCAGGACAATACATTCGGGAGAGGTAGTCACAGGCACGGTCATTGATGTCAAGCCAGAGGAAATTGTCCTGAACATCGGGTACAAGTCAGACGGTATTCTTGCAAAGAACGAATATACCAATGACTCCAGTGTAGATTTGTCTACAGTGGTAAAGCCCGGCGACACCATGGAAGTAAAGGTGTTAAAGGTAAATGACGGGGAGGGACAGGTGGTCCTGACCTATAAGCGCCTGGCGGCCGACAGGGGCAATAAGAGAATCGAAGAGGCCTATAACAGCGGAGAAGTGCTCAAGGCCACTGTGGTACAGGTGCTGGAGGGCGGCTTAAGCGTTGTATACGAAGAGGTGAGGGTATTCATTCCCGCCAGCCTTGTGTCCGATACCTATGAGAGAGACCTTGGCAAATATATGGGCCAGGAAATTGAATTTGTCATCAGCGAGTACAATCCCAAGAGGAGGAGATATATCGGCGACCGCAGACAGCTCATCGCGGCAAGGAAAGCTCAGATGCAGAAAGAGCTGTTCGAGCGGATCCAGGAGGGCGACGTGGTAGAGGGCGTGGTCAAGAATGTCACGGACTTCGGCGCGTTCGTGGATCTGGGAGGCGCGGACGGCCTGCTTCATATCTCCGAGATGTCCTGGGGCCGTGTGGAGCATCCCAAGAAAGTCTTCAAGGTAGGAGATAAGCTGACTGTGCTGATCAAGGAGATCAATGGCAGCAAAGTAGCTCTGTCCTTAAAATTCGAGGATCAGAATCCCTGGAGGGATGCCGCGGACAAATATGCCATCGGAAATATCGTTACCGGCAGGGTTGCAAGGATGACGGATTTCGGCGCATTTGTTGAGCTGGAGCCCGGCGTGGACGCGTTGCTTCATGTATCTCAGATTTCCCGGGAGCATGTGGAGAAGCCTGCGGATGTGCTCAGCGTAGGCCAGGAAGTGACGGCGAAGATCGTGGACTTTAACGAGGCCGACAGAAAGATTTCTCTGAGTATCAAGGCCATGGCATCCGCACCGGCCGCAGAGTTCAACCAGGACGAGGTGACTGTGGATATTGACGCAGTGATCAGCGCCCAGGCGGAGGAAGACGCAGAGTAAAAACGCACACATACAGTGAAAGATTGGATGGTATCTGCCATGATATTCGATTATGAGTATTTCAAAAGAGAAGTACTGACATTGACAGGAATCAATCTGAGCTGTTACAAAGAAGCGCAGATGAAGCGCAGAATTGATAATCTGATATCTAAATACAGGATTGAAGGGTACGACAAATATGTAGCCCGCCTTAGGACAGAGCCGAAGATGTTCGAGGAATTTATCAACCATATCACTATCAATGTGTCGGAGTTTTACAGGGATATTGATCAGTGGAAAGTATTGGAGGAGAAAGCGATCCCGGAGCTGATTCAGAGATTTGGAAAGAATCTGAAAGTATGGAGCGCTGCCTGTTCCACAGGGGACGAACCTTATTCGCTGGTGATGGCCATGTCCAGGCATCTGCCGTTGAGCAATATCAAAGTATTTGCCACGGATGTGGACAAACAGATCATTGAGACGGCAAAGAGAGGTCTCTATCCCGAGAAGAGCATTGCGGCTGTGCCGGCAGATTTGAAGCGCCGGTATTTCCGTCAAATGGGAACCGAGTACAAGATATCGGATGAAATCAAGTCGCGGGTGGAATTCAGGGAGCAAAATCTGCTGAGAGACGTCTATCCTGCAGGATGTCATCTGATAGTCTGCCGCAATGTAATGATCTATTTTACCGAGACGGTCAAGGATCAGATATACAGGAAATTCTTCCAGTCCCTGGTGTTGGGAGGGCTGCTGTTCGTCGGCGCGTCGGAGCAGATTATGAACCATAAGGAAATAGGATATTTCAGAAAGAGCGCATTTTATTATCAGAGAGCATTGTGACGAACCACATAAATGCGGCAGCGGGAGAAAAGTTTTTCCCGCTGCCGTTTTACACTGCCGTCTTTCGCGTCAATAGCTGGATGCCATCATACTCAATACATGGCTGGCGTATATGGAGAATGCCTGCCTGTTCTTTTTCAGTTCGTCTGTCAGTTCAAAAAATAACTCACGGCTTTTGTAATCCCGTTTAAAGAAAGGCGAGAACACAAAATCCCACTGGGGCAGATAGCTGGATGCCTTGCGGGTATAGCAGGTAGCCGCGGAGGCCGGCACCCTGTAAGCCTTGTCCACAAAACCGGCCACGGACTTATGGAGCGCCACGTCCTCCGTGGGGAGATAATAATAATCATGATAATTGGAGTAGAAATATTTCAGCTCTTCCTCAAAGATGGGAATCTTCAGACAGCATTCCGCGCTGTCCCCCCTGAAATAGCACCCGCCTACATGTGCGGAGACGGATTTGGGCAGGGGTGTGTCCGGCTGAAACAGGATCAGCAGCTCTTTTCGCCTGTTCCCATTCTGATCCTTATAAGCATTGGCCTGTACCCGCTTTGCCTTCACAGGCTGATTGAACAGATCATAATAGGCAAGCATATCCAGGATCTCCAGCATCCCTTTCAGGTCGTCCGCATTGTGCAGAAGCAGGGCATTTTCGGAGTATTCCGAGGGATTCTTGATATAATCATGATAGAGACCGATCAGTTCGCCGCCGGAGAACACATCCTTACGCGTAAGGGAGAGGAACTGTTCCAGGGTCTTCTGCTTGCAGTTTGGGAGCTTCAGGAAGTATTTATAGGGCACCACCCTGCGGTAGACATCAATGCCCTGAAAGTTATCGAAATGGTAAGGCAGAGCGTGCTGGGCGCATTTCTGCGTGATGAAAGGCAGGTCGAAATTATTGCCGTTAAAATGGATCAGATAGCGGTAGGGCCTGGCAAAATCAAAGAAAGCCTTTATGACCGCCACTTCCTCCTCATAGGATTGGGCCATCCATTGAATGGTTTTCCATTTCCCCGCCAGAAAATAGGCGCAGCCGATCAGGTACAGATAGGAGGATTTGGCAGTGAAGCCGGTGGTCTCAATGTCGAGAAAAAGGACGCGCTCCAGGGGCGCCAGCCTGTCCAGCGGATAAGTGATCGCAAAGTTCTCCAATGTTTCCTCAGATATTCTCATGACAGCCTCCGTTCTCATAAGGAACCGGAAAAACGGTTCCTAATCTTTCCATGTATATCATAACACATTTTTTAAAATTCCAGTAGTATTTTCCGAAAAAAAATAGTATATTTAAAGTATCTGTGAAAAGGCAGGTTAGATTTTGAGAAAGGACTTAAGATAACATGGCAAAATTGACATTTGTGGGGGGGATACACCCCTATGATGGAAAGGATTTGTCTAAGGACAGGCCGATTGCCGACCTTTTGCCGGGAAGCGAACTGGTCTATCCCCTGTCCCAGCACATTGGCGCGCCGGCCAAAGCCATTGTGGCAAAAGGGGACAGGGTGCTTATGGGACAGAAGATCGCGGAGAGCGGCGGATTCGTCTCGGCTCCTATTTACGCCTCCGTTTCCGGTACGGTGAAAGCGATTGAGACCAGGCGGGTGGTCACCGGGGACCTGGTCATGAGCATCGTGGTGGAAAACGACGGACAGTATGAGGACGTGGGCTTTGCGCCAAGGGAGAGCACCCGGGGGATGTCACGTGAGGAGATTGTGAATGTCATAAAGGAAGCCGGCATCGTAGGCATGGGAGGCGCAGGCTTTCCCACCCATGTAAAGCTGTCTCCCAGGGAGCCGGAAAAAATCGACTACATAATCGCAAACTGTGCGGAGTGCGAGCCCTATCTGACTTCTGACTATCGTAGAATGCTGGAGGAGCCGGAGAAGCTGGTAGGGGGACTGCGCATTATTCTGCAGCTGTTTCCCAACGCCTCAGGCATCCTGGCCGTGGAGGACAATAAACCGGACTGCATTTCCTTATTGCGGGGGATTGTCAAAGATGATCCGAAGATTACCGTCAAGGCTTTGAAGACCAAGTATCCCCAGGGCGGAGAGCGGCAGCTGATCTATGCTGTCACGGGCAGAAAGATCAATTCCGCCATGCTTCCCGCGGATGTGGGCTGTGTGGTGAACAATGTGGATACCGTGGTCGCGGTGTACCGGGCGGTGATGGAGGGAAAGCCTTTGATGGAGCGCATTGTCACTGTCACCGGGGACGCGGTCGCGGCGCCTCAGAATTTCCGGGTGCGGATAGGCACCAGCTACAATGAGCTGCTGGAAGCGGCAGGAGGATTTCGGGGGACACCGGAGAAAATCATCTGCGGAGGCCCCATGATGGGCTTTGGCATGTTTGACTTAAATGTGCCTACTACCAAGACCTCCACAGCGCTGTTAGCCCTGTCTAAGGACGATGTGTCTGCCATGGAGCCGGGGCCCTGCATTAACTGCGGCCGCTGTGTGGAGGTCTGCCCCGGCAGAGTCATTCCCAGCAGACTGGCGGATTATGCCCAGCGGTACGACGAAGAGGCGTTTTTAGCCAACCACGGCATGGAGTGCTGCGAGTGCGGCTGCTGCAGCTTTATCTGCCCTGCCAAGAGACCGCTGACCCAGCAGATCAAGTCCATGCGCAAGATTCAGCTGGCCAAAAAGAAAAAATGAGAGACATAGTATAGGAAACCAGGAGAGAAAATCATGAGCGGATTATTCAAAGTTTCATCGAATCCCCATATTCGTTCCAGAGTGGCCACCAACGGGCTGATGGCGGCAGTGGTCATAGCCCTGATGCCTGCGGCAGGCTTTGGAATCTATAACTTCGGCCCCAGGGCGCTGGCAGTCTACGCAGTGACCATTGCCAGTACGCTTCTGACGGAATATTTCTTCGGACTTTACAAAAAGAAACAGACAATTACAGACATGTCGGCGGTTGTGACAGGACTGCTGCTGGCCCTGAATCTGCCGGTGACCATCCCCCTTTGGATGGCGGCGCTGGGCGGCGTGTTTGCCATCCTTGTGGTGAAGATGCTTTTCGGCGGCCTGGGGCAGAATTTCATGAATCCGGCCCTGGCAGCCAGATGCTTCCTGCTGATCTCGTTTCCCACGGCCATGACAGCCTTTGAGTGCGATGCCTATACCGGGGCCACGCCCCTGGCGGCCCTGAAAGCGGGAGAAGCGGTAAATGTGCTGGACATGGTGATCGGGCGCACCGCGGGCACCATCGGCGAGACCTCTGTCTTCGCGATTTTGGCCGGGGCCTGTATATTGATTCTGCTGGGAGTCATTGACCTGCGGATTCCCGGAAGCTACATAGCCACATTTGTCCTGTTTGTGGGGATCTTCGGCGGGCATGGCTTCCATCCCGCTTACCTGGCGGCCCATCTGTCCGGGGGCGGACTGATGCTGGGCGCGTTCTTTATGGCCACCGACTATGTGACCAGACCCATCACCATCAGAGGACAATATGTATACGGTATCGTCCTGGGTCTGCTGACGGGGATCTTTCGGATCTTCGGACCCGGCGCAGAGGGTGTCTCCTATGCCATCATTCTGGGGAACCTGTTGGTGCCGTTGATCGAAAAATATACGAAGCCCGCTGCTTTCGGATATGAGAAAGGAGGAAAGCGCCGTGAAAAATAAGAGTGATGTCAGTGTGATGCTGAGAGAGGCGGGGATCCTTTTTGCCATTACCCTGATCGCGGGGCTGGTTTTAGGCCTGGTGAACGAGCTGACCAGGGACCGTATCCGTATCCAGCAGGAAAAAGCAGTGCAGGAGGCCTGTGCGGCTGTATTTCAGACGGCGGCTTCCTTTGAGGAGATGGAGTATCAGCCGGACGAAGCCCTGGCAGGGGAGCTTGGCAGTATGGGGGTAAAGATCGGAAGTGTCTACCGGGCTTTGGGCAGCGACGGAAGCAGCCTGGGCGTGGTGGTGGAATCCACATCCACAGAAGGGTATGGCGGCAATATCGTATTGTATCTGGGAGTGACCAATGAGGGAATGCTCAACGACATTTCCATCCTGGAGATATCGGAGACTCCGGGACTGGGGATGTTGGCGCCCCAGGTGCTGGCGCCCCAGTTCCATGAGAAGAATGTGGACAGCTTTGTCTATACCAAAACAGGCGCTTCTTCAGAGAACGAGATCGATGCCATTGCGGGAGCGACCATTACCACGAAAGCCGTCACTAACGCGGTGAACGGCGGTCTTAAGGCGGCGCAGACTTTGACGGAGGGAGGTGCATCGAATGAATAAAGCAGGAGAGAGGCTTTTTAACGGCCTGGTAAAAGAGAATCCCACCTTTGTGCTGATGCTGGGGATGTGTCCCACATTGGCTGTGACCACCTCGGCCATGAACGGCTTAGGCATGGGGCTTACTACTATGGTAGTATTGGCGCTGAGCAACCTGATCATTTCGCTGCTGCGGAATATTATCCCGAATAGGGTGCGGATTCCGGCGTTTATCGTTATCATTGCGTCCTTTGTGACAGCGGTGCAGCTGCTTTTGCAGGCCTATATTCCGGCCCTGAACAAATCCCTGGGCGTGTATATTCCTTTGATCGTGGTAAACTGCATTATCCTGGGACGGGCAGAAAGTTATGCTTATTCCAATCCCGCCATTGCGTCTTTATTCGACGGGCTTGGCATGGGGCTTGGCTTTACCTTTGCCCTGACCTGCATCGGGGCGGTGCGGGAGCTTTTGGGTGCCGGTGAGCTGTTCGGATTTGCGCTTATGCCGGATTCCTTTGTACCCATCCGGATCTTCGGTCAGGCGCCGGGAGCGTTTTTTGTGCTGGCAGCGCTGGTGGCCTTGCAGAATTACATCAAAAATGTGCGGAAAAAGGCCGGAAAGAGCTATGAGAAGATCGGTTCCGGCTGCAGCGAGGACTGCATGAACTGTTCCGAGAAAGGCTGCACCAGGCGCTTTTATGATGAAAGCGTGCAGGCCGCGGCGGGAAAGGGGGAGAGATAAATGGGAATGGAGAATGTAAAAGAGCTGCTTGTCATTTTGATCGGCTCCTCTTTGGTGAGTAATGTGGTGCTCAGCCAGTTTCTGGGGCTCTGTCCTTTCCTGGGCGTGTCCCGCAAGACCAATACGGCTGCGGGCATGGGCGCTGCCGTGATTTTTGTCATCACTCTGGCCAGCGCGGTGGCGGGCGTGATCTATCGTTTTGTGCTGGTCAGATTTCATGTGGAGTATCTGGAGACCATTGTGTTCATTTTGGTCATTGCCGCGCTGGTGCAGTTCGTGGAAATGTTCCTGCGCAAGGCCATGCCCGCCCTGTACGAGGCGTTGGGCGTATATCTGCCTTTGATCACCACCAATTGCGCTGTGCTGGGCGTAGCTATCACGAATGTGCAGAAAGAGTACGGCATACTTACCGGCATCGTCAACGGCTTTGCCACAGCCGTGGGATTTACCATCGCCATCGTGATCCTGGCGGGGATCCGGGAGAAGCTGGAGTACAATGACATCCCCGAGTCTTTCAAAGGCATGCCCACAGTGCTGCTGACGGCGGGGCTGATGGCAATCGCTTTCTGCGGGTTTTCGGGACTATTATAACGGCAAGTCCGCCGGCGCCCGGGTACCGGGCGAATCGTTGCGGAACTGGAATAAAAAACAGCAACGAAGCGCCCAGTGCCCCAGAGGAATTGCGGACGCGTACTTTGCGGCCGGAATTTCTCTGTAGATGCCGGGTACTGGGCGAATCGTTGCGGAACTGGAATAAAAAACAGCAACGAAGCGCCCAGTGCCCCAGAGGAATTGCGGACGCGTACTTTGCGGCCGGAATTTCTCTGTAGATGCCGGGTACTGGGCGAATCGTTGCGGAACTGGAATAAGGAGACAGACAATGAGCGTGACTGGTATTTTGACCGCCACTGCAGTGGTAGGCGTGGTAGGTGTCTTCGTGGGGCTCTTTCTGGGAGTCGCGGGGATTAAGTTCAGAGTAGAGGTGGATGAAAAGGAAGAAGCCGTGCTGGCAGCGCTGCCCGGCAACAATTGCGGCGGCTGCGGCTATGCGGGCTGCAGCGGCCTGGCCGCGGCCATAGCAAAGGGCGAGGCGCCGGTGAATGCCTGCCCTGTGGGCGGCGCCCCGGTGGGAGAGAAAATCGCGGCCATCATGGGTGTGGAGGCCGGGGCCTCAGAGCGGAAAGTAGCCTTTGTGGCCTGTATGGGGGACTGCGGGAAGTCCAGACAGGATTACGAATATTTTGGAGCCCAGGACTGCCAAATGATGGGCTTTGTGCCCGGGGGAGGGCCAAAGTCCTGCAACAGCGGCTGTCTGGGGTTCGGCTCCTGTGTAAAGGCCTGCCCTTTTGATGCCATCCATGTAGTAAACGGCGTTGCCCTGGTAGATAAGGAAAAGTGCAAGGCCTGCGGGAAATGCGTGGAGGTCTGCCCGAAGCATTTGATCTCCCTGATTCCTTATGATGCCAGGTATGCGGTAGCCTGCAGTTCAAAGGATAAGGGGCCCGTGACCATGAAAGCCTGTGATGTGGGCTGTATCGGCTGCGGACTGTGCGCAAGGAACTGTCCCAGCCAGGCGGTGGAGGTAAAGGATTTCCATGCCGCCATTGATCAGGAGAAATGTACAGGGTGTGGGACTTGCGTGGAGAAATGCCCGAAGAAATGTATTATAAAAGCGTAATAATAAAGCCATAGCTACGCCGCACAATTCTCCGGACAGGGATATGCCCTGAAGGGGGATATGCGGGGTACTGACGAGGAAAGGAGATGACGACCATGAAAATGCCGGATGATTTTGACGATCATTCCAGCCTTGCGCCCACAGTGATGATGTCGATTCTGGCTGTGACTGCTTTTGTGGCGGTCATTCTGGTAATGGTACTGTTCCTGAATCATAAGCCTAAGAACAGCACTGCCGCCAGCGCTTCCCGGCCGGCGGATTCCGCGCAGGCCGTGCAGGAGGCCTCGTCCCCTGTCATTGTATACCCGGAGACGGATGAACTGGTGGGCGGCAGCGACCTGCATCCGGACGATTTCGACTTCTGGGATATGTATCCTCAGGAGACGGAGGAGCCGGAGCCTGCCGGGGAGCCGGAGGAGTCGCAACCGCCGGAAGAAGACCCGTCCACAGACGGAAAGCACACGCTGGTGCAGTATGCGGACGGAAAAGAGGAATGGGTGCTGATCAGCCCCTATCTGCCTAAGCATGAATACGACTTTACGAAGCTGGTCTGCCAGTCGGATCTGATGAAATATTATGAGAACGGGAAGCAGACCTCCTATGTGGGAGTGGATATCTCGAAGTTTCAGGATTATGTGGACTTTGTGAAAGTGAAGAAAGCGGGAATTGATTTTGTGATGCTGCGCGTGGGCGCCAGAGGCTATGGTACGGGACAATTGATTTTGGACGAATATTTTCTGGACAATATCAAGAGAGCCACGGACGCGGGACTGAATGTGGGAGTCTATTTTTACTCCCAGGCCATTTCCGAGGCCGAGGCCATAGAGGAGGCGAACATGGTTCTCCGGAATCTGGGGGACTATAAGATCAGCTATCCGGTGGCCTATGACATGGAGCTGGTGGAAAACGACACTGCCAGGACGGATATATTGACCAGGGAGGAGAAGACAGCCATTGCAAAAGCCTTTCTGGACACCGTGGCAGCGGCAGGGCACAAGACGCTGCTCTACGGCAACAAAGAGTGGCTGATCAAGGAGATCGACATGTCCAAGCTCACAGCCTACGACGTATGGCTGTCCCAGGCGGCGGACATCCCCGATTATCCTTACAGGTTCTCTATGTGGCAGTACAGCTACGAGGGGTCTGTGGACGGTATCACAGGTTATGTGGACATGAATATCAGCTTTGTCAATTATTCCGAAAAATAGTTTTTTCCCAATCTCAGGCAAAAATGCCGGGACAACAGATATATTTTATAGAGTTGTCTCATATATTGAAATATCGGACAGGCATTTTAGATGTCATATGAGATTGGGAAAGGACTGAAAGGATATGTATAAGAAAGCGTTAAGTCTTCTGGTGACGGGAAGTTTTCTGTTTATGGCCTGTTTCCTGTGCGTGAAAGGCATGGACGGGATTCGGCTGCGCTCGGAGCCCGTGCGTATGCTGAAGCTGGAACTGAAAGAGCTGGAAGAAAAGGCCAAGGCCGTGGAGGAGCGTGCAGTCTCGGATGTGAGACAGGATCCGGGAAGTCCGGATATGGGACTGGGGATCGTGGACATAGCCGTGTCCGGCCAGCGAGTGGTGGACTATGATGTGATAGAACATACACTTATGTACGACCTGCCGGATGACGAGCTGGAGGTGCTGCTTCGAATCGTGGAGGCGGAGGCCGGCAACGAGGATGAGGACGGGAAGCTTCTGGTAGCCAATGTGGTGCTGAACCGGATGAATTCGGATACATTTCCGGATACGGTGTCCGGCGTAGTATTGCAGCGGGAAAAGGGTGTGTCGCAGTTCTCTCCGGTGGCCAACGGCAGCTTCTACCGGGTGAAAGTCAGCGAGGAAACCGTAAGCGCCGTGGGACGGGCGTTAATGGGGGAGGACATCTCCCAGGGGGCGCTGTATTTCGCGGCGCGGAAATATGCGGACAGAGGAAAAATGAGGTGGTTTGACGAGAATCTCACCTATCTGTTCGTGCACGGAGGGCATGAGTTCTTTAAATGACCCGAGACAGGATACCCGCATACCGCGGATACATACAGACCATAAGACAGCACTTGCCGGCCATGGCGGGTGCTGTTTTACGATACCGGAAGACCCGGCAAATCCTCCGCTGAAATTTTTGGAGATAACACTGGAAATGAGCGGGAAAAAATGCTATATTAGGAACGATAGGAAGCAAAGGAAAAAGGCATTAGAAGAAAAAGAAAGGGTAAGACAGGCAAAGTATATGGAAGTCAGGGAATTGTTATATAACAGTACGCGCAGCAAGGGGATTTCGATAAAGGCATCCCAGGCAATCCTGCAGGGACTCGCGCAGGACGGAGGGCTTTTCGTGCCGGAAAAAATTCCGGCGCTGGACAGGAACCTGGAGGAACTGGCCGGGATGGACTACCGCCAGACGGCCTTTGAGGTGATGAAGCTGTTCCTCACGGATTTTACGGAATGTGAACTGAAAGACTGTATCGAAAAGGCATATGATGCAAAATTCGATACGGACCGCATTGCGCCCCTCAAGGAGGCGGGCGGCGCCTATTATCTGGAGCTGTTCCACGGCCCCACCATCGCCTTTAAGGATATGGCGCTGTCCATCCTGCCCCATCTGATGATTACGGCAGCCCGGAAAAATCATGTGAAAAATGAGATCGTCATCCTCACCGCCACCTCCGGGGACACCGGCAAGGCGGCGCTGGCAGGCTTCGCCGGCGTGGAGGGCACCCGGATTATCGTGTTCTATCCCAAGGACGGGGTCAGCGCCATCCAGGAGAAGCAGATGGTGACCCAGAAAGGGGAGAATACGCTGGTGGTGGGCATACAGGGCAATTTCGACGATGCCCAGAGCGGCGTGAAGCGGATTTTCGCGGATAAGGAGCTGGCGAAAGAGATGGAAGAAAAGGGTTTCCAGTTCTCCTCGGCCAACTCCATCAATATCGGCAGACTGGTTCCTCAGATATGTTATTACGTTTATGCCTATGGGACGCTGTTAAAAGAGGGAAAGATCGCGTCGGGCGAGGCCGTCAACGTAGTGGTGCCCACCGGCAATTTCGGCAATATCCTTGCGGCGTTCTATGCCAAGAACATGGGCCTGCCCATTGGGAAGCTGATCTGCGCCTCCAACGAGAACAAGGTGCTCTACGACTTCTTCCGCACCGGGGCCTACGACAGGAACCGGGAGTTTGTGCTGACCAGCTCCCCCTCCATGGACATCCTGATCTCCAGCAACCTGGAGCGGCTCATCTACCGCATCGCGGGAAATGACGCGGACAAAACAAAAGCCTTTATGGAGTCCCTGGCCGGCCAGGGGAAATACGAAGTCACTGCGGACATGCAGGCGGCTCTAGGGGACTTTTACGGAGATTACGCCACGGAGCAGGAAGCGGCGGCAGAGATCCGCAGGCTTTACCAGGAGTGCGGCTATGTCATCGATACCCACACGGCAGTGGCCTCCGCGGTGTACCAAAAATATGCGCAGGAGACCTGCGACACAGCGAAGACAGTCATAGCTTCTACGGCCAGCCCTTATAAGTTTACCAGAAGCGTCATGGATGCCATAGGCAAAGCGGACGAGGCGAAAGACGACTTTGCTCTGGTGGACGAGCTGGCCGGGCTCAGCGGCGTGAAAGTGCCCCAGGCGGTGGAGGAGATCCGCACTGCGCCTGTACTGCATAAGAAGCAGTGCGAGGCGGCGAATATGAAGACAATAGTGCGGGAGTTTTTGGGGCTGTAGGAAATATGGGGGGACAATGAGAAAGAGATGGCTTCCGGCATGTTGCATGGCGCTGCTGCTGTTGATTTGGCCCTGTGAGACTGCCCTGGCAAGAGATCGCTGGTGGGTCGTGGAGCGGGTGGAGGTAGACATTTTTTTAAGAGAGTACTATAAAGCGTGCTCAGAGGGGAATGCCAAGCGGGCCAAGGGACTGATTGCCATGCAGAACCCCTACAAGGAAGAAATGCATGGCCAGTGGGCAAAGGAATGCGGCATGGAGCGGTACGATATCATTGGGTTGGATGCCTATTTGCCTGACAGGGAGGAAAGCGTCTGGCTGGTTTACCTGGAGTACGACATGATTGTGCGCGATATCAGCGTGCCTATTCCCGGAGCGGAAACCTATGTCCTGCGCAGGGGGGAGGAGGGCTGGGAGGAATGCCGCGACTCCCTGTCAGAGGAAATCAAAGATGCCGTTGGGCAGATAGTGGCTTCGGATGGATATATGGCAAAGATAGCGGATGTGGACAGGAGGTTCAATGAGGCTGCCCGGGCCTGTCCGGAACTGATGGAATGGGCGCTGGAGTTGAAAGAAGTGATGCAGCGGCATCTGACGGAAGAGACGGCAGGGCAGGACGGGGATGCCCCGGAAGACCGGGAGAGTGCAGACAGCACGGATGGTATTGGAGAAGAAGACGATTTTGTCGGTACATGGCGCTATACGGTGCAGCAGGGAGATTGCCTGTGGGACATCGCCCAAAAGGAACTGGGCAGCGGGCTGTGCTGGAGGGAAATCTATGAGAAAAACAGGGATGCCATAGGAGGGGATCCCAATTTAATTTACACGGGAACTAAACTGCGGATTCCAAGTAAATGAGCCAAAGGGGCCATAAGGAATAAGGATATTTGGGGAGGGATGAAGACTAAAATGACTATAGAAGAAATGCTTGGTAAGGTAGATCATACTCAGTTAAAGGCATTTGCCACTTGGGAGGATATCAAGAAGCTGTGCGACGAGGCGGTGAAGTACAAGACGGCCAGCGTGTGCGTGCCGCCCGCCTATGTGAAGCGGATCCATGAGGCTTACGGGGAGCAGGTCAATATCTGTACGGTGGTGGGGTTTCCGCTGGGCTACAGCGTCACTGAGGCAAAGCTGGCGGAGGTGCGATCTGCCCTGGCGGATGGCTGCAATGAAATCGATATGGTAGTCAACATCGGCGATGTGAAAAACGGGGATTTCGATAAGGTGGAGGCGGAAATCCGCGCTGTCAAAGAGGCCTGCGGGGAGCACATCCTGAAAGTCATCATCGAGACCTGCTACCTCACCGAAGAGGAGAAGATCGCCATGTGCAAAGCCGTCACCGGCGCAGGGGCGGACTACATCAAGACCTCCACGGGCTTTGGCACCGGCGGGGCCACAAGGCAGGACGTGGAACTGTTTGGGAAGCATATCGGCCCCGATGTGAAGATCAAGGCCGCGGGGGGCGTTTCCACCTTAGAGGACCTGGAGATGTTCCTGCGCCTGGGGTGCGGGAGGGTAGGCACTTCCAGGGCTGTGGGGCTGTGTGGGGAGAAGTAAAGGGAAAGGCAAAGAAAAGAGGAAGCTGCAGGTTTAAAAAGAAAAGAGACAGAGCGATAGCGAAAAAGAAACAGAGAAAGGCGGTAAAGAAAAATGGAGAACACAGTGATTCAGGGCAGACTTGCGGCCCTGAGGAAAGCGATGAGAGAGGCGGGAATCGACTATTACATGATTCCCACGGCGGACTTCCACAATTCCGAGTATGTGAACGACTACTTTAAAGTCAGAGAGTTCTTCTGCAATTTTTCGGGCTCCAACGGCACGCTGCTGGTATGGCAGGAGGGTGCGGGGCTGTGGACGGACGGCAGATATTTCATCCAGGCGGAGCGGGAACTGGCCGGCACCACGGTGGAACTGTTCCGCATGCGGGAAGAGGGCGTCCCCACCATCACGGAATTCCTGCAGAAGAACATGCAGAAAAACCAGACCCTTGGCTTTGACGGCAGGGTGATACCGGCCCAGTCGGGCAAGGAATACGAGAAGAAACTGGCGGACAAGCAGATATCCATCGCATATGTAAAAGACCTGGCGGAGGGCATCTGGACGGACAGGCCGGCGTTCCCGGCAGGGAAAGTCACCGTGCTGGACGTTAGAATCGCCGGAAGAAGCTTTGAGGAAAAGCGTGTTCAGGTCATGGAGAAGCTGGAGAAAGAGGGAGCGGACGCATTCTTCTTAACCAAGCTGGACGATCTGATGTGGCTGTTCAACATCAGAGGCTGCGATGTGGAGTGCAATCCCGTGGCCATGTCCTACGCATACCTGACAGGGGAGCGCAGCGTCCTGTTCATCCAAGGCAAAGTGCTGGACGAGGAAGTGCGCGCATATCTGAAAGAAAAAGGAATAGAAACGGAAGACTATGAAAATGTAGTTGAATATCTGAAAGCGCTTCCCGCCCAGGGAAAGGTGCTGGTGGACCAGCGCCACTGCAGCTATTGCCTCTATAAGACCCTGGCGGAGAAGCAGACTGTGGTGGAGAAGAAAAATCCCACGGAGCTTTTGAAAGCCGTGAAGAACCCCGTGGAGCTGGCCAACATGGAGAAGCTGTACTTAAAGGACAGCGTGGCGCTGACAAAGTTCATCTACTGGCTGAAGAATAATATCGGAAAGACGGAAATCACGGAGATCACGGCCGCGGACAAGCTGGAGGAACTGCGCAGGGAGATTCCGGAATGCATAGGCCTGTCTTTCCCCACCATCGCAGGCTACAAGGCCAACGCCGCCATGATGCACTACGCGGCCGCCCCGGAGAGCGCGGCGGTGCTGAAGCCTGAGGGGCTGTTCCTGGTGGACTCCGGCGGCCAGTATCTGGGGGCCACCACGGACGTGACCAGAACCATTGTGCTGGGGCCCATTTCCGATGAAATCAAGATGCATTACACCGTGGTGGCTGCGGGAATGCTGCAGATGACCAACGCCAGGTGGCTCCACGGCTGCACGGGCCGCAACCTGGACATATGTGCCCGCCAGCCTATCTGGAACATCGGAATGGACTACAAATGCGGCACCGGCCATGGAGTGGGCTACATCCTGAACGTGCACGAGGGGCCTCAGAACCTGAGCTGGCAGTATGTGGAGGACAGGCCGGAGACCGTCATCGAGGAAGGCATGGACGTCACCAACGAACCCGGCATCTATGTGGAGGGCAGCCACGGCATCCGAATTGAGAATGTGATGGTGGCTAAAAATGACGTGAAGAACGAGTACGGCCAGTTCATGCACTTTGACACCCTGACCTGGGTGCCCATCGACATGGAGGCCATTGACGAGAAGTATATGACCGAGGTGCAGAGAGCCTGGCTGTACAAGTACCAGAGGGAAGTGTATAAAAAGCTTTCCCCTTACCTGGAGGACGAGGAGAAAGCATGGCTGCTGCGGGAGACTCGGGCGGACGGGACTTTTATCCTGAAGAACTAAGCGTCTGGCCGGACAGGTTTATTAAATCGTTATAAAATATGTTTCCATTTCTTGACTTTTGGAAACAGTTTTGAGATAATAAAAACGATAGGGTGAATTTCTTTTCGGGAAATTTCCAAAGGGAATCATCCAGGGAAAACCCATCATCTTCCGGCGTTTTGCCGGAAGAGCAGGAAATACAATTTTAAGGAGGACGATACCAATGTCAACAAAAGCGTATTACCCCATTTCCGAAATCGGCGCCGGAAAGCCCGGTTTCAGCAAGACTCGTTCTATCATTGAGGGCGCTTTCTACGGCAATAACGTAGTAAAGGTGAACACCCTGAAAGAAGCATATGAGATGGCAAAGAATTCTCCCGGAACCATCGTTACCGATATGCCGGTTTACCGTGCGGAGGAGATCGGCCTGGAGAGAGACGCCAAGGTGCTGCTGTTCAATGACGGCGCTGTGACAGGCCGTTATGCCCAGGCACGCCGTATCAAGGGCGAGCCCGGCGTGGACGCCGTGAAGCTTGACAAGGTAGTCATGGACGCTATCTACAAGACCCGCTGGAAGACTCTGTACCATGCGGAGTGCTACATCGGACTGGATCCCGAGTTCATGGCCAAGGCTCATCTGCTGATTCCGGAAGGGGAGGAGAACCTCCTTTACAACTGGATGCTGAACTTCCAGTATATGTCCGACAAGTATGTGGCTATGTATAAAGAGTCCCAGCCCATCGGCGGCGGCAAGGAGCCGGACATCTATATCTTCTCCGATCCTCAGTGGGCGCCTACTCCCAGCCCGGACGTGGATTACAGCTGCTTAAGCGACGACCTGACCCTGTGCTATTTCGATACCAACCAGAACTGCGCAGCCATTCTGGGCATGAAGTATTTCGGCGAGCACAAGAAAGGAACGCTTACCATGGCATGGGCTCTGGCCAACAGAAACGGCTATGCTTCCTGCCACGGCGGACAGAAAGAGTACCTGCTTGCTGACGGCAGCAAGTTCGTTGCTTCCGTATACGGCCTGTCAGGATCCGGCAAGTCCACCCTGACCCATGCAAAGCACGGCGGCAAGTACGAGATCAAGGTGCTGCACGACGACGCTTTCATCATCAATACCGACACCTGCTCCTCCGTAGCTTTGGAGCCCACCTACTTCGACAAGACGGCGGACTATCCTACAGGCTGCGCCGACAATAAGTTCCTGCTCACGGCTCAGAACTGCTCCGCCACTCTGGACGAGGACGGCAAGATTCAGCTGGTGACCGAGGACATCAGGAACGGCAACGGCCGTGCCATCAAGTCCAAGCTGTGGAGCCCTAACCGCGTGGACAAGATCGACGCTCCCGTGAACGCCATCTTCTGGATCATGAAGGATCCCACCATCCCGCCTGTAGTGAAGTTAAAGGGCGCTGCTCTGGCATCCGTTATGGGCGCTACCCTGGCTACCAAGACCTCCACCGCAGAGCGTGTGGCAGCCGGCACCGATATGAACGCACTGCGCATTGTTCCTTATGCGAATCCGTTCAGAACCTATCCTCTGGTGAACGACTACGAGAAGTTCAAGAAGCTGGTTGAGGAGAAGAACGTTGACTGCTATATCATCAACACCGGCGACTTCATGGGCAAGAAAGTAAAACCCGCCGATACTCTCGGCATCCTGGAGACCATCGTGGAGAAGAGAGCAAGCTTCAAGCAGTGGGGACCTTTCGAGGACATCGAGATCATGGATTGGGAAGGCTTTACCCCCGACCTTGGCGATGCAGAGTATGTAAAGGCACTGCAGGGCGCTATGCAGAACCGTGTGGACGCTGTGGAAGGCTTCGCTACCAAGAAGGAAGGCTACGACAAGCTGCCTGACGAGGCTCTGGCCGCTCTTAAGAAGATTGTGGACGAGGCTGCAAGCCTGTAAACCCCAAAAGGGTAAGCCCATAGTTTAAACAGTAAAAAAGACTGCCGTACAGGCGCCCCAAGCGCCGGTATGACAGTCTTTTGACGTGGCAGATTTCCTTTTGTCGAATATTGGTGAATCTGTAATTATATTTCAAGATTTTGGTAAAAAAATTAGTTGTATTTCACCCCCCTTTTTGTTATAATAGGTCTATGACAATAGAAAGCTTACTTGCTTTCTATTGTAGACTTATAATAGAAAGCTTACTTGCTTTCTATTGTAGACCTATAATAGAAAGATTGCCTGAGATGTTCGATAACTTTTGCTATTTTGAACCTACATTACTTTAAACGGGATTCCTATATTGCCGAGTGGCTGTCAAGCCCTCACTCGCCTGGACTTTTCCCTAGGGAAATATTCCGGGGAGGATTGGAAGGGAAGGCAAAAGCTCTGGTTGCGGTCACCCACCTAGCATTGCTAGGAGTCAGAGGGCAGGAGGCGGCATTTTGGGCATAACTACAGAAGAGGAGGGCAGTCCTTTACGGGACTGCTCTTTTGAGTACAGGCTTACAGCGAAACTAAGGCCGGCCTGTGCTTTAAAATCAACGGAACGCGTTTTGAGGAGGAATCTTGAACAGAAACAGACGAAGCTGGAACAAATCACAGAGAATGCAGATGAAAGTATTCGTGTGCCTGCTGGGCTTTCTGCTGCTGGTGATATTGGCGGCGGGGCGGTTTTTCATGCTGCTGATACCGGGCGGAGACGAAGAAGTGCCGGAACCGGCGCCCACACCCCATATACCGGTGGTGCAGACATTTGCGAATGTATGGATTATGGAAGCGGACGAAGAGGGGATTTTGATTTTCCGGGACGGTGCGTCGGAGCGCTATCCCTGGGGGATATTTGAAGATACGAAAGAGAAGCCCTATGATCCGTCCCTGCGGGAGCAGGTGGCCGATATCGTGCTGACGGACGGCAGAGTCACGCAGGTGGACGCAAAAACCGAGAAGATCAACGGAAAAATACTCAGCGCGGATGACAAGGCCATTGAGGTGGAGGGATACGGGAGGCTGCCGCTTTCGGCGGACTGCAGGGGATACCGGCTGTATGACGCCCTGGAAATGTGCACGGCCAGGGATTTGCACTTTGGATACAGCGATACGGACTTGTGCCTGGAAGCGGGAGAAATCTGCGGTATTCTCATGGTGAAAGAGCCGGTGATGGAGTACATACGCGTACTGCTGAAGAATTCGGGTTATGAGGGAATCTTCCATGAGAAAGCGGCGCTTACCTGCGATACAGGATTTTCCGTGGTCTATGGAAGCTATGATGATATGCGTCAGGAGAGCCATGCCGCCGGAGAGACGCTGGAATTTGAATGCGACAGCGCTTATTTTCTCTCCGGCCGGATTCGGATTGTGCCCGATGTGCTGACAGGGAAAGTGACGCTGGAAAGCTGCAGCCGCAGCCAGGGAACGCCTGCCTACAGAGGACAGATAGAGCTTCTGAAGACGGAAGATGGAATTGTAGTAGTAAATGAAGTGCTGCTGGAGGAATATCTCTACAGCGTGGTGCCAAGCGAGATGCCCTCGGGGTATCCGGCGGAAGCGCTGAAGACCCAGGCGGTCTGTGCCAGAACCTACGCCTATGGGCGCATGGAACATGCCGCTTATCCGCAATACGGCGCACATTTGGATGACAGTACTTCCTTCCAGGTATACAATAACATATTGGAGCAGGAGAGTACCACCACTGCGGTGAAAGACACCTATGGCCAGCTTTTGTTCACCCGGGAGGGGAGGCTTGCGGAGACCTATTATTATTCCACCTCCTGCGGCGTTGGAAGTGACGCCAATGTATGGAAGACCGAGAGCGCGCCGAAGCTGACTTATCTGAGGGCAAAGCCGCTAAACCAAAAGGCCATGACAGCGGCTGTGGCGGCTATGAACGGGAACGGGGAGGCGCCGGCTGAAAGCCTTGGAGAGGAGCTGCGGGAGGAAGAAGCCTTTGCCGAATTTATCCGGACAAAGAATCCCGACGATTTTGAGTCGGAGGAGAACTGGTACCGATGGACATATCAGGTGGAGGAAATCCATACAGAACATATCCTGGAGCGTCTGCAGCAGCGCTACAGCGCCAATGAACAATTGGTGCTGACCTGGGAGGACGGTGAATATGTCAGCCGGCCCATAGAAAATCTTTCCGATATTACGAATATTTATATAGAAAAACGCGGCAGCGGCGGCGTGGCCGATGAATTGGTGATAGAGGCCGGCAAGCAGAAGATAAAGGTGATATCCGAGCATTATATAAGGTCTGTGTTAAGTGACGGCGTGTCAAAAGCGGTTCTCCAGGACGGAAGCGAGACTGCCGCCATGAACTTGCTGCCCAGCGGATTTTTTACGATTATGACTAGCATAAAAAATGGAAATGTGGTAGGATATAATTTGTATGGCGGAGGGTTCGGCCACGGGGTGGGCATGAGCCAGAACGGCGCCAGGGACATGGCGGAGAGCGGATACTCTGCGATGGAAATTTTGCTTTATTTTTATGAGAACTGTTCCATTGAGAATATATACGAAAGACCGCAGGAATCTGTCATGCGCCCCGATTCACGGGCAAAGGGCGCTGTGGACACAGCGGCATCTTTCATCGCTCGTGAGTATATATGAGTAGGAGTATACAATGATCCGCCAGCTTTTTAATGTTTTGTTGGATTTTTCCGAAAAGATGAAGAAACAAAATATCAGTACTTTTGCCGCCAGCACTGCTTTTTTCTTTTTCCTTTCCATTGTGCCGATGCTGATCATGGTGTGTACCATTATTCCTTATACGCCTCTGACGGAGGAGAATTTGGTGGAGGCGGTGACGGATCTGACGCCGGATCAGGTGGACGGTCTGGCGGAGAGCCTGATTTCGGACATCTATGACAATTCGGCAGGAGTACTATCCATCGCGCTGATCGCCACTATATGGTCAGCCTCTAAAGGGGTTATGGCGCTGATGCGGGGCCTGAATGCCATCAACGGTGTGGAGGAGAAGCGAAATTATTTCGTGGTGCGGGTGATAGCGTCATTTTATACGATTGTGATGCTGGTAGTGGTGGTGCTTTCCCTGTTCCTGATGGTGTTCGGCGACCAGCTGGTAAATCTTGGGCTGCACAGGTTTCCTCAGCTGCAACAGCTGGTATCCTTTATCATGAATTTTAGATTTATTTTTGTGTGGGCGGTGCTGTCGGTATTGTTTGCCGCTGTATATGCCTATATACCCGATAAGAAACTTGCATTCAAAGAACAGATTCCGGGCGCGGTGTTCTCTGCTGTAGTGTGGAGTGTTTTTTCGTGGGCCTTTTCGTACTACGTGACTTATGGCAATTCCTATGGCATTTACGGCAGTTTATCTATTGTCATCATTGTGCTGCTTTGGATGTATTTTTGTATGTATATTATAATGATCGGAGCTTATCTGAACCGCTATGTGGAGTCGGTGAACAAAATATAAGAGAATAGAAAACCAAGGAGGGTAAAATGAGCGGTAATAAATTTATCTGGCAGGACAGATTCAATATCGGGGTGGAATCCATTGACAGGGAGCATAGAAAGCTGTTTACGATTATGAACAAGCTCTCTGCCTATGACGACAACGACGAGAAGAGTCGGTGGGCTTATCAGGAGGGCATCAAATATTTCAAGGAGCATGCCATGAAGCATTTCGCGGAGGAAGAGCTTTATATGGCATCCATAGGTTATGAAGGATATGACGTACATAGACGGATTCATGATACTTTCCGCAAGAAGACTCTCCCTGAGATTGAAAAGGAGCTGGCGGAGAGCTACTATTCCATGGAGTCGGTGAAGCATTTTCTGGGCGTATGCGCCGGATGGCTCATCGGGCATACCCTGACGGAAGACCGGGCAATCGTGGGAAAGGCGGAGAGCAAATGGGCGGATCTGCTGCCGGAGGAGAAGCAGATGGCCATGAAGAATACGGTCATAGAGCTGCTCTATGAGATGTTTCAGATTGATGCCAAGGTCATCAGCGAAAGCTACAACGGAGAGAAGTTCGGCAAGGGGATCTATTACCGCCTGGTCTATGGGACGGACCGGGGGGACAGATGGGAGTTTTTCCTGGTGTTTGAAGACAGGATAATCATCAATACTGTCGGAAAGCTCATTGGGGCCGAGTCAAAGGGCGTGGACGTGATGATGATGAATGCCACCAGGTATGCGGCCAAACAGTTTGTGGAGCGCATCAAGATGCATTTCCCCAATGCTGAACAGTTTGACGTCAGGGAAGAGAATCTGCTGAATTACGATCAGTTCCAGAGGGCATTTGAAAAGCATAATCCTCAGTGCAGCCTGCTGTTCAGCACAAAGGAAGGGTATTTCGCTTACAGCGTCATGGCGCCCCACCTGCTGGAGGAAGCTATAGCTACATCCATCGGGGCAGAGAACGCTATGGCCGAAATCAAGAAATATCTGGAGAACCACGAGGCGGAGAAGAAAAAGAAGATACTGATAGTGGATGATTCCGATGTGATACTGCAGGCCATGAAGCGGCTGCTGGAGGAAACCTATGCGGTGAGCCTTGCCAAGTCAGGGGCAGCCGCCATCAGGAGCATGACTTTGGACAAACCGGATCTGGTATTGCTGGATTACGAGATGCCGGTCTGCGACGGGAAACAGGTGCTGGAAATGATCCGGGCAGAGGAAGAGCTTGCGAATATTCCCGTTATCTTTCTGACCGGCAGGACAGACAGGGAGAGCGTCAGGAATGTGGTGGCCCTGAAACCGGCAGGCTATTTGCCCAAGTCGATGAAATCGGATGATATTAAGAAAAATATCAAGGCGTATTTTGACAAGGTAGCAAAATGATTCCCATCCATCCGAAAATATGTTACAATAAGATGCGCTTTTAGGGAAGAATTTACCGCAAAGTATGAAAAGCGAGAAAGGAAAGAAAAATGGAGAGAAAAGTGACTTGGGAGACTTATGACGCAGAGCAGCTTGAAAAGCTTGAGAAGCTGAATCTGGAGTACCGCAATTTCCTGGACAACGGCAAGACCGAGCGGGAGTGTATTGACACGATTGTGAATACCATTGAGACGGAGGGCTATCAGGAGCTGGAGAGCCTGATAAAAGAGGGAAAGAAACTTGCCGCAGGGGACAAGGTATACAGCGTATGCATGAACAAGTCCATCGTAATGTTCCGGATCGGAGAGAAACCCATGGCAGAGGGCATGAATATTCTGGGAGCCCATATCGACAGTCCCAGGATTGACGTAAAGCAGAATCCTCTGTACGAAGAGGGCGGGTTCGCGTACCTGGACACCCATTATTACGGCGGCGTGAAGAAGTACCAGTGGGTGGCCCTGCCTCTGGCGCTCCATGGGGTAGTGGTTAAGAAAGACGGTACCACCATTGAGATGAATATCGGTGAGAATGAAGATGATCCTGTATTCTTTGTCTCGGACCTGCTGATCCACCTGGCAGGTGAGCAGATGGAGAAAAAGGCTTCCAAAGTCATCGAAGGGGAGGCGCTTGATCTGATCATCGGCAGCAAGCCCATCAAATTTGCGGCTGAGGAAGAGCAGGATAAGGACAAGGATAAGGAGCAGGCAAAGGAAGCTATCAAGGCAGGTATCCTCGACATCCTGAAAGAGACCTACGACATGGAAGAGGAGGATTTCCTTTCAGCGGAACTGGAGATAGTGCCTGCCGGTAAGACCAGAGAAGCGGGCTTTGACCGCAGCCTGCTTTTAGGCTATGGACAGGACGACAGGGTATGCGCATTCACATCCATGCGGGCTATGCTGGACGTAGAAAAGATTGAGAAGACCCTGTGCTGCATTCTGGTGGACAAAGAGGAGATCGGTTCCGTAGGCGCTACGGGCATGCACTCCAGGTTCTTCGAGAATGCCGTGGCGGAAGTGATGAATCTCACAGGCGAGTATAGTGAGCTGAATGTGAGGAGATGCCTGGCCCGCAGCGCCATGCTTTCTTCGGATGTCAGCGCAGGCTTCGATCCCTCCTATGCTTCCTGCTTTGAGAAGAAGAACGCAGCCTTTGTAGGAAAAGGCATGGTCTTCAATAAGTTTACCGGTTCCCGGGGAAAGAGCGGCTCCAACGACGCCAATGCGGAATATATCGCATACCTGAGAAAGCTCCTGGATGAAAAGGGAATCGTTTACCAGACCGCCGAGCTCGGCAAGGTGGATGTAGGCGGCGGCGGAACCATTGCGTACATCCTGGCAGAGTATGGCATGAACGTAATCGACAGCGGCGTGGCCGTGCTGAACATGCACGCGCCCTGGGAGGCCACCAGCAAGGCTGACGTATATGAGACTTACCGCGGTTACATGGTGTTTGCGGAAGGAGCCGGGATGTAATGGACGGCTGTCTGCTGAAATCCGACTTTTATTTTGAATTGCCCCGGGAGCTTATTGCGCAGGATCCCCTGGAGGAGAGAACCTCCTCCAGGCTCCTGGTGCTGGATAGGCATAGCGGGGTGGTTTCCCATCATGTCTTCCGGGAGATAGGGGATTTTCTGCGGCCCGGGGACTGCTTGGTATTGAACAATACAAAGGTCATTCCGGCAAGGCTTCTGGGAGAGCGGGAGGGAACCGGGGCCCATGTGGAGCTGTTGCTTTTGAAGCGAAGAAGCGGCGACGTATGGGAGACTCTGGTGCGCCCCGGAAAAAAGTGTCGTCCCGGTACCGTGCTGACTTTTGGAGACGGCCTGCTGAAAGCGGAGATTCTGGAAACCGTGGAAGAGGGCAACCGTCTGGTGCGCTTCATATATGAAGGAATCTTTGAGGAGGCGCTGGACAGGCTGGGAGAGATGCCCCTGCCGCCCTATATCACCCACAAGCTTCAGGACAGGAACCGCTACCAGACGGTCTATGCTAAGTATGAGGGCTCTGCCGCGGCGCCTACGGCAGGGCTCCATTTTACCAACGAACTCCTGGCGGAGCTGGAGGAGAAAGGGATAGGGCTTGCCTATGTGACCCTGCATGTGGGACTGGGCACTTTTCGTCCTGTGAAAGAGGAAAATGTTCTGGAGCATCATATGCATTCGGAGCATTTTCAGGTGTCCCGTGAGACCGCGGAGCTGATCAACAGGACAAAAGCGCGGGGCGGCAGAATCGTCTGTGTGGGAACCACCAGCTGCAGGACCATTGAAAGCGCGGCAGATGAAACGGGCATCGTACATCCATGCAGCAAAGACACGGAGATTTTCATCTACCCGGGCTACCGTTTTAAAGTACTGGATGCGCTGATTACCAATTTTCACCTGCCGGAATCCACACTGATCATGCTGGTGTCCGCTCTGGCAGGAAGAGAGCATGTTCTGGCAGCCTATGAGGAGGCGGTCAGGGAGCGGTATCGTTTTTTTAGTTTCGGGGATGCAATGCTTGTGATTTAGGCTTGTGGTATGGATAAAAAAATGATATACTGAAGTTATTCCCGGTGAGAGCATTTCATCGAATGATAGGAGAGGTAAGAATCATGGAACAGGAGAGAAGAAAGAATAAAAGGACTGATCTGGAATCCAGACTTGTGATCAAGAGACTGGACGGAGACAGCGGAAAAGAGGTTACGATCAAGATCACGGATGTGTCCAAGAACGGCGTGGGATTTGAATGTCCGGAAGCGCTGCAGATCGGTGAGGTATATGAAGCCTATCTGACCATCTGGACCAAGGAGGTCATCCATGCTTTCCTGCAGATTGTGAGGATTGAGCTGAAAGCGGGCGGTTATGGGTACGGAGCGATTTTCATCGGCATGCCGGAGATGGATTCTGCCAGGATAGAAGTGTATCAGACATTCAATGAATAACGGAGAGAAAAAGGGGCAGCGGCGTAAGATTGCGGTGACAGCCGTGGCTGCTGCCCTGCTTTTATTGCTTTATAGCATGATTTTCCGGTTCTCTGCCCAGGATGCGGAAGCGTCCGGCTCATTAAGCCAGTTTTTTTCGGAGAAATGCGTGAAGATTCTGGATTCTCTCTCCGGCGCCGGCTGGAGCGACGGAAAGAGGCTGGAGCTTGCGGCGTATTTTGAGCATCCAATCAGGAAGCTGGCTCATTTCTCCGAGTATGCCTGTATGGGAGTGCTGGTGTACACTTTGTGGAGCCAGTGGCTGAAGCGCGGCAGAAAGCTGTGCCTGTTGACCGCCGGCTGGGTGTTCGTCTCTGCGGCCTGTGATGAATTCCATCAGTATTTTGTGCCGGGCAGGTATGCCAGCTTTGCGGATGTACTCCTGGATACCTGCGGCGGTATTTTTGGCATGCTTTTTTGTATCTGCATTGCGGCATTATACCGCAGACGGCTGGAGAGACGCGGGAGGAAGCAGGCAAAAGAAGCCCGGATGTCCAGTAACAAAAGCCGTGGTAAACGCCAATGATTTAAATGCGGATATCCGCGTGATACCCGCTCTGAGCCAGGATATCCCTGGCTTTTTGCATGGAAGCCTCGTCGTAAAATTCTACTTTCAGGACGCCGTCGTCCGATTCCCTGTTATGGGTGATACCGATATTCTTGATGCTCAGTCCATGCTCTGCCAACAGCGCGGCAATGCGTGCTAAGGCGCCGGACTTGTCGTCGATATCCACGCTGATGCTGTGGGAGCGCTTAATGGGGCCGCTGGAAGCGCCGATAAAAGAATCACGGTAAAGGCGGGCCTTTTCAAACTGATTGTAAAGAGCGGGGCCCTCTTTTGCGTCCAGCTGCCGCTGAAATGTTTTAAGGGCTTCGATGTAATCGGACAGCAGCGCAGATATATTCGCCGTATTGGACAGACAGATCTGCTGCCACATAAGGGCGGAAGAGGAGGCAATTCTGGTAATGTCCTTGAAACCGCCTGCTGCCACCATTTTCATGATACCGTCTTCGGAGTCATGTCCCTGTATCAAATTCACCAGAGCCGCCGCGATGACATGGGGCAGATGGCTGATGGCCCCGGTAACGTAATCATGCCTGCGGTAGTCCAGTATCAGCGGGATGGCGCCCGTTTTTGCCACCAGCTGTCTGCAGTCCTCCACTTTTTGGGCGGGGACATGCGGAGTGGGGGTCAGAATATAATAGGCGTTCTCCAATAGAGAGGCTTTGGAATTGGCGAAGCCGATACGCTCGCTTCCTGCCATGGGGTGCCCGCCGATGAATCTTTCCTCCAGATTGGCTGCCTGTACGGCTTCGTGGATGCCGGCTTTTACGCTGCCTACGTCAGTGAGCAGACACTCCGGCTTCATGACGCGCCCTACGGCCGTCAGATTGCCGTCGTTTCTTTGAACCGGTGCGCATAAGAAAATATAATCGCAGTCCGAAAAGCTGTGATCTATGGCTTTCGCCGTCACGTCCGCGATTTGAGCATTCTTGGCCAGCGCCAGGGCTTCCCCGCTGGTGTCATAAGCAATGATCTTAATATCCGGGATATTCTTTTTCAGGGCTCTGGCAATGGAGCCGCCTATCAGGCCCAGACCGATAAAGCCGCAGGTTATACGGGGCATAGCTGTTCCTCGTTTCTTTCTCATAATCTTTTTCTACTATATCAACTGTAAGCATGAAAATCAACAGAAATATTGGATTTATCTCTTGTAAAAAATGCTTTTGTCTAGTAAAATGGTCTTATGGGAATTGAATTGATTATCAATGTCAGGTCGAAATACCCAAATTACATAAAAATTGGAGGAAAGTCAAATGAAAGTTTACACAACTGACAAGATTCGCAATGTGGTTCTGCTGGGACACGGTGGAAGCGGAAAGACCAGTCTGGCAGAGGCCTTTGCGTATCTGTCCGGGATTACATCCAGAATGGGCAAGGTAGCCGACGGCAATACTTTAAGCGACTACAGCAAGGAAGAGCAGAAGCGCAAGTTTTCAATTAATGCCTCCATTATTCCCATTGAGTGGGAAGGGTACAAGATTAATGTGATAGATACCCCCGGCTACTTTGACTTTGTAGGCGAGGCCGAAGAGGCCGTCAGCGCCGCAGGAGCAGCCATTATCGTGGTGAACGGCAAGTCCGGCATCGAAGTCGGCGCCCTGAAAGCATGGGAGCTGTGTGAGAAATATAAGCTGCCCAGATTCATATATGTCTCTAATATGGACGTGGACAATGCTTCTTTCCGCCAGGTGGTGGAGGATATGACGAACCTTTACGGCAAGAAGATGGCTCCGTTTAATCTGCCAATCCGCGAAAATGAGAAATTTGTGGGCTATGTAAACGTAGTTTCCGAGACCGGACACCGCTGGCAGGGCAAGGAAGTGGTGGACTGCGAGATCCCGGAGTACAATAAGGCAAATCTGGAGCTGTACCGGGATACGCTGATGGAGGCTGTGGCCGAGACCAGCGAGGAGATGATGGAGCGGTATTTCGGAGGAGAGACTTTCTCCGACGCGGAGATCAGAGCTGCTCTGCGCACCAATGTATGCGACGGCAGCATCGTTCCTATGACCATGGGTTCCAATACCCTGTGCCAGGGTGTGTATACACTGTTAGACGACATCGTGAAATACATGCCCAGCCCCGAGAACCGCAAGATCGCCGGCATCAACCAGAAGACAAACGAGATTTACAATGCGGACTATGATTTCTCCAAAGCGAAATCGGCCTATGTGTGGAAGTCCATTGTGGATCCGTTTATCGGTAAATACTCCCTGATTAAGGTGAATTCCGGTGTTCTGAAGACAGACGATCTGATGTACAATGTGGACACCGAGGTGGAGGAGAAGATCGGCAAGCTCTACATTATGCAGGGCAACAAGGCCACAGAGGTTCCGGAGCTCCACGCGGGCGACATCGGCGCTCTGGCAAAGCTCAGCGATGCCAGGACCGGCAATACCCTTGCCACCAAGGCCACGCCCATCAAATATGCCAAGATGGATATGTCCATACCTTATACTTATATGCGCTATAAGCCCAAGAACAAAGGAGATGTGGATAAGATTTCCCAGGCTCTGCAGAAGATGACCCAGGAGGATCTGACTCTGAAGATGGTGAATGACGCGGAGAACAGACAGACCCTTCTCTACGGCATGGGCGATCAGCATCTTGACATCGTGGTCAGCCGTCTGCTGAACGAGTACAAGGTGGACGTGGAACTGGCCCGTCCCAAGGTGGCCTATAAGGAGACCATCAGAAAGCAGTCGGATGTGGAATATAAATATAAGAAGCAGTCCGGCGGCCATGGGCAGTACGGCCATGTAAAAATGCGCTTCAGTCCCTCCGACAATCTGGACCAGGCCTACGAGTTCACCCAGGAAGTGGTAGGCGGCGCCGTGCCGAAGAACTTCTATCCCGCAGTGGACAAGGGGCTGCAGGAATCCGTGATAAAGGGCCCCATGGCCGCATATCCGGTAGTGGGTGTGAAAGCCGTGCTGTACGATGGATCTTATCATCCCGTAGACTCCTCCGAGCAGGCGTTTAAGATGGCGACCATCCAGGCATTCAAGAAAGGCTTCATGGAGGCCCATCCCGTACTGTTAGAGCCCATTGCCTCCCTGAAAGTTACAGTGCCGGACGCATACACCGGCGACGTTATGGGTGATCTGAACAAGAGGAGAGGCCGTGTGCTGGGCATGAATCCCTTAGCAGGCGGAAAGCAGGTGATCGAGGCGGAGATTCCTCAGAGCTGTCTGTTCGGCTACTGCACCGATCTGCGCTCCATGACCGGTGGCAGGGGCGAGTATTCCTATGAATTCGTCCGCTATGAGCAGGCTCCCTCGGATGTACAGGAGAAAGAAATTGCCGCAAGGGCGCAGAGCGTTGCGGAGAATAATGCGGAAGAGTAATGCACAAAGCAATAAAAGACATAGCATAAGCCAGAACCCCCATTTCAAATGGGGGTTGCTGGTTTCATGGGTATTTTATCCGGTGCGGAAATACAAATGTGGAGGAAGCCATGCAGATATCAAATACCATCTGGTATGGATAACAAAGTACCGAAAGCCTGTAATAACAGGGAAGATAGCCCTGCGGACAAGAGAACTGATCCGGATAGTCTGCCAAAGCAATGAAGTGGAGGTTCTGGCAGGACATGTGGGGAGCGGGGAGCATTACTGTGCTGATGATGTTTTTTGCATGGGGAAGCATAATTCGGCTTGACACAGGGAAAGAAAGCGATTAAAATATATTCAAAATATAGTAATGGCATGGAAGAGGAATATTAAGGACATCGGACTTTCAGAGAGCCGTCGGGCGGTGTAAGGCGGCAGCGAGATTTCCCTAACTGGCCTCGGAGCTTTGCGCCTGAAGCGTTTGCGTGGGTAGGGCGTGACGGTTTATCCCGTTATCGATATAGAGTGCGTGAATCCGAGAGCGGAGCTTGTATTGTCCGATACGGTCAGTGTCTGCTGCAGGTTCACGAATTAGAGTGGTACCACGGAAATGAGCCCTTTCGTCTCTAAATGACGGAGGGGCTTTTTGTGTCACAGCCCGGACTGCGGAGAAATGCCGGGATATGCATGTGAGACCGGAGAGATGATTGAAAACAGGAGGAGAGAAAGATGGCGGTACCTTACAACCACCATGAGGTGGAAAAGAAATGGCAGGATATCTGGGATAAGGAAAAGGCATTCCGGACATCCGATGATTATTCCAAACCGAAATACTACGCGCTGGTGGAGTTTCCCTATCCCTCGGGGCAGGGACTTCATGTAGGCCATCCAAGGCCTTATACGGCTTTGGACATAGTGGCCAGAAAGCGCAGAATGCAGGGTTACAATGTGCTGTATCCCATGGGCTGGGACGCATTCGGTCTGCCCACGGAGAACTATGCGATCAAAAATCACATCCATCCCAGGATCGTGACTAAGAACAATGTGGAGCGTTTCAAGGGACAGCTTCATTCTTTGGGATATTCATTCGATTGGGAGCGGGAGGTCAATACCACGGATCCGAATTACTATAAATGGACCCAATGGATCTTCTTAAAGCTTTTCAAAGCAGGACTTGCCTACAAGAGCGAGATGCCCATCAACTGGTGTACCTCCTGTAAGGTGGGACTGGCCAACGAGGAAGTGGTGAACGGCGTCTGTGAGCGCTGCGGCGCGGAAGTGGTACGCAAAGTCAAGAGCCAGTGGATGCTAAAGATCACGGAGTATGCCGATAAGCTCATCCAGGGCCTGGATACGGTTGACTACATTGAACGGGTCAAAGTGTCTCAGAAGAACTGGATCGGTAAGTCCCAGGGAGCGGAGGTGGACTTTTCCCTCACCGGAAAGGAAGAAAAACTGCGGATTTATACCACCAGGCCGGATACCCTCTTCGGCGCCACCTATATGGTAGTGTCTCCGGAGCATCCGCTCATTGAAAAGTATAAAGATGAGATCAGGAATTACGACGCGCTCGTAGCTTACAGAGAACAGGCGGCGAAGAAGTCCGATTTCGAGCGCACGGAGCTGGCCAAGGACAAGACCGGGGTGGAGATTGACGGCCTCACCGCTACCAACCCCGTTAACAACAAGGAGATTCCCATCTGGATTTCCGATTATGTATTGATGACCTATGGCACGGGCGCCATCATGGCAGTGCCGGCCCATGACGAGAGGGACTGGGACTTTGCGAAGAAGTTCGGCCTCCCCATCATTGAGGTGGTGGCGGGGAGCTCTGTCAGCGTCCAGGAGGCGGTCTATACGGATGTGGAGACCGGGACATTGGTGAATTCCGATTTCCTGGACGGACTGTCCGTGGCGGATGCCAAGAAGCGGATCATTGCATTCCTGGAGGAAAAGGGCCTGGGCCAGAGCAAGACGAATTTCAAGCTGCGTGACTGGGTGTTTTCCAGGCAGCGCTACTGGGGTGAGCCCATCCCTGTCGTGAAGTGTGAGAAGTGCGGCTTTGTGCCGTTGGACGAAAGCGAACTGCCGCTGATGCTTCCCGAGGTGGAATCCTATGAGCCTACGGACAACGGCGAGTCCCCGTTAGCCGCCATGGAGGATTGGGTAAACACTACTTGTCCATGCTGCGGAGGACCTGCAAAGCGGGAGACAGATACCATGCCCCAGTGGGCAGGGTCGTCCTGGTACTTTCTGCGCTATACGGATCCCAACAATGATAAGGCCCTTGCCGGCAAGGAGGCTCTGGACTACTGGATGCCGGTGGACTGGTATAACGGCGGTATGGAGCATACCACGCTGCATTTGCTGTATTCCAGGTTTTGGCACAGATTTCTTTATGACGAGGGCTATGTACCCTGTCAGGAGCCTTACCAAAAGAGGACCAGTCACGGCATGATCCTTGGCTCCAATGGGGAGAAGATGTCCAAATCACGGGGGAATGTGGTGAATCCGGACGATATTGTCAGGGAGTACGGTGCGGATACCCTGCGGACTTATGAAATGTTCATCGGTGCCTTTGACTTAAGTGCGGCCTGGAGCGAGGACGGTGTAAAAGGGTGCAGGAGATTTCTGGAGAGAGTCTGGAAGCTGCAGGACATGCTGACCGAGGAGGAAAGCTACAGCGCGGATTTAGAGACCAAAATGCATCAGACCATCAAGAAAGTGTCAGGGGACTTTGAGACATTGAAGTACAATACTGCCATTGCGGCTATGATGGCTCTGATTAATGAATTCTATAAGAAGAATGCGGTCACAAAGGGCGAGTACAGGACATTGCTTACTTTGCTAAATCCGGTGGCGCCCCATATCACCGAGGAACTTTGGCAGGCGGCAGGCTTTTCGGGCAGGGTATACCAGACTGACTGGCCGGCTTACGATGAGGCCAGGACAGTGGAGAGTACTGTGGAAGTGGGAGTGCAGGTGAACGGAAAAATCCGGGCAACCATTTCCGTGCCCAAGGACGAAGCAAAGGAAGCGGTGATCGCCGCTGCCAAGGAGGCACTTGGAGATAAGCTGACCGGCAACATTGTGAAAGAGATCTATGTGCCCGGCAGGATTGTGAATATTGTGGTAAAGTGAGAACGTATTTCTGACAACGGAAGAATTCCGCTGTACATGCCGCCGGGGGCGGCATAATGGGAAAAGGGGGTCGTCTTACGACGGCTCCCTTTTCTGCCATGACTGACTTTTAGCCAAGCGGTTTTTGACACAGCATGCATCCGGCTCTTGGACGAGCCCGGATTCCCGGCTGCGGATTTAAGTCTAACCGTTCTTACTCCGGCTTTTTTCCAATATTTTATCGATCTGGGTCAATTCCTCTTTGGTGCTGTGCTTGCGTATGGCGGCAATGGCAGCGTTCATCTCCTGAGGGGTGAAAGTCAGGTTCTCCGCCTTTGCTTTTTTCATCATAGGCATCAGATAAGCCATCATCTCTTTCTGGCTTTTTCCATGTCCCTGGACGAAAAGCTGTTCCACGAACTGCAGCTTTTTTTCCGGGATATCCTTTACGAGGGGGTCTGTCATCCAGACAGGTCTTTCCTTATTTTCCATACAATCTCCTTTTTGCGCCGGGTTCTGCCGTCAGGTTTCCCGTGGGCGGCTTTTACTCTGTTTTACCGCCTCCGAACATCTGGAAGATGGAGGAGAGTCCCGAGTCCGACATACCGGCGAACATATCCATAGGATTGTCCCCGCCCGTGCCCTCGGGGAACAGCTCCTGTAACATCTGTATCATCTCCATCATTTCCTGCATCTTTTTCAGATTCTCGATCATGCTCTTGATATTTTCAATCCTGGCACGTTCTTTCGGACCGCTGAAAGGCAGCATTTCGTCCAAAAGCTCTAAGGTATCGGTATTGTCCCCCTGGAAAAAGTCGGCGGACAGCTGCTTTCCGTTCCCCATCAGCCGTGTGCCCGGGGGCTTACGCAGGAGAGACAGGGTGTATTGCAGCTCCAGCAGCTTGATATATACCGCAAAGCCGCTCTGCTGTTCAGGGGCGAGGCGGGGCAGAAGTATTTTCAGCATCTGGATCCGATTCGTGGTAAAGAGGGAATCGAATGCATTGATTGTTTTTGAATTTTGCTCCTCCATGGCACACTCCTTTCCGGACAAGAATACTATATTTTATGTAACCGGGCCGGAGGTTATGTGTGCAATGGGAAGCTTCTCATTTGCGGGCAGTCTCATTGGGAACAGGCCCCGGCAGGAGTCTCCTCCCACCGGAGCCTGTATTTGGACGTAAAGATCCGTCCGGGTCAATGCTTAGTTGCAACCGCAGCCACAGCCGCATCCGCATCCGTTGCCATTGCCGCCGAACAGGCCGTTGCCGCTGCCGCAGAAGCAGGACAGCAGCAGAATCCAGATAAGCCATTCGCAGCCGTTGTTGCCGTTGCCGCCAAACAGACCGCCGCCGCAGCTGTTTCCACAGCCGCATCCGCTGTTGCCGCTGCCGTTGCAGCAGAACAGAAGCAGGATGATCCAGATCCAATTGCCGCATCCGCAACCGTTATTCTGAGGGCTGGTGCAGCCGCAGGAATCATTGCAGCCACAGTTTGTAGCAGTTAAATCACTCATGTTTTTTTCCTCCTGGAGGTTATTTATGGTTTATTGTATGCGGGGTGGCATGTCAATGTTTCCTTGAAGAAAGAGGATTTTCCCGGAGAAATGGAAAGATTATGAATCGGGCAAAGGGACTTGAAATTTTGAACGAATATAGTAGAATAAGAAGAAATAGCGGAGGATATACAAAAAGGCATGACACAGAAGATTTTTGTGGTGGAGGGCAGGCAGTTTCGCACGGAAAGCGACTATAACTGCGCCAGACGTGATAAGGAAATCATAGACAGGCTGCGGGCCGGGACCGACTTTGAAGACAGAGAGGCGCTTCAGAAGCTGGCGGGGGAGCTGCGGGCCGGCAAATATAAATTCGGGACGCTCCTGGGGCAGGATTTTCGGGACGAGGTGGAGGCGCTTTTAAAGAAAGCGGGCAGGACGGGACAGAAGAAAGAGAAGAAAAAGCGAGGCCTGGGGGCAGTCCGCAGGGCGGAGCGCGGCGCCGATAAGGCGGCAGGCAATGCCGGACACAGGTCCGGCCAGCCCGCTGTTTCGGAAAAGGATAATAAGGTTATGGAGGAAATCGTGGCCCGGGAGCTCAGAAAGCGGGAGAAGCGCAGGAAGCTGATCCTGCTGGCATGCAGCGCGGCAGCGGTGTGCTGTCTGGGATATTTTGTTGTCTATTCCTATTATGATTACCGGACCCAGAGTACTTATGATGCATTGAGTGAGTTGAAAGAAAAGCCCGCTATCGTGCCGGCAGTGACTCCGGTGCCCGGACCCCAGTATACCCTGGACGGGGAGGCGGAGCCGAGAGAGGTGCTGGAAGAGTACCAAAATCTCCTGCTTAAGAACCGGAAGCTGATCGGATGGGTGAAGATTGACGACACCTATATTGATTATCCCGTGATGCAGACTACGGACAATGAGTACTATCTGGACCACAACATGAATCAGGAATACGACAAGAACGGTACAATTTTCATGGACAAGGACTGCGATGTGCTCAAGCCCAGCACGAATTTCATTCTCTATGGGCACCATATGAGAAACGGCAGGATGTTCGGGCAGCTGGATCAGTATAAGAACGAGTCCTTTTATGAGAAGCATCCCTACATAAGCTTTGATACCATCTATGAGAAAGGGACATACCAGATCATGTATGTATTCCGCTCCAGGGTATACAAGGAGACGGAAATCGTATTCAAGTATTACCAGTTTATAGAGGCCAACGGAGAACAGGAATTCAATTCGGCCATGGACGAGATGGCGGCGCTGTCCCTTTATGACACAGGTGTAACGGCCCAGTACGGAGACCAGCTTTTGACTCTCTCCACCTGCGACTATCAGGAGACGGACGGACGATTTGTGGTAGTGGCAAAGAAGATTTCCGAGTGACGGAACTTGGCAGGACATTCCTGCAGGGAGCCGACAAAATAAACAAAAATGAACAAAAAATGAACAAAAAGCAAAAAATAAGTTGAAAAACAGACTGAATTATAATAAAATAAAGCCAAAGCAGATTTTCTTTTCAGAAAGATTCTATATTCAAGGTAGTATTCTGTACAAATCGGAAGATTCTTGCTTTTAATTCAAAAACTAAAAGGCGGGGGCTTCCGCTGAGGCCTCCCGCGTGGGAAACCGGACAGGAGGTAGACAGATGGCAGAGAAAGACATCACAGAGAAAGTCCTGATGTCATATGCAGATGTATTCGCCGACTGCGTGAATGCCCTTGTGTATGATGGAAAGCAGAGACTGAGAGGGGAGGAGCTGCTGGCAGCGCCTACGGAAAGCTTCTACTATGGAAAGGGAAAAATGCGCAACCAGTTCTGCGACAAGAGCTTCTACCGCATGGAGGGCAGGCAGAAAAAGGTGCAGTACATCATTGAGAACGAGACGCAGCTGAGCAGACGGCAGATCCTGCGGAAAGCATCCTACCAGGGCGGTGCTTACAGGGAACAGCTGGAGCAAAAGGAACCGGTATACCCGATTATCTGTATAGTACTGGACTGGACATATAAGAGGAGCCGGATTCCGAGGAGGCTCCACCGCCTGATAGAGTGGACCGGGGTGTATCAGGAGGAGGCGGTGCTGGTGGACGATATGAACCTGACGGTCTACCGTATGAGGAACCTGCCAGGGGAAATGCGAGAGAGGTTTACCAGCGACATGGGCTTTGTGGTGGACTACCTGAACGAGGGGAGCCTGGAGGGCCGCCGGGAACAGAAGATTATCCATGTGGAGGCGCTGTGCGGGATGATGGAGGCAGTCACCAAGGATCGGAGATTCACCGAGTTGGCAGGCAGACTGCTGGAAAGAGGAGAGAAAAAGGAGGGAGTGCGTATGTGCGAATATCTGGACATGCTGGAAGCGAGAGGACAGGAGCGAGGCGAGAAGATTGGACAGGAACGAGGCGAGAAGATTGGGCAGGAACGGGGAGAGAAGATTGGAGAGGAAAAAGGCGAAAACCGCTTCGCTAAACTGATAAACAAACTGATGGGGGAAAAGAAGTATAAAGAAATACAGGAAGTCTCGAACGACAAAGGAAGACGCCGGGAACTGTACCGGCAGTATGGCATTTTGTGAACAGGCGGCTGTAGTTGAGAAGCGTGGCATGAAAGGCAGCCTGACATCAATGAGGCGGGACGTCCCCGTCTCTTTTAATGGAAAGAAAGGGGCGGAATGCCCGGATCCTGTACGGAAAGGGACATTCAGGCAAGGAAAAAGCAAGGAAAAATTACCAGATATGACAAAAGCACTTGAAATTATTTCTAGATATAGTAAAATGATAAGGAAAGGCTGTTTGTTGGTTTGAAGACAGAAAATGCAGACGTTCCTGTCGGCATTTGGAAATTATTGCCGGAAAAGAATAAAAAGCTAATCGAATGGGTAATAAAAGACGATATATACATAGATTACCCTTTAATATCGTATTTCTAAGATATGGATAGAGGCAGGCGTCAGGGGAGAGCCGGACGTTTTGCGGCAGTAATGCAAAAAATCGCGGAGGAGTAACGAAGATGAGCAAAACTGTGAAGAAGAAAAGCAGAAGAATGTGGAGAACGGTGAGGAAGACATTGGGGACCTTGTTTCTGGTGTCTGCTCTTGTGATAGCGGCGATTCCGGTGGATGGGCTGCGGGCGGCTAATGGGACGAGTACAGGGAGTGATGGAGACGGAAGAGATAATAAATATTCATGGATTCCGGAGTGCGAGGTCCCGAGTATCAAAGATATTGAGGGAGGAAATCCGCAGATATATGTGGATAGGGATCAGAACCTTGAGTTTGTCTATGGTAAGATTGCGAACAACTGGTATGTTATCATAACAGGCTATAACGGGGGCTTGGTGACAGAGGGAACATTAACGATTCCGGATGAAATATCGGCTTATAAACGGTATAATCCCAATCAGGGCGGAACCGGGTATGCGGCTGTGGGACGAATGGGCAACTTCCTCTTTTATCGGGCGACTGTGCAGAATACTTACCATGGAGTGGCTAATTTGGATAATGCCACCTTGGTAGATTTAGTAAAAAAGTCTAATCCAAATAATAAATTCGTAAAAAAAATAAGCGATGTAGAAGAAACAACAACTACGCCGGACGGGGTAGAGGTTGGGACAGGAAAATATACTGTAGTTTTGGAGGAAGAGACAGGGTTTTTCCTACCCTGTTATTCAAATCAAGAAGCGGTCTGGGGAGAGCTTCCCGATTCAAGAATATATTATGATTCGGGTCATCCAACGGGTGATGATGTTCCGGACAGTACGGATCCGGCAAATCCATACCATGATAAATTTATATCAGTAGAAGGGGATCTGGATCATCAGCATGTCGAAAAAGTAAAAGTAGACTACATTGCAAAAGAGTATTGGAATAGTACCGGGAGTGGATCGAGTAGTACCACGGGTGACTGGACGCTTATAGGGCAAAATAACCGGGAACAGGGGGTTTTTGCAAAAGAAACAAACTTCTCAAGAGTAGTGCTGGGAAAGAACTTAAGCGGTGTCGGTAATTATGCATTCTATGCGACCGGTATTACTGAGATAACTTTTACAAATGCACTGCGTACCATTGGAGAGGGAGCATTTAGAGGATGTACGAAGCTAGATTCCGTTAATCTGGTTACATTGGAAGATCAGGAAACCAGCCTGACAGATATCTGCGCTTATGCGTTCCAGGATTGTACGAATTTGAAGAGATTCGACGTACCCTGGTCTGTGGATACTATTGGCGACGGTGTGTTTTTAGGCTGTAGTGCACTTGAAGAGGTTCAAATGTGTAATACTGGCGTCAGGCTAGAGCATGTAGGGTTGGATGTATTCCGCGGCTGTACATCTCTGAAATCGCTGACTTTTCCGCAGACGTGCAAAGAACCTATGTATTTGTCATCCTTTGCGGGCTGTACTGCGCTACAGTTTATCTGTGCCAAAGCGCCTGAGCTGACATTTATGGATGATGCCGGAACTACTTATGCCCAGTTCAAGGCATCTGTGAGCAATGAGTTCTATTTTGAAGGACAGGAAAATTCCAAGCTGCAGGAAATGTGCAGGGATCCAAAGGGCACTTGTCATACGGATTGTACAGATACGTATTTTGCATTTAGCTATATAGACAGCAATTTTGTACAAAAGGGCCTCTACGAGCTTACCATGAAAGATCCTCAAACGACCGGGCGAAATATTTTTGTGGTAACAAAGAATAATGAACTGGACCAATATATTCCCCAGGGAGATGTGAAGAGCCTTACGATTCCGGCAAAGATAGGACCTTATAGCATTAAAACTATCAGAGGTCGTTCCGGCGATACGGAGGGAGCCTTTGCAAATCTCTGTAATCTGCAGACGGTTGTGATACCGAACACCGTGGAAGCGGTGGGGGACTATGCATTTGTAGGCTGCCATAATCTGACCAGTGTGATATTTGACGGCTTTAATGTGGATAAAGACGTACCGGACAATATTGAGATTGGGAGAAATGCGTTCCAGACACAGGAGTGGACTAAATACGAAGGACATTTAAATGGCGATAAAGTGGAAAATGCCCCGGATAACACCCCTAAGAATAAGTTGGCTTTTATAGGTCCTGTATCTGCTAACTTTAATCCTTTCAAGTATGCTATGAGTGCTGCAGGCGCTTATAATAACGGCTCGCAGACACCAAGCTATATTACTTATTATACAGGCTGGCCCTATAATCTTAAGATAGAGTATGCTGCAAACAATGAAAGTAAGCTGAAAGACTTTCCTGCGTTAAGTGAATTGTCAACTTATGCTGCCTCAGGCACTCCACTTGATTATTACTACAATTTTATTGAGGGCAATAAGCAGTATGCTGAGGCATTGAAGACTGCAAAGGGGAAATATGACGCGAATGGGTTGGACGGATTAACGCCCAATGAGCAGACAGCCATTAACGCCGCGTTAAATGTTACGATTCCTGATGGGATTACGTCTATTGAAGATGGATTGTTCTACAATAAAGGTGTATTTAATCAGAAAGAAATGACAGTCACTGCTTACAGCAGTCTGAAAGAGATTAAAAGCGGCACCTATGAGAATGAAAAGCTTAAACCGAGAACGGGAACCTTTGCAGGATGTGAATATTTGAAAGGCATCAATCTGTGGCCTGGAAGCGGTGTGGCCGGTACAGTGATAGGCGATTCCGCATTTGAAAACTGTACAAGACTTGAGCAGGCTTCCATTGACGACAATAGCCAGCTGGGAGTATGTCCTTTTTACGGATGTGATAAACTGACGAATGTGAATTTCGGGAGTAATCCTACCCATTATATTTGTAAGGATTCCATTATTTATGCTGCGGACAATGATGGTAATTTAACGGTGATTCTGGAATGCCTTGGAGGGAAGACAGGATATATTGAGCCGGGGGATCTGGAGGGAGTCACTGCACTGCGGAATGGGGCCTTTAAAGGAAGCAATGTGGAACAGATAGATTTGGCCAAGACCACAGTGACCACTATTCCGCCCGAAACTTTTGCGGATACGCCGGGACTTCGCAGACTGCTGTTTCCTTCCACGCTTACAACGATTGGACAAAATGCTTTTAAGGGCAGCGCAGTAAACTATATTTTCGCGTCTAATGCATCCAACAGCTTAGTGCCTGCGTTTATTGATATGACAGCCTTTGACGGACTGGTGAAGCCGGATGGCAGTGAGCGGACAGACTACAGCGAAGTGACTTGGGTGTGTGAGGAAGGGACCAAGGGAGAAGAAATAGGTGTCAATAAGCGGTTTACGATTAAGCATGCGGCGGGAGATGCCATATGGACCGTTACATTCTGGGACTGGAACAGTGACAGGGGACAGAATGTGGAAGTGAGCAGCGCAAGCGTTGAAACCGGAGATTATGTTCTTGACCTCCCGGAGCCTGCCGGCAGAGACGGCATGGTATTTCAGGGGTGGAAAGTTCGGGGGAGCGGAGACGATTTCACTAACAGATATCCTGTAACTCAGGATATGGATGTGGAGGCAAGCTATGGGGTTGCTCCGCCCGACTATGGCAAAGTGGTGGTAAGTTTTCTGGACTATGACGGGACCTTGATAAAGAAAGTGTCTGTGGAGCCTGGAACGGACATGACAACGCATGAGGAATACAAAGATTTGATACCATCTCCCAAAAGAGAGGGCTTTGAGTTTATTGGATGGGATCGCCCCCTTACAAATATTACGGCTAATTTAGAGGTGATGGCACAGTACGATCCATTGGTGGAGGGGCAGTGCCTAGTGCGTTACTTGGTAGACGGAACTGTGTTTCACCAGATGAGGGTAATGGCTGGAGATCAGGCAGCATCCATTGTACCGCCAACTGTTGCAGGGAAAGTCTTTGATCGTTGGATGCCTGCGCTGGGTGTTGTCACAAAGGACACGGACTATTATGCGATTTTTAAAGATGACAATGGTAACCAGGGAGGAAACTCAGGAAGCGGAAATAATCCGGGTGGACCCGACGGCCCGGCCGAGGGCCAGCATACCTTACAGGTGCAAGGCGGAAGCGGTTCCGGATATTATGCAAAGGACGAGCAGATCGTCATAACGGCCAATCCCCCCGCCGATGGCATGGAATTCAGCGGCTGGGATGTGAGTCCTGCGGATACAGTCATCGTAGACAAGACCCGCGCTACTACGATAATCACTATGCCGGATAAAGATGTGGCAGTCATAGCGAATTATAAGGCCAAGAACGGCGTCACCGGAAGCGGCAATACCGGCAGCGGCAACGGAGTCCGCCATACCCTCCAGGTCCGCGGCGGCAGCGGTTCCGGCTACTATGCGGCAGGCGAGCAGATTATCATTACGGCGGATGAGCCTGCAAGAGGGCAGGTCTTCAGCGGCTGGACAGTGAGTCCTGCCAACACGGTAGTGACGGACAAAACTCTTTCAGCGATTATCATTACCATGCCCAACAATGACGTGGCGCTTATCGCAAACTACAAGGCCAGGTCAACCAGCGGTACCACAGTGACCGGCAGCAGTTCCAATACGAACTCAAACCGTCCCGGCACAAGCATAGGGACAGTGGGCGGCGGTACAACCGTAGTCATTGATAAGAACGGCCTGTCCAATACAGGCGTGGTCTCCGCTACGGTGAACGGCTCTTCCGATAACTTTACGATTAAGATCACGGAGAGTACAAGCGCAACGGAAGCCGTCCTGAGGGCATTGCAGGCTGAGTATGGAAACCTTGACAATCTCAAATATTTCCCCATGGATATCTCGCTCTATGATTCCACAGGGAATACAAAGATAACGGATACCACGGGGCTGTCGGTGAGCATTACACTGCCGCTGCCGGATTCGCTGATCACCTATGCGGGTAACAATAAGGTGGCCGGCGTGGTGAATGACAGGCTGGATAAGCTGACGCCCAGGTTTACTACCATTAACGGCGTGCCTTGCATCACCTTTACCGCAGAACATTTTTCACCTTATGTGATTTATGTGGATCTCACGAATCTGTCGGATGGTACGATTTCCGACAATACGCCTACCACGGGAGACGGTATCCATCCTAAGTGGTTCCTGTCCATTGGCCTGGCCTGCCTGTCGTTCGTCATGTTTATGATAAAGGATAACAAGGGCGGTTCGCGGAATAAGGGCGCTTCCAGGAAGCAGAAAGTGGCAGTGAAAGTAAGGAACTAACGTCGAAAGGAAAACATATGAGAGGGAAAAAGCGTCTTTTAGGTGCTTTGCTGACAGCAGCGGCACTGATAATCATGCAGGTTCCTGGATTGGAAGCAGATGCGTCAACATCTGCTTCCGGTTTTCAAATGGATGGAAGTACGCTGACCAGGTATCGGGGCACGGAGAAGAATGTATCGATTCCTGCTACGGTGCAGACCATCGGTCAGGGTGCTTTCGAGGACAATTTGAATATTGAGCTGGTGGTGGTACCGAATTCCGTGAAGCGGATTGAGGCATATGCTTTCTGGGGCTGTGACAATCTGGATACGGTGGTATTGGGAAAAGGCCTCAGCGAGGTGGGCGAATACGCCTTTACCAACTGTACGGGTCTGGAGCAGATAGCGATCCCCTCTACGGCGACTTCCATAGGATCGGAAGCTTTCAAAGACTGTGTCAATCTGAAAGACATTACGATTCCGCCGGAGACCGTAAATATTGCGGAATCAGCTTTTGACGGCTGCTATCAGCTTACTATCCATTATGAAGAGGGAAGCGCCGCTGAGGAGTATGCGAAAGCGTTCTATGAGCGGCAAAAAGAAATGCCGGGATATGTGGAAAGTACGCCTGCGCCTGTTCCTCCTGAGAAGACAGACCCCATTGCCACGCCTGCCCCGGAGGAGACGCCGGTGCCGACCCAGGCTCCGGCGGAAGAGGGTACTTTGCTGGGAACTACCCATATCGTGGGGAACAGGGCAGTGCTCTTTATGGACAGTATGAAGATGCAGGTATTCGGCGGAGGGGGAAATCAGAATACTTCAGGAGAGGCGGGAGAAGCTGTACCTGGAAGCGGCGGGACACAGGAGCCTGTGCAGGGCGGTTCCGGTGCGGACAGTAAAATTCCAAAGTATCGGATTGTAGACGGAAAAGCAGTGGCGGATCAGGCATATTACCGCAACGGAAATCTAAGTGATGTGGCTTTGCCGGACGGAATTTTGGAGATAGGGGAATTTGCCTTTGCCAGAAGCTCCCTGACCTCTGTCGAAATACCGCAGGGGACAGAAGTTATTTCCTACGGCGCCTTTTATCATTGCGGCCAGTTGGCCGAAGTGGAGCTGCCGGACAGCGTTATGTGTGTAGAGCCCAAAGCATTCGAGCATACCCTGTGGATGGACGGCTTTCTGGCCGGCGGAAGCTCCGGGGAGGGAGAGGGCAGCGCCGAGACAGGAGATTTTTTAATAACGGGCGGTGTCCTGGCGGCATACAGAGGGAACTCTTCTGAGGTGACGGTTCCGGAGGGCGTGCGTGTGATTGCCGGAGAAGTATTCAGGGATCATGAGGAAATTGAGCGCGTGGAGCTGCCGGACAGCTTGCTGGTGGCCGGTGAGGGCGCGTTTGAGGGATGCACAAATTTAAAGGAGATCGTCCTTGGAGATAATGTATCGGAAATAAAGGACAGGGCTTTCCTGGGCAATGCCATGACCGAAATCACACTTCCTGCGTCTGTGAAGAAAATAGGGCTTCAGGCTTTCGGGAATACCGTACTTGCTTATGAAAACGGGGAAGCAGAGTATACTTATGAGACTTCAGCCACGAGGCTTGCCAATGAATCTTACCGTGTGTATGACGGAACGGAAGAGGGAGAGCCGGGCGTAACGGTGCAAGGCCTGGACGGGGCAGCGGCCACATTGTCGGAAGCTGCCAGAAGCTATGTTCTGACTGTGGAGCTGCCGGAGGACGTAAGCAGGATGGAAAGTGCTTATCAGCGTGCTTTCCGGAGCGGCATTCCGGAGAACATGGTCATTTACGACTTGACCCTGACGGACGCAAGCGGGATTCCGCTGACCAAGCTGGGAAGTCAGGCTCTTGAGCTGGAGCTGCCCGTACCGGAGGCTTTGCGCGGACACGGGCTCCGGGCAGCGGTGCTGGATCGAAACGGCCAGATGAAATCAGTGGCCGTGGAAAGGACCGCATTGGATGACGGAGATGTCTTGTATATTGATCTGGACTATGTGTCTATGATTGGGATTTGGAGTACAGATTAGGGAAGAAATATCAGTTTTGCCGAGAGGGGCTGTCGGCCGGGAATGCTATCCTGCCACAGTCCTTTTTCTTGTACAGAAAATCTCAAATCGATGAAAATCTGGTAGAAACAGGTTCCTTTATGTGCTACAATGTAAGTAAATTTGAATAACTCTTAGATAGTATCTATGGCAGAGTAATGCAGGAAGGATAGCCGGATGAGCAGTGGGAAAAGCCGAACCAGGCTGGATAACGAAATTGAAAACGAGCAATTATATAGTGAGAATGGGGATGGTGTAATTACAGAACCATTTAATCCGAAAGATGTGGATATCATTTCACAGCCAATGGTTATTGCGAATATAGTTGAAGAGCTGAAAGAGGGCGGTAATATCATTCTGGATCCGGATTTTCAGAGAATTCCGGATTTGTGGGACGATCAAAAGCAGAGCAGACTAATCGAATCGTTGATTATCAAAATCCCTTTACCTACATTTTATTTTGATGCCGGTGATAACGAAAACCTGATTGTTGTAGACGGTCTGCAGAGATTATATGCGATTAAAAGATTTATAGCGCTGGAAAAGGGTGATCCTAAGCGTCTTTTGCTGACTGGATTGGAGTATTTGACAGAGTACAATGGATATTCCTTTGAAGAGCTACCGTCTAATATACAGAAGCGCATAAAGGCGCATGTGATAACAGCATATATTATCAGACCTGGAACTCCCGATAAGGTGAGAACCAGTATTTTTACAAGAATAAATACGGGAGGATTGACATTAGAGCCGGCAGAGATAAAAAATTCTGTATACAGAGGGCAGGCGGCTGATTTGCTGAAAGAATTGGCGCATTCCAATGCATTTATTCATGCAACCAGAGGAAAGATAGACACTTCAAGAATGATGGACTGCGAATTTGTTAATCGCTTCATGGCATTCTTTTTATTGGGGGTAGATTTGTATGCGGGCAATTTGGAGGATTTTTTGAATGATGCTATGATCAGGCTGCAAAAAGAAACAAGTGATACTTTGGAAAAATGCCGTAAAGACTTTTTAAAAGCAATGACATATGCATATCGGATTTTTGGAGATACGGCATTTCGGAAGTTGAATGTCAATGGCAGATATGGGAGAATAAATAAGCCTCTTTATGATGCGGTATCAGTTAACCTGGCAATACTAAGCGAAGAGAACTGTGAAATATTAGTAAAGAAAAAAGAGCAGTTGCTTTGGAGGTATACGGAGCTGTTAAAGGACACCGGATTTCAGGATATCATTACGAATGGAACGGCAAAAGTTCCGAATGTACTAAGCAGACATAGTAAAATCTATGAATTATTTCAAGGAGTGTTGGCAGATGATTCACTATATGCAGATAGAAAATTTTAAATCTTTAAAGAAAATATCTTTACCACTACAAAATCTGAACCTGTTTTTTGGGATGAATGGAATGGGAAAATCTTCTGTGATTCAGGCCTTATTGCTGCTGCGACAGAGCTTTTGGGAGAATCGGGAGTCCGGTTTGGAGTATTTGCATACCAATGGCGAGCTGATTAAGCTCGGTACAGGGAAAGATATTTTTTGTCAGAGCGGAGAGGGTGACAAGATCAGATTTTATTTGCAATTTGACAATAAAGAAAAGTACGACTGTCATTATGTGTATGATATATTTGATTTTGACAGCGACCAGTTAGAGCGAGTAGAAGAGAACTGTGAGAACTATTCAACAGCGTTGTTTAGCGATAAATTTTCGTATCTCGGGGCAGAGCATCTGGGCCCAAAGAAGCAGTATAGCACTGAAAACTGGAAGAAGAACGGACCGGTAAAACTGGGAGTGACAGGAGAATATGTGGTTCCGTTCCTGGCGACAGAGGGAACAAAAATAAAAGTCTCGTCTCCCATGTGCCATCCCAAGGGAAAGACAAATTGCTTGATTGATCAGGTGACAGCGTGGATGGGAGAAATATCACCAGGGATAAAGCTGGATGCACAGCTGCTTCCCTTAATAGAAAAGGCAAAGCTGGAAATCAGCTATAGTGGAGAACGGTTGATTTCAGAGCCTTTTTTGCCGGTGAATGTTGGCTTTGGAATACCATATGTGCTGCCCTTAGTAGTAGAATTGCTTGTTTCTGATAAAGACGGACTTCTGCTGATTGAGAACCCGGAGTCCCACCTGCATCCAAAGGGACAGACAATGATAGCACAGTTGATTTCATTGGCTGCAGAAAACGGGTGTCAGATTATCTGTGAATCTCACAGTGACCATGTGATAAATGGGGTAAGGGTTGCGGCAAAAAAAGGTTTGATCTGCAATTATAATATTGGAGTCGTATATTTTTCCAAAAATGAAAATCAGGAGACAAGGGTCAACTCCATTTCTGTTGATAGAAATGGTAATTTAAGCGATTATCCGCCAGGACTATTGGATGAATGGGGAATTTTAATGACAGAGCTGATATGATAGGGGAGGAAAATTGGAGTTATATTTCAATGAATTGTCAATTAAAGATAAGGGTGACATTAGTTATGACGCCTTAAGGGATATTGTCAATATATACAGAGAACTATTAAAGTATAATATTAGGACATGCAGAATTGCTGCTGACGACAATACCAAATTATTTCAGATGATTGGTAATGTACCTGATTCTATGAATGTAAGGAATTTCTACTTTTCATTTTTCAGATCGCCATATGAATCAGAAGCTGTGGAAGAAAGTCAGGATAGCTATTTTGAGTATAGTTGGACTTACAATAATGAGGAATGTATCGGTTTTGCACTGGCTTTTTTACTGAACTCAGCAAGCCTTAGTATTCATTATGGAGACTTCGACACTCCGTATATTGAAATTTGCAGGGATGCAGATTCAACGAGAGTTCGGAATATATGTAAGGAGGAGCATGTGGCTCTGCATGTTCCACAGATTCTAAATATAGAAAGGACTGAGCCATTAAAGAGTGACTTGCAGATTTCGGATAAAAAAATAATTTTAAGAAATGACCATGGAATGGATGTGTTGGAGGCTTTTTCCAAAAGGTTAATCCGTTCTCCTTATTTAATCGGGATAATAAATTCATTGCCATATAATCCATATGAGCGTAAGTTTATAAAAAGAATTAGGGAAAATGGGCTGATTGAGATTGTTTTACCCTGGACGGACGAAGGCTATGGGCTTATTGCCAAAACCACGGGAAGAACCATTGCGGAAACGAAAAAGATAGCAGAAATCATTGAGGAAGAATTTGGATACATATAAGAGTACAAAGAGCAAGGTAACATGAAAATGATATTTTCCAATAAAGATCTGAAAAAGCTGATTATTCCGCTGATCCTGGAACAGGCTCTTGCCATTACTGTGGGCATGGCGGACACGATGATGATTTCCTCTGTGGGGGAGGCCGCGGTTTCCGGGGTCTCTTTGGTGGATATGTTCAATAATCTTATCATCAGTGTGCTGGCGGCTTTGGCTACCGGCGGCGCTGTGGTCACCAGCCAGTTCATCGGGGCGTCCAAACGGGAGGAGGCCTGCCGCTCCGCGAAGCAGCTGCTGTGGGTGGACGGGCTTATTACGGTGGGCATTTCGCTTTTGGTGATAGTCGGACACAGAGGAATTCTGAATTTGTTTTTTGGCAGGATAGAGGAGGATGTTATGAGCAACGCCATTCTCTATCTGATCATCTCAGCGGTGTCATTCCCTTTCCTGGCTATTTATAATGCCTGCGCGGCGCTGTTTCGGTCTATGGGGAATTCCGGGATCACCCTGAAAGTATCCATTTTGATGAACATTTTAAATGTGGGCGGAAACGCTGTCTGTGTATTCGGACTGAAAATGGGGGTGGCGGGGGTGGCTGTGCCATCGCTGATCTCCAGGGCAGTTGCCGCGCTTTGTCTTTATATCCTGTTGAAAAATCCGGACAGCCTGATTCATCTGAACAAAGACCGCTTCCGGTTTGACGGGAAAATGATTAAAAAGATACTTTATATCGGGATTCCCAGCGGCATTGAAAACGGCATTTTCCAGCTTGGCCGTGTGGTTGTGGTGAGCATCATTGCGGGCTTTGGCACGGCACAGATTGCGGCCAACGGTGTGGCGAACAGCTTGGACAGCATGGGCTGCATTATAGGGCAGGGCATGAACCTCGTCATGATTACCGTGATCGGTCAATGCGTGGGCGCGGGAGATTTGGCCCAGGTTAAGCATTATACAAAAAAACTTCTGCTGATTACATATACCGCCACGGCAGTGACGAACACGTTGATTTTGCTCTTCCTGCGGCCCATTCTGGGACTCTACGGCCTCGGGGCGGAGGCCACGGAACTGGCCTATATCCTTGTAATGATTCACAACGGCATGGCAATGCTGCTCTGGCCGGCGTCTTTTGTGCTGCCGAATATGCTCCGGGCCTGCAATGACGTAAGGTATACCATGACGATCGCGATCTTCTCCATGGTTACGTTCCGGATAGGCTTAAGCCTGGTATTTGGCGTCTCCATGGAAATGGGGGCTGTGGGCGTATGGATCGCCATGGTGGTGGACTGGGTTTTCCGGGTTATCTGTTTTGCGGGCCGGTATCTTCAGGGGACCTGGAGGAAGTATTGTAATTTGTGACCCTTTGGGTCTCAACCGGAAATGATTTCCCACAGGGACTCAGAAAAAGCGCATCTGTTCATACTCTGTACTGCGCTCCAGCGGTGGAGGGACTTGCCTCAGGAGGCTGTCGGTTCTGCCCGCATCCAGGATCCAGTCCACGGCCTCAGTGTCTGACAGGACCAGGGGCATGCGGTCATGGACAGGTTTCATGGAGCCGTTGGCCTCCGTGGTCAGGATGACGAAATGCTCTCCGTCCTTATACTGCCTGCAGCAGCCTGCCAAAAACAGAACGCCGCCATTCTCTTTTCGGAAAGTGTACTTGGCCTTGGCGCGGTCCCATTCGTAGAAAGCAGCGGCAGGAACCACAATACGCCTGTGGCGGATGCCGTCCCGAAACAAGGGCTTTTGCGCGGCAGACTCGCACCTGGCATTGAATACAAGCCCTTTTCCCTGGTCTGGCTGCAGGGGGAAGCCCCAGCGGAGCCAGGCACAGGTTATCCTGCCGTCTGCGGGCAGGAGGATGGGGGCTTCGTCGGAGGGATAGACGTCCGTTTCGCTGATTCTCAGCAGAGCTGCAGCGGATTCCCTGCGCAGCTTCTCGTCGGCCTGCCGGATTAGGGTTTCAATTTGTCTTGCTGTTTCATCGTTTAAATGGTAGCGTCCGCACATGTGAGGGGCCTTCTTTCTTTTTTGATGGGGTTTCTATTATTATACCCGGATTTTGGAGTGTTGCAATGGGCAGGAGGCAATCCCTCCATTTTTTTGCAGAAAAGCATTGACATAGACTGTACAATTGTATACAATAATACGAGCACTGAATTCTGCGAAAGAAGGGATGGATATGAGAGATAACGAGATGTTCCAGAACCGCCCCATCACCATGAACCACCACAACAACCTGTTGGAGATAGAGGAGCATATGTACATTCTGGATGATGTGCAGAAGCCCAATGTATTCCGGAATATGTTCCCCTATTCGGAGATACCCAAGATCCCGTTTAACGACAGGATTGTTCCCCATAACATGCCCAGAGAGATCTGGATCACGGACACAACGTTTCGGGACGGCCAGCAGTCCAGGGCGCCCTACACCACGGATCAGATCGTGACCATATATGACTATCTGCATAGGTTAGGCGGACCTAACGGCATGATCCGGGCCAGCGAATTCTTTCTGTACAGCAAAAAAGACAGAGACGCCGTGTATAAATGTATGGAGAGGGGGTATCAGTTCCCGGAGGTCACCAGCTGGATCAGAGCCAGCAAGGAGGACTTTAAGCTGGTGAAAGAGATCGGCATGAAAGAGACGGGCATTCTGGTCAGCTGCTCCGATTACCATATCTTCTTAAAATTAAAGATGACCAGGCGGCAGGCCATGGATCATTACCTGAGTGTGATCAGGGAATGTCTGGAGGAGGGGATCAGCCCCAGATGCCATCTGGAGGACATCACCAGGGCGGATATCTACGGCTATGTGGTGCCGTTTTGTCTGGAGCTGATGAAGCTCATGGAGGAGTATGGGATTCCCATCAAGATCCGTGCCTGCGATACCATGGGATACGGGGTCAATTATCCTGGCGCGGTCATTCCCAGAAGCGTCCAGGGTATCATTTACGCCATACATACCCATGCCGGGGTGCCTCACGGGCTCATCGAGTGGCATGGTCACAATGATTTCTATAAGGCAGTGTCCAATTCCACCACAGCCTGGCTCTACGGCTGCTCCGGCATCAATACCTCGCTGTTCGGCATCGGGGAGCGCACGGGAAACACGCCTCTGGAGGCTATGGTGTTCGAGTATGCCCAGCTGAAAGGGGATTTGGGCGGCATGGACACCACGGTGATCACGGAGCTGGCGGAGTATTATGAGAGAGAAATCGGATATCAGATTCCTCCCAGGACGCCTTTTGTGGGAAAGAATTTCAATGTGACCCGGGCTGGCATTCACGCGGACGGCTTGCTGAAGAATGAGGAAATCTATAACATCTTCGACACGGAAAAATTCCTTAACAGGCCGGTGCTCTGCGCCGTGTCCAACACTTCGGGGCTGGCGGGCATCGCCCACTGGCTGAACGCCTATTATAAGCTGAAAGATGAGGAACAGATCGGCAAGAATGACCGGCTGGTGGCAGAGATCAAAAAGTGGGTGGACGAGGAGTACGCCGGCGGGCGCGTCACGGTGATGACTGACGAGGAAATCGTGGCATGCGTGGACCGTATCTGCAGGGAGAAGCATCTGACCCTGGGGCAGAGGTCGGAAGAGAAATAAAAGGATTTGGAGCATTTCAGGGAGGTTGGAGAAAAAGGAAATGGGCAGTTATGATGTAAAGCAGGAGGTCACTGACAAGTACTCCCTGCGGGGCCGCGTATTCAACAAGCTGCGGGCGGATATCCTCAGCGGGAAATACGCGGAACATGAAGAACTGAAAGAGATGGCGATAGGAGACGAGATGGGCGTCAGCCGTACGCCGGTGCGGGAGGCGTTCAGACAGCTGGAGCTGGAGGGCCTGATTCAAATCATCCCCAATAAAGGCGCTTATGTCACGGGGATCACGCAAAAGGATGTGAAAGACATATACATGATCCGTTCCCGTCTGGAGGGGTTGTGCGCACGCTGGGCCACGGAGCACATCACAAAGGAACAGATGGACGAGATGGAGGAGAATGTATACCTGGCAGAGTTTCATGCGGGAAAAGGGCATCTGGAACAGCTGGCAGAGCTGGATAATCGTTTCCATGATATCATGTACGAGGCATGTAACAGCAAGATACTGGAACATCAGCTCAAGGATTTCCACAGCTATGTGCTGCGGGTGCGCAAGAAGACTCTGGCCAATGCCAACCGCGGACCCAAGTCCAACGAGGAGCACAAAGAGATCATGGAGGCCATCAAGGCCGGGAACGGTGCTCTGGCAGAGCAGCTGGCCCATCAGCACATGATAAACGCTTACGAGAACATGGTCAGGAACGGACTCCATGAGGCTTACGCCTGAGAAGAACCGAAGCGACTTTAACTCAGAACGATTTTAATCAGGAGGTTTTATATGAAGAAGATAGAAATGACGACTCCCTTGGTGGAGATGGACGGCGACGAAATGACAAGGATCCTCTGGCAGATGATAAAGGATGAGCTGCTGCTTCCCTATATCAATCTCAAGACAGAGTACTATGACCTGGGTCTGGAGCACCGCAATGCCACGAATGACCAGGTTACGGTGGACTCTGCCAATGCCACGCTGAAGTACGGCGTGGCCGTAAAGTGCGCCACTATCACCCCCAATGGAGCCAGGATGAAAGAATATGACCTGAAAGAGATGTGGAAGAGTCCCAACGGCACCATCCGCGCTATTTTGGACGGAACCGTATTCCGGGCGCCCATTTTGGTAAAAGGAATCGTGCCCTATGTGAAGAACTGGACCAAGCCTATCACCATTGCCCGCCATGCCTATGGAGATGTGTATAAAAATACGGAGATCAAGGTGCCGGGACCCGGAAAGGCTGAGCTGGTGTTCACGGCGGCGGACGGAACCGAGACCAGGGAGCTGATCCATGATTTTACCGGGGCGGGTATCCTCCAGGGCATCCACAATACGGAAAAATCCATTGGCAGCTTTGCCAGAGCCTGCTTCGCCTATGCTGTGGACACAAAGCAGGATCTGTGGTTTTCCACCAAAGACACTATTTCCAAGAAATATGATCATACATTCAAGGATATCTTCCAGGAGATCTATGAGACGGAGTACAAGGAGAAATTCCAGGCCCTTGGCATCGAATACTTCTATACACTGATAGATGACGCGGTGGCCAGGGTGATCCGCTCCCAGGGCGGCTTTATCTGGGCCTGTAAGAATTATGACGGAGATGTCATGTCCGATATGGTGGCCACGGCCTATGGGGATCTGTCCATGATGACCTCCGTGCTGGTATCGCCAAGCGGCGTCTATGAGTATGAGGCGGCCCACGGCACCGTGCAGCGCCATTATTACAAGCATCTCAAGGGCGAGGAGACCTCCACCAATTCCATCGCCACTATCTTCGCCTGGACCGGGGCCCTGCGCAAGCGCGGGGAGCTGGACGGCAACGAGGAACTTGCGGCTTTTGCCGACAAGCTGGAACGCGCCTGCATCAGAACCGTGGAAGAGGGCAGGATGACCAAGAGCCTGTCGCTGATCTCCACCTGTGAGAATCCTGTCATTCTGAACAGTCTTGACTTTATTAAGGCCATCCGGGAGACATTGGACAGGATGTGAAATATATTAAGCGCCAGGTGCAGAGCGTTGCGCCCGGCGCTTAGCAATCTTCATTTGGCGCATACTTTCTGTACATTCAACAGCCCCCAGCCCTGCCGGTTCCAGGCGAGGCCCAGATCTGTGGCGGAATACTGCAGCCTCTGCTTACAGCTCTCGTTCGTCATCCGGGGATCGCTCTGGAATGCCAGCGCGGCGGCTCCGGCTACCATGGGCGTGGCCATGGAAGTGCCGCTCTTGGCCGTGTAGGGCCTGCCATATCCTTTCCGAAAGAACAGGTTACAGGAATAAATATCCGTTCCCGGCGCCACCAGATCCGGCTTGCGCACCGGGCTTCCCGGGATGCCTCGGCCGGAATACCGTTCACAGCTTCTGGGATTCCCCCGGGAAAAGCTGCCGTCATAGCAGCCCACTGTCACTACGCATTTGCCGCCCACCGCGGAAATGCTGCCCTCCTTTGGCCCCTTATTTCCGGCGGCACATACGACCAGGATGCCCCTGTACCACAGATCTTCTATCTTCTTCTGCAGAAGCCATTCTTTCTCCCATTCCCGGAGATTTCCGATCCCCACAGAGATATTTACGATTTTGATATCATATTCCCGCTGCAGAGCCAGCACCCAGTCCAGCCCCTCCAGCATAGCCTGTGTGGTGCCGTCGCCGTTTTCGTCCAGTATCTTCCCAACCACCAGCCGCACTCCCGGCGCAATTCCGCGCAGACGCCCCCCGGAAAGCGCGCCGTTTCCGCACAGGATGCCGCATACATGGGTGCCGTGTCCGCTGTCATCATAGATATCCTTTCGATGTCCCACGAAGTCCCGAAAGCAAACCGCTCTGCCCTGCAGATCGGGATGGAAGCCCATTCCCGTGTCCAGGACAGCCACTGTCACCCCCCTGCCGTCTATTTCCCGGGGAAGTTCTCCCGCCACCATTTTCCTCGCTCGCTGCATAATTCAAAAAGTCCTGGCATATACTTTTATCTATTGTATGTCGGGGCCTTGGAATCTGTTCGCTTTCACACTTGTCTGCAAAATCCGCGCAGTCAGAACAGGCGCCCTTGCTTATTCGGCAAGACCATTCCGAAGAAAAAGGATTTGCGCGAAAGGGAAAATTGTTGTAAAATAAGACTGACAAATTCAAATTTTCAGAGAACGAGAAAAGAGGATACGGATGGAAGAGAACGGGTACCTCCATGTGGATGGAGAGATATTAAAAGAGATTGACGAAAAAATGCCGCCCGAGGAGGAACTGTCTGATCTGGCGGAATTCTTTAAGGTGTTCGGCGACAGCACGCGGCTGAAGATTCTGTATGTGCTGTTAAGCGCGGAGATGTGCGTGTACGACATTGCGGCAGTGCTGGGGATGTCCCAGTCGGCGATTTCTCACCAGCTGCGGGTGCTCAAGCAGATGGACCTGGTGAAAAATCGCCGGGAGGGCAAGACCATATTCTATTCCCTGGCCGATTCTCATATCGTAACCATTCTCAGTCAGGGGCTGGATCATATCGAGGAATGAGCCGGGGGTGTTATTTTTCTGCAGCAGCATCTTTGGCCGCCTGGAACACATCATAGCCGCTGCTTCCTAAAGGCGAGTGGTAAATGGTGTAGTCATCCCTGAATTCCTGGAAATATACATACCGCGAGGTCATGTTGATATTGTGATAGACGCCGGCGGCAATGACCGTGGGATTGCTGCCGTCCGTGCCCATGCATTTTAAGGCAGCGTCTGTTCCGTTGGTCTGGTAGTATATATAGCCGCTGCCTACATTGAAGCATTCCACCCGGTCCTGGGTCAGCACTTCGACTGCATTTTCGGAGCGGGAGTAGCGGCAAAGTCTGTAATTCTCCGCTACATCCATGTAGTAGAAATAATCTCCGTCCAGCACGGGATTCCATAGATTGCCCTGCCAGATTTCCCGGGGCGCGTCCGTTGAGGTGTCCAGGGCATGGAGGAAGTGGTTGCCCTGGGTGCCGTTGTAATAGATGATGCCGTTTTCCGCACAGGCAGGGTTGATCAGATAATCAGCCAGCTTTACCTCGTCGGAGTTGTCGATCTTCATCTTGGAAAAAGACAGATCGTCATTGGCGGCAGTGAGGAAGTACAGATAATTATTCACCAGCTGTGCGGTTACCACTACCTTGGTAGTCAGGGAAGAAGCATTGCTGCCGTTTAATCGGCAGCGCTGGAAAGTCCTCAGGCCCAGAGCCCCGGAGAAGCCGGATTCCTCATAGGAGATGCCTGTGTGGTAATAATATAAGTATTTGCCGCCGGCCAGGATATTGCGCACCTCCAGGGAATTGAGTCTTTTGAACTCGGTCTCGTCCGGATTCATGGCAAACAGTCCGCCGCCGGGAAAGGAATTCAGGAAGTAGACAGTGCCGTCGTATTCGCAGAAGCGTCCGTCGTTGTTCAGGTTGCCGGCAGTATTGCCCACGGTACCCTCAGGGTTCATGACTACCCTCTGGGTAAGGTAGAGGATGGTTGCGATACCTGCCACCAAAGCGGCGATGATAATGCCGAGTACGATTTTTACGGTTTTTTTCAATCTCATGTGGATACCTCCATGCCTGCCCTGGGCGGGCATTTGTTTTATTCCTTATATTTTACACCCCTTTTTGCTTGCTATCAAGGATGTTTTGGTATAAGATAGAAAAAAGGTCAAAATAAAGGAGTCGTTTCGCATGGATTTAACAGAGCTGAGAGAGCAGATTGACGGCATAGATGCCCGGATCGTGGAGCTGTTTGAGCGGCGCATGGATATCTGCGCGCAGGTGGCACAGTACAAAATCGGGGCTGGGAAAAATGTCCTTGACAAGAGCAGGGAGGCAGAGAAGCTGGCAAAGGTGCGTTCTCTTGCCAGCAGTGAATTTAACGGTTTCTGCATCGCGGAACTGTTCGAGCAGATCATGTCCATGAGCAGGAAGCTTCAGTACCGTCTGCTGATGGAGAGCGGGAGGCTGGAGAAGCTGTCTTTTATCGGGGTGGACGAATTGGACACGAAGAAAGCCCGGGTGGTGTTCCAGGGGGCGGAGGGGGCCTATTCCCAGGCGGCCATGACAGCGTACTTTGGGGACAGCATCGACAGCTTCCATGTGGACAGCTTCCGGGAGGCCATGGATGCCATTGAAGAGGGCAGCGCGGATTTTGCGGTGCTTCCCATTGAGAATTCCACGGCGGGCATTGTCAGCGAGATTTATGATCTGCTCCAGGAGTATGAGAATTACATAGTGGGGGAGCAGATCATTAAGATCGAGCATTGTCTGTTGGGCGTGCCGGGGGCTTCCCTGGAGGATATCCGGACAGTCTATTCCCATCCCCAGTCCCTGATGCAGAGCTCCAGATACCTGGCCCTGCGTGACTGGCGCCAGATCAGCATGCCAAACAACGCCTTTGCGGCGAAAAAAGTGGCGGACGAGCGGGATAAGTCCCAGGCTGCCATTGCAAGCGAGTATGCGGGGGCTGTCTACGGACTGGAGGTGCTGCAGCGCAAGGTGAACCACTCAGGCACCAACTCCACCAGGTTTATCATTGTCAGCGGCCGCAAGATATTTAAAAAAGACGCGAAAAAGATCAGCATCTGCTTCGAGGTGCCTCATGAGAGCGGCTCTCTGTACCATATGCTGTCCCATTTTATCTATAATCGCCTGAACATGACCAAGATTGAGAGCAGGCCCATAGAGGACAGGAACTGGGAGTACCGTTTTTTCATTGATTTTGAGGGGAATCTGGCGGACAGCGCCGTGAAGAACGCCCTGCGGGGGCTTCGGGATGAGGCCAGGAATATGAAAGTCCTGGGGAATTATTAGTGCGCTTGAAAGTGTGGGTCGAGAGGACAAATGAGAGAGAAAGAACTGATCGTATACAGAACATTTCAGGAGGGGGATCTGCTGACGGACATGGCATGGCTGATGTCCCATTATGAGGAGGCCGGTCCGGGAGAGATATCTGCAGAGGGCAGAGCTTGTACTACAGAAGCTGTGAAAGCGCTTTTTTACGACTGTATACACAGGCTCATTGAGCTGGCGGGGACCTATGGGTTCCACGGCAATCTGTGGCACTGCTATCTGGCCAACCTTTTGGTGAACAATGAGAACAGCTACAGCCGGGGATGCGAGATTCGGGGCGGCATAGCGGGAACCATCAACCAGGCGGTGCTGCATGATATTGTGATATTCAAGGAGTTCTATGACTACGATTTCGAACCTATGTGCCAGAAGCTTCATGTGCCGGAATTCGCCATGATACAGCACTATGAGAGCAGCAGCCTGGAGAGCAAAGTCTACAATACCAGAATCTGTGCCCGCATCTGTGAGCTGGCGGCGGACTTCTGCAGGGATAATACGCCGGAGGAGATGAAAGCTACCCTTACCCATTTTTATAAGGAATACGGCGTGGGGAAATTCGGCCTCCATAAATCTTTCCGCATTGTGCAGGAAGAAAGGAGCGGGCAGGACAATTCCGGGGCGGGAACCGGCGCAAGGATTGAGCCGATCCTCAATATCGCCCATGTAAAGCTGGACGACCTGGTGGGATACGAGCTGCAGAAGAAGAAACTGCGGGATAACACAGAGGCTTTTGTCTCTGGAAGAAAGGCCAATAACTGTCTGCTGTTCGGCGATGCGGGCACGGGAAAATCCTCCTGTATCAAGGCTATCGCTAACGAGTATTATGACAGGGGACTTCGCGTCATAGAGGTGTACAAGCATCAGTTCCAGGACCTGAACCAGGTCATCGGTCAGATCAAGAGCCGCAATTACAGATTCATTATTTTTATGGACGATTTAAGCTTCGAGGATTTTGAGATCGAATATAAATATTTAAAGGCGGTTATTGAGGGAGGGCTGGAGAAGAAGCCGGAGAACGTGCTGATCTACGCCACATCCAACCGCCGCCACCTCATCCGGGAGAACTACGGGGACAAGACAGAGGACGGACATCTGCCGGACATTCGCCAGGATATGCATACCAGCGATACCGTGCAGGAGAAGCTGTCCTTAGTGTACCGCTTTGGCGTCACCATCTATTTCGGCGCTCCCGACAAGAAGCAGTTCCGGGAAATCGTGCGGGCGCTGGGGAAGAGATACGGTCTGGAGGTTCCGGAAGAGGAGCTTTTGGCGGAGGCAAACAAATGGGAACTGTCTCACGGAGGGCTCTCCGGCAGGACAGCCCAGCAGTTCATAGATTATATTGCAGGAGCGGTATACAAATAAAGGGGGTGACTTAAGATTGAGTATCAGGACTTTTGCCGCCATTGATGTAGGCAGCTATGAGCTCACGATCAAAATTTTCGAATTTTCCGGCAAAGACAGTATGCGGGAGATCGACAGGGTCAGCAAGCGTCTGGATCTGGGGTCTGACACTTATGCCTCAGGCAAGATCAGCAATGAGAAAATGGACGAGCTGTGCAGGACGCTGAACGATTTCTCGGATATCATGAAAGCCTATAAGGTGGACCACTATAAAGCCTACGGCACCAGCGCCATCCGGGAGATGGAGAATACCATCATTGTGCAGGACCAGATTGCCCAGCGCACAGGAATCAAGGTAGAGATTCTGAGCAATTCTGAGCAGCGTTTTATGGACTACAAGTCCGTCGCATCCAAGGGAGAGAGCTTCCGCAAGATCATTGAGGAGAGGACGGCGATCCTGGACATCGGAGGAGGCAGCATCCAGTTGTCTTTGTTTGACAATGACACGCTGGTGTCAACCCAGAATGTACGGCTGGGAGTGCTGCGGATTCAGGACTATCTGAACCGTTTCTCGGTAAAGAGTACCCAGATGGAGGATGTCATCTACGAGATGGCCATGGCGAGGCTGGATACCTATGAAAAGCTGTATCTGAAAGACAGGGAGATACAGAACCTGATCATTGTGGATGACTATCTCTCGCCCTGGGCCGTGAAAAAAAGCGGCGGGGACAGCGCAAAGGCCATGCTGAACGCAAAGGATTTCGACACGATCTTTGAGGTGCTGCGCAGCCAGAACCAGGTGGAGATCGCGTCGGCCATGGATATTCCCCAGGAGAGAGTGCCGTTAGTGTTCATCAGCGCCGTGCTGATCAAATGCATTGCGGAGCTGATGGGGGTGAAGCTGATCTGGGCGCCGGGGGTGACGCTTTGCGACGGCATAGCCTACGAGTATGCGGAAAAGATCAAGATGTTCCGGGGAGAGCATGATTTTGAGGAAGACATCATTGCCTGCGCTTTCAATATCAGCAAGCGCTATATGGTGAGCAGGAAGCGCTCCGAGACTCTGGACCATATCACTACCACGATCTTTGACAGTATCAGGCGTGTGCACGGACTGGGCAGAAGAGAACGGCTTTATCTGCGGCTTGCCGCCATTCTCCATGACTGCGGAAAGTACATAAGCCTGGTGAGTACGGGAGAGACCTCCTATCAGATCATCATGGCTACGGAGATTATCGGCCTGTCCCACCAGGAGCGGGAGATTGTGGCAAACGTGGTGCGGTTTAATCACAGCAGATTCGTTTATGACGTGCAGCGCATCGGAAGCCTGGAACGGGAAGCTTTCCTGATAGTGGCAAAGCTGACCGCGATCCTGCGCCTGGCCAGCTGTCTGGACAGAAGCCATAAGCAGAAGCTGAAAGGTTTGAAAGCAGCTCTTAAGGACGGAAAACTGATTCTGACCGTGGATACCCAGGAGGACATCATTCTGGAGAAAGGCTTCGTGGAGGTGAACGCGGAATTCTTTCAGGAAGTGTTCAGCGTGGAGCCGATGCTGAAGCAGAGAAAAATATTTTGAAACTAGGGGAAGACTATGGGAGAAATTGATTTTTATAATCCGGAATATTATACAAACAGGGAATTGAGCTGGATTCTGTTCGATCACAGAGTGTTGAACGAGGCCAGGGACAAATCCATTCTTTTATTTGAGCGCCTGAAATTTTTAAGCATTACCGCCTCCAATCTGGACGAGTTTTTCATGATCCGCGTGGCCTCTCTGTGGGATATGGTCCATGCCAGGTATCAGAAGCCCGACATAGCGGGGCTGACACCCAAGGAGCAGCTGGACCGCCTGAGTGTGGCCATCCATGAGCTGGTGGATCTGCAGTATTCCACCTATAACCGCTCTCTGGTGCCGAAGCTAAAGGCGAACGGCCTTGTGATCGTGGGCAGACACGAGGAGCTCACCAAGAAAGAAAGAGTTTTCGTGGACAAATACTTTGAGGAGAATGTGTATCCGGTGCTGACCCCTATGGCAGTGGATTCCTCCAGGCCTTTTCCGCTGATCAGGAACAAGACCCTGAACATCGCGGCCCTGGTGCGCAAGAAAGAGATCGGCGAGGAGCTGGAATTTGCCACGGTACAGGTCCCCGGCGTCCTTTCCCGCGTGGTGGAACTGCCGGCTGAGGGGAAAGCGCGCAAGATTATCTTCCTGGAGGAGATCATTGAGCGCAACATGCATAAGCTGTTCCTGAATTATGATATAGTGTGCGCATATCCGTTTAGAATCATGCGCAATGCCGATCTTACTATCGAGGAGGACGAGGCGGCCGATCTGCTGAAAGAAATCGAAAAGCAGCTGAAAAAAAGACAGTGGGGGGAGGCTATCCGGCTGGAGGTGGCGGCCCGCTGCGACAAGAGGCTGCTGCGGATCCTGGAGGAGGAGCTCCGTATCGAGGAGGAGAATCTCTACGTGATTGACGGACCGCTGGATTTGACCGTGCTGATGAAGATATACGGATTGGAGGGCTTTGATCCTTTAAAGAGTCCGAAATATACGCCCCAGCCCGTGCCTCAGCTGCCGGCCGGCTGTAATCTCTTCGATGAGATACGAAAAGGAGATGTCCTGCTGCATCATCCGTACCAGACCTTTGAACCTGTGGTGGACTTCATCCGCCAGGCCGCAAAGGACCCGGAGGTGCTGGCCATCAAGCAGACCCTGTACCGGGTCAGCGGCAATTCGCCTATTATCGCGGCGTTAGCGCTGGCCGCGGAGAACGGCAAGCAGGTGTCCGTGCTGGTGGAGCTGAAAGCCAGGTTCGATGAGGAGAACAATATCGTCTGGGCCAGAATGCTGGAGAAAGCAGGGTGCCACGTTATATACGGTCTGGTGGGTCTGAAGACCCACAGCAAGATCACGCTGGTGGTGCGCAGGGAAGAGGACGGCATAAGGCGTTATGTCCATCTGGGCACGGGCAATTACAATGACGCCACGGCAAAGCTTTACACGGACATCGGCCTGTTCACCTGCTCCGAATCCATCGGGGAGGACGCTACGGCTGTATTTAATATGCTTTCCGGCTATTCGGAGCCTTTGGTATGGAATAAGCTGTCCTTAGCGCCGCTTTGGCTGAAGAATCGCTTCCTGTACCTGATCGACAGGGAGAGGAAGTTCGCTTTGGAGGGAAGAAGCGCCCGGATCATTGCCAAGATGAATTCTCTCTGCGATCAGGACGTGATAGCGGCCCTTTACAGGGCGGCTTCCGCAGGGGTGAAGATTGATCTGATTGTGCGGGGCATCTGCTGTCTGAGGACCGGCATCAAGGGTGTCAGTGAGAATATTACGGTGCGTTCTATTGTAGGTAATTTTCTGGAGCATGGCAGAATATTCTATTTTGAGAACGACCAGAATTATGAAATCTACTGCGGCAGCGCGGACTGGATGCCCAGAAACCTGGAACGCCGGGTGGAGATTTTATTCCCGGTGGACCGGCCGGAGCTTAAGGAAAAGCTGCTCCACATTTTACAGTGCCAGATGCGTGACAATGTAAAGGCCTCTGTGCTGAAGCCGGACGGCACTTATACAAGGGCCAGCAGGAGAGGGAAGCAGGCCTGCTGCTCTCAGGAGGCATTCTGCGAAGAGGCCGTGGCGGAGGCGAAAAGGATATTAAGAGAGGAAGAGCAAATGACAAGAACATTCATCCCGGAGACCAGCCATGAAAAATAAGATCAGGATCATACTGGCCTCGGCCTCGCCCCGCAGGAGGGAGCTGCTGACGCAGATAGGGATAGCGTTTGAGGTGGTGGTCAGCGATACGGAGGAAAACGTAAGTTTCACACAGCCGGCCCGGGTGGTGGAGGAATTGTCCGCCCGGAAAGCCGGGGCAGTGCTTGAGGCTCTTGGAGAGACAGAAGAAGACGTGCTGGTCATTGGCGCGGATACCATGGTGGCTCTGGAGGGGGAGATACTGGGAAAACCTCGGAGCTTAAGCGATGCCGGGGAGATGCTGGGGCGTCTTTCCGGGAAGACCCATGGGGTGTATACCGGGGTGACGGTGCTTTACCGCCCTGGGAACGTTCTAAAGGGTGACGACCATACAGAGCACGCAGCAGCTTCAGGAACCGTGCAGCGCCTCATACAGCGCAAAACTTTCCACGAGAGGACGGATGTGACTTTCTATCCTCTGACAGCGGAGGAAATTGCTTTCTACCTGGCCTCGGGGGACTGCATGGATAAGGCCGGAGCCTATGGCATACAGGGGATTTTTGCCAGGTACGTGGAAAGAATAGAGGGAGATTACAATAACGTAGTAGGCCTGCCCGCGGGCAGGCTCTATCAGGAAGCAAAGGAATGGCTCACATGACAAAAAAAGCAGTGATATTTGATTTGGACGGAACGCTTTCCGACTCCATTCACAGTATAAAATACAGCGGCGACAGGACAATGGAGCGGTTTGGATACGGTCCCTTTTCCGTGGAACAGTACAAATATTTTGCGGGGGACGGCGCGGCGAATCTGGTCAGGCGGGCTCTGGCAGCCGGAGGAGATACAGGCCTTGCGCATTTTGAAGAGGCTTATGCCCTTTACCGGGAGATTTTTGCGGAGAACTGCATGTACAGAGTGCGGCCATATGAGGGCATCCCGGAGCTTCTGGCCGCATTGAAAGCCCAGCATGTGAAGATCGCGGTTCTCTCCAACAAGCCCCATGCGGAGACTGTCAACGTGATAGAGACCCTGTTTGGAAAGAACTATTTTGACGTGACAGAGGGACAGCGGGAGGGCCTGCCCATCAAGCCCAGCCCGGACGGCGTATTTCGGATTCAGGATAGGCTGGGCCTTGGGGCGGATGAGCTGCTGTATCTGGGAGATACGGCTACGGATATGAAGACCGGAAAAGCCGCGGGGGCATTTACCGTAGGCGCGCTCTGGGGCTTTCGGGACAGACAGGAACTGGAGGAGGGCGGAGCGGATGCCATAATCGAATACCCGCTGGAACTGCTTCGTTTTACCTGACCGAGATTTTTATATAAAATTTCTATGCAAAAAGTAGAATTTTAGCAAATTTTTTTGGTGAGATTTTGGAAAAAACAAAGGAATCATAGAATATATTGACACATGCATGTAATCGTATTATCATGATATTAGATCTTCAAAATTCATAGGAGGACGAAAAAGATGCAATTTGACGATGACGTGTTGGAGTGCTTTTTGGAAAATCAACTGCAATTGTTCCCTGAAAAGGTGGCGGAGACCCTGGAAGAAGCTGAAGATTTTCTGGAAGACTGCATGGCAGTGGTGGTCGATTCCGTAGAAGAAGTGCTTGCGTACTTCGAGGAAGAAGGCATTGATACGGAGGGCGTCATGAATGAAGAGATTCTGGACGCAGACGAAGTATTCGACATCGGCGATGGCAGATATCTGATCGTGGAAGGGTAAATGGCAAATGGGGGTAAAAAAGGACAGTCACAGATGACTGTCCTTTTTTATAACTTCTTTTATATCCCGCAGAACCGAATAGGGAACATATAGGCTTCCGTACCCTGTTCCCAGATCCAGCCCGGGTTTATTAGCGCCGTGAAAATCGCTGCCGCCGCTGACCAGGAGGTTGTATTTTCTGGCCAAAGCCCGCATTTTTCGCTCGTCGAAAGCGGTATAGGTACTGTAAATGGCTTCCAGAGCCACCAGGCCGGCCTCAGCCAGCAAGACGGTCAGGGTGTCCAGATCCTCGTCGCTCATATGATAGAGAACCGGGTGGGCCAGGATAGGGATGCCTCCGGCGGACAGAATCAGTTTTACCGCATCCACCGGGGTTACCTTTTCCCGGGGCACGAAGCAGGGACAGTGGTCCCCGATATAGCGGTCAAAGGCATCCGACATACTCTTCACATAGCCATGGTTCAACATATATTTGGCGTAATGGGCCCTTGTGATGACGGCGTCGGGGAATTCTGCCAGCAGGGCTTCGTAGGCTACGGGAAGCCCTGCTTCTGTCAGGAGGCGGCACATCTTCCGGTTCCGCAGGGTCCTGGAATCCACGAAATCCCGCAGCTTCTGAACAAAGGCTGAATTGTGATAATCAATATAGAGGCCCAGGACATGTATGTCATGTCCCTGATATTCCGTGGAAAACTCAATGCCGGGGATGACCTCGGGCACCGCCGCCCCGGAATCGTTTATCAGTCGTTTTGCCCAAGGAGCGGCATTTTGGCCCTCCTCGCCGGCGGCATCCCCTGCCCGATCCCGCCGGAGCATGTCCGCATAGCGTTCGGCCTCCTCCAGACCGTCAATGGTGTCATGGTCGGTGAGGGCAAAAGCCGCCAGCCCTTTTTCACAGGCATAGTCCACCAATTGCGTGGGCGTGAAGCTTCCGTCGGAACGGTTGGAATGAACATGTAAATCTACTGCCAGCATTGGATATTCCCTGCCTTTCTCACTGATGGGCCTGAAAGGTGCCGTTTTGCCCCAAAAGCCTGTGGACTCTAATTGTCGTCCTCCTCTTTCTGGGCGGTGAAGATAGTGCGCTTCCTTGCCATCTCGTCATTTGCCAGATATTCGTCGTAGGTAGTGATCTTGTCGATCATATGTCCGTCCGGCAGCAGTTCTATGATGCGGTTGGCCGTGGTCTGCACGAACTGATGGTCATGGCAGGAGAACAGGGCCACTCCCGGGAACTTGATCAGCCCGTTGTTCAGGGAGGTGATGGACTCCATGTCCAGATGGTTGGTGGGCTCGTCCAGCACCAGGCAGTTGGCGCCGCTGATCATCATCTTGGACAGCAGACAGCGGACTTTCTCGCCTCCGGAGAGCACCTTTACCTTTTTCACCCCATCCTCCCCTGCGAAAAGCATCCGGCCTAAGAATCCGCGCACATAGGTCACGTCTTTCACCGGGGAATAGCCGGTGAGCCACTCCGCGATGGTCAGGTCATTGTCGAATTCCTTGGTGCTGTCCTTGGGAAAGTAGGCCTGGGAGGTGGTGACGCCCCATTTATAATGGCCCTCGTCCGGCTCCATCTCCCCCATGAGGATCTGGAAGAGGGTAGTCTTGGCCAGCTCCTGGCTTCCTATGAATGCGATCTTGTCGTCATGTCCCATGACAAAGGAGATATCGTCCAGAACTTTTTCCCCGTTTATGGTCTTGGACAGATGCTCCACCGTAAGCACCTCGTTTCCGATCTCCCTGTCAGGGCGGAAATCGATATAAGGGTATTTACGGCTGGAGGGCCGGATGTCGTCCAGCTCGATTTTCTCCAGGGCGCGCTTTCTGGAGGTAGCCTGCTTGGACTTGGAGGCGTTGGCGGAGAAGCGGGAGATGAATTCCTGCAGCTCCTTGATCTTCTCCTCCTTTTTCTTGTTGGCCTCTTTCATCTGGCGCACCAGCAGCTGGCTGGACTCATACCAGAAGTCATAGTTGCCGGCGTAGAGCTGTATCTTGTTGTAGTCGATGTCGGCGGTATGGGTACATACCTTATTTAGGAAATAACGGTCATGGGACACCACGATGACCGTGTTTTCGAAATCGATGAGGAAGTCCTCCAGCCATGCGATGGCGTCCAGATCCAGATGGTTGGTGGGCTCGTCCAAGAGCAGTATGTCCGGATTGCCAAACAAAGCCTTGGCCAACAACACTTTTACTTTCAGGCTGCCGTCCAGGTCTTTCATCGTGGCATAATGCAGCTCAGTGTCTATCCCCAGGCCGTTTAACAGCATGGCGGCGTTGGACTCCGCCTCCCAGCCGTCCATCTCGGCGAACTCCGCCTCCAGATCGCTGACGAGAATGCCGTCTTCATCGGAGAAATCCTCCTTGGCATAGATGGCATCCTTTTCTTTCATGATTTCATACAGGCGCGCATTGCCCATAATGACCGTATCCATGACGGAATACTCGTCGTATTTAAAGTGATCCTGCTCCAGCACGGAGAGACGTTGCCCGGGGGTGATGACGATGGTTCCGCTGGTGGTCTCCAGATCGCCGGAGAGAATCCGCAGGAAAGTGGACTTTCCCGCGCCGTTGGCGCCGATGACGCCGTAGCAGTTGCCTTCGGTGAACTTGATGTTCACATCCTCGAATAATGCTTTTTTGCCGATCCGCAAGGTTACATTGTTTACACTGATCATTTTGAATCCTCGTTTCCTGAAATTGGTTTTACCTTTTCCTACCTTTATCATTATACACAAAACGCCCGATTAGTCAACAATTCCGCGAGCAGGATTGCTGGTCTAGGCTTCGTCTGCGCTCGTTTTCCGTCTGTGCGGACCATGCGCCACTGGGGCATAGCATTCCTTGTGCATTCGAAAAGTCATAGGCTTTAATATACAGGTACGCATGTGTACTTGGCTCATTGCAGACGGGAATCCAGGAAAAGCCACATCGCGGCAAGTCTGATGTGCTATGGATATTCTATGGTCCGTCAGAAGACGTCTGATTGTGCAAATTGCCGCGGGTGGAAAAGGACAGATGGACAGATTGCACGAAATTACCGGATATGCCCAAAACTGGCAGAATTTGGCTTGCTATTCCATTGGCAAATTGTTACAATAGAAATTAGGTAGCAGAATCCGCTTCCGGATTCCGCTATAAGTAAAGACATACATTTTTATGTTCTTTGTCCGAGGCAGCCATATCCATGACTGTCTAAAACTAATTTAGAAAGGGAGAGATAACAATGAAAAAATGGGTGTACTTGTTTACGGAAGGGAACGCGGACATGCGTGAGCTTCTGGGCGGCAAGGGTGCGAATCTGGCAGAGATGACCGGACTCGGCCTTCCGGTTCCGCAGGGCTTTACCATCACTACGGAGGCCTGTACACAATACTATGAGGATGGAAGAGAGATCAACGATGAGATTCAGGGACAGATCAATGAATACATCGTCAAGATGGAAGAGATCACTGGCAAGAAGTTCGGCGACAAGGAGAATCCCCTCCTGGTATCCGTCCGCTCCGGCGCAAGGGCTTCCATGCCTGGTATGATGGACACGATTCTGAACTTAGGGCTAAACGAGGACGTGGTGAATGTCATCGCCGGGAAATCAGGCAATCCCCGCTGGGCATGGGACTGCTACAGAAGATTTATCCAGATGTACTCCGATGTGGTCATGGAAGTGGGCAAGAAGTACTTCGAGCAGCTCATTGACGCCATGAAAGCGAAGAAAGGCGTGAAGCAGGACGTGGAGCTCACCGCTGACGACCTGAAAGAACTGGCAGGTCAGTTCAAGGCTGAGTACAAGGCCAAGATCGGCACTGCTTTCCCGGACGATCCCAAGGAGCAGCTTATGGGCGCCATCAAGGCTGTGTTCCGTTCCTGGGACAACCCCCGCGCCAATGTGTACCGCCGCGACAACGACATCCCTTATTCCTGGGGTACTGCAGTAAACGTACAGTCCATGGCTTTCGGCAATATGGGCGATGACTGCGGTACAGGCGTTGCGTTCACACGGGATCCGGCTACCGGTGAAAAGGGGCTGTTCGGCGAATTTTTGACCAATGCACAGGGCGAGGACGTGGTTGCAGGTGTCCGCACCCCTATGAAGATTACCGAGATGGCGGACAAGTTCCCCGAGGCTTTTGAGCAGTTTAAGGATGTGTGCAAGACCCTGGAGAATCATTACAGAGATATGCAGGATATGGAGTTCACCGTTGAGCATGGCAAGCTGTACATGCTGCAGACAAGGAACGGCAAGAGGACGGCCCAGGCTGCTCTGAAGATTGCCTGCGATCTGGTGGACGAGGGCATGCGTTCCGAGCAGGAGGCTGTGGCCATGATCGATCCCCGCAACCTTGACACCCTGCTTCACCCGCAGTTTGACACGGCCGCCCTGAAAGCCGCCACACCCGCCGGCAGAGGCCTTGGCGCATCCCCCGGCGCTGCCTGCGGCAAAATCGTATTTACGGCAGAGGACGCGGAAGCGTGGCATGCGAGAGGCGAGAAAGTTGTTCTTGTACGTCTGGAGACTTCTCCTGAGGACATCACCGGCATGAAAGCGGCTCAGGGTATCCTGACAGTCCGCGGCGGCATGACCTCCCATGCGGCAGTGGTTGCCCGCGGTATGGGAACCTGCTGCGTATCCGGCTGCGGCGATATCGCCATGGACGAGGAGAACAAGAGATTCACACTGGCAGGCAAGGAGTACCATGAGGGAGACTACCTGTCCATCGACGGCACGACGGGCAATATCTACGACGGTCAGATTCCTACCGTGGACGCTACAATAGCAGGTGAGTTCGGCAGGGTCATGGCCTGGGCCGACAAATACAGAAAGCTGAAAGTGCGCACCAATGCGGACACACCCGCCGACGCGAAGAAAGCCAGAGAGCTGGGTGCGGAAGGCATCGGCCTGTGCCGTACGGAGCATATGTTCTTCGAGGAAGACAGGATTGCCGCTTTCCGTGAGATGATCTGCTCCGACACCGTAGAGGAGAGAGAGGCTGCCCTGGAGAAGATTCTGCCTTACCAGCAGGGCGATTTCGAGAAGCTCTATGAGGCTCTGGAGGGATATCCTGTGACCATCCGTTTCCTGGATCCGCCTCTTCACGAGTTCGTGCCTACTGAGGAAGCCGACATCGAGAAGCTGGCTGCCGCTCAGGGCAAGACCGTGGAGGAGATTAAGAATATCATCGCAGGCCTCCATGAGTTCAATCCCATGATGGGCCACAGGGGATGCCGTCTGGCAGTGACTTATCCCGAAATTGCCAGGATGCAGACCAAGGCTGTCATCCGTGCCGCAATCAATGTGCAGAAAGCGCATCCCGGCTGGAAGATGAAGCCCGAGATCATGATTCCTTTGATCTGCGATGTAAAAGAACTGAAATATGTGAAAAAGATTGTGGTGGATACCGCTGACGCGGAGATCAAGGCTTCGGGAATTGATCTGTATTATGAGGTAGGCACTATGATCGAAATTCCCAGGGCTGCTCTTATCGCTGACGAGATTGCCGCAGAGGCTGATTTCTTCTGCTTCGGAACGAATGATCTGACCCAGATGACATTTGGCTTCTCACGGGATGATGCGGGCAAGTTCCTGACGGCTTACTACGATTCCAAGATTTTGGAGAATGATCCGTTCGCGAAGCTGGATCAGAACGGCGTGGGCAAGCTGATGGATATGACCATCAAGCTGGGCAAGCCGGTGAATCCCAAGATGCATGTGGGTATCTGCGGTGAGCATGGCGGGGATCCCTCTTCTGTGGAGTTCTGCCACAAGATCGGGCTGGATTATGTTTCCTGTTCGCCGTTCAGGGTGCCTATTGCCAGGTTGGCGGCAGCACAGGCGGCAATCTTGAATTGATGCCATAGGAATTTGGGTACTCACAGGCGAAAGTATGGAAGAATGGCTTAAAATCAAGGGTTTTTAGGCTTGGAGGGGTTCATCACGGTGGGTGATGGGCCCCTATTTTTGTGTTTTTTAATACCGCTGATAGGATGGCGATTGGGGATAAAATCGTACTATCAGGCAAAAGTATACTTTCACGCAAAAGTCAGGGGTTTCCGTGATAGTATAAAGTGGAAAGGTAAAAAGGAGTAGGATATTGTTGGGTTTAGGTGAAAAGAGTATTAGCTTGACGGAAAATGCTGTAGAAAAACGGGGATATGATACAAACACGGAAACTGCCCGGAGTTTTCGGGATAATACAGGCAGTTTCTGTGATAGTTTGGAGGTTCGCCTGCTTATATGCAAAATTTGTAGTTTGTGGTATGCTATATTTGAAGTATTTGAAAATAAAATTTATTTTATTTTCATGTGTTTATCACAACTGCAAAAAACTGTCAGATATGTTATTATGATTTTGCAAAGGAAAGGGTCCATAATTTTGGTAGAATGCGATAAGCAAGGAGGAAAAATAAATGAGTAATTTTAATAATAATGAGTACCAGAGTTTAGTTGCAGATATAATTGGAGATACATTTTATAAAGATATCTCTCTTAGCGGAAAGATATCTTTTATAAGAAAATATGCAGAAGTTATTATTCGGAAGATATTGGATATTAATCCAAGTCAGGCAGTAACATTAGGAGCATCAAATATCCAAAATAGACTAGAAAGATTGCCCAATCATGAGTTTATAGAAATGGCTGTAGAAACTATTCGCGGAAAAGGGAATCAGTCGATACATACACAACATTTAGCAGGTTTTGCACCAGAAGATTTTGATAAGGTGATAGATGCCTTATTTGATATGCTATCGTTTTTACTTATAAATTACTTTGAAAAATATGACTTTGGATCACGAAATGATGTATTATACTCTTTTTCTTTGCTTCCGCCCATAATAAGATATAAGGTCTTGATGTTTTTATATAGAAAACATCCTAATAACATTTCAGTAATTGATAAGCTGGTTTTAGCAACTGTAAAGGCGTTTAGTATTGATGAAGCAATTGAATGGGTGGAAAAAGAGAAAGATGCATTAGTTCAGATGGGAACAGTGACAGAGAAGGCGTATAATGAAATTGTTGAAAAGGGAGGAGTGGAACTTGCTGAGATTATTCGGAGTTCCTCACCAGCTAATATGTATTTGTTATGTAGAATGAAAATTTCGCAAGTAGGTGGTGTGATTAACAGTAGAGGAGTTTTATATTCAGATTTTGAAAGTGCTTTGCCCCATTATAAATCTAAAGGAATATTAATGGGAGATGATTTGGAAACGAAGGAATTTAATGATATTATGAATTTTTTGTATCTCGGTAGGAAAGAGAAGATGAAAGAAATATCAAGTGAAACTAATCCCTATATGGTTATAAATTTTATTTCTTAAAAAGGCAGCTGAATGGGTCTGACCATTCAAATTATTTGTTGAAATATAGGAGATATTGTCGAATGGTGTCAAGGTGTCTTAGTTTCCGGCAGATACGGACACGGAAAGCCTACAAAGCCCGTAAACACGGCACTTTCGGCACTACATAGCTTTCAAAGTTACATTATTTCCGTGTGCTTTTATGGGCATTTTTACATTTGTAAGGGTACGAACGGTTGTTCTGGGGTTGTTTTGCCTGATAGTATATACTCGTAGGCAAAAGTCGGTTATTATCACGGAAACCCGGATACTCGCACGGAAACTGCTGTACTATCACGCAAAAGTCGATACTATCAGGCAAAACCCTTATACGAACACGGAAACTGTCTGTATTATCACGGAAACCCGATGGGAGTTTTCGTGATACTATAAGAGTTTACGTGATAGTGTAAAGAGTTTTCGTGTTTGTATATGAGAAAAACGGTAAAAACTGAATGAATAAATGACAATGTAAAAAAAGGGCTGCCTGATGGCTCTTTTTTGCTTTCTACTCCCGAAAAATAGTCGTTTCGTGCAATCGGGTAAAAAATAGAAAATTTTTATGGTATAATTCAGTGAATGCTTTTGCTTTAGCGGGAACGGTATTCTTCCGAAGTAATAGGAAAGGACGGAATCCGAAAGTGGCATGTGAGGCATATCGGCAAAGCACGGAAAATCTGAAATCCTATATGCAACGCCAATGGAGCCTTGTAGGAGGAATGGCTGGCACGTTCAGGGAGATGGAATGAGTGAAAAGTGATACTTCCCAATTTGATACCTGCTACCCAAAAAGTAGTTGTTTGCTATTTGGGTGACGATTTTTATGCTGTCAACTGAATACGATGAAGAAGCGGCGTTTCTTACTCTCTATACGGAGAACAGGAAGGCCGCTTTTTAATGTCCTTTGTTACGGCTCCTTGCGTCCTATCAGAACCGCCTTTACCGCTGCTCTGAAGTTTTTTTATCCACCTATTGACAATTAAGTGTATGATGTTTATAATGTGTATATTAAAATAGCACACTAAAGAAAGGAGAGATGGCCTTTTTGAAAATACTCATATCAAATACCTCTGACAGCCCCTTGTACCAACAGATCAAAGACCAGATCAAAGACGCTGTGCTGAAAGAAGAATTAGCCCCGGGGGATGCACTTCCCTCTATACGCGCCTTTGCTAATGATCTGAAAGTCAGTGTCTTAACAATCCGGCGGGTTTATGAAGAATTGGAACAGGAGGGATTTGTTACAAGCCAGGTAGGGATAGGGACTTTTGTCTCTACGGGCAATCTTGAACTGCTCCGGGATTCCAAACGGCGGCTTGTAGAACAAAAAATGCTGGACATGATACAGACAGCAAAATCATTGAAAATAAGTAAAGAAGAACTCAATGCCATGATGGATATTCTTTACGAGGAGGATTAAAATGAGCGATATTTTGAACGTAGAGAACTTGAACAAATCGTATGGGGATTTCTCTTTAACAGATGTGACTTTTTCTTTACCAGAGGGCTGCATAACAGGTTTTATCGGGATTAACGGTGCGGGTAAAACCACCACATTGCGGACGCTTTTAGGATTGGCGAAAAAGCAGTCCGGCAATATTCGGTTTTTTGGCCTTGAAATGGAAAAGAACGAGAAGAAGATCAAAGACCGTATCGGCATTGTTTTAGATGATGGCTGCTTTTATGACGAACTCTCCTTAGCTGAAATGAAAAGCATAATTTCATCAGCATATACAGAATGGTCTGAACAGGATTTCAAACGGTACATGGAGATGTTTTCCCTTGACCCAAAGCAAAAAATCAATACGCTTTCAAAAGGCATGAAAATGAAATATGCACTTGCCTTAGCCCTTTCCCATAATGCGGAGCTTCTGATTATGGACGAACCGACCAGTGGGCTTGACCCTTTAATAAGAAGCCAGCTATTGAAAGTTTTGACCGATTACATGGAAAATGGCGGCAAAGGGGTTTTCTTTTCAACGCATATTACTTCTGACCTTGATAAAATTGCTGATATGCTCATTATGATCAACAATGGGCGCATTGTATTCCAGGAAGAAAAAGACTTTTTACTTGACACTTACCGGATTGTCAAAGGTGATGCGAAAGCATTGAACGGTGATGTGCGAAAGCTCTTTTTGGGCATATCAGAAACTGCATTTGGGTTTACGGGGGTTACAAAACAAATGGCAGAGGTTCAGTCCTTTTTCCCGGACGCTATTGCTGAACGCCCTACGATAGAGGACATAATGCTTGCCAATATAGGAGGGTATAAAAAATGATGTTGTTCCATTTGATAAAAAAAGACGTTCTCATTGTAAAGAAGTATGTATTGATCATGCTGGCCGCCGCTGTCCTTATCCCGCCTTTTATGCTCTGGCGCGCACCACAGTACACCGGGGTTTTGGGATTTATGCTGTCTGTCATTTTTTGCGTGTTTATGCTGCTGCAATATGTATCTTTGAAAGAATATCAATTCCCTAAAGCCGCAACACTGTTATGCGCTGCGCCATATTCGCGCAGGATGATTGTTTTGTCCAAGTATATTTTCTGTATGGCAACTTATGTAGTCTGCTGCCTTATATATGTGATTGAAACTTTAGTTATTCCCGGATTAGGCCCATGTGACATAAAACTGTTTGTACTCATGCTTTTTATAACTTCTGTTTTCATCGGTGTGTATCTGCCAGTGCAGTACAAGTTAGGGTACGAGAAAACAAAATTTGCTTTTGTGGTTGTCATAATGGCATCTCCCTTTATTCTTCCGTATCTTATGAAAATGGAAAACGTAAATTTGGATTTTCTTTCCCTGCTTTCTCCTGTCCTTGCTTATGGGGGGATTATCCTGTTGAGCCTGGGGATATTGGTTGTTTCAATTTTCCTGTCAATGAGATTTTACAGCAGTGTAGATTTGGCATAAAAGAGAGGAACGCAGAATATGGACAACGATACGATTTTTCTTTATATCATTGCTGCGGCAGCATTGTGTTTTGCGCTTATAAACTGTATTCAATTTATCATGAAGAGAAACAAGACGGCGCAGACAACAGGGACAATTATTTCAATTAAAATGCCGAATCCCGAAACGGCAAAAGCCCGTAATTCAAAATGGGCGATAGTTTCATATACGGCAGACGGAAAATCCTGCCAATCACAAAACCGCATACAAGTGCCTATGGTTTCACAGGTTGGGTCGACTGTCAAAGTACGCTATGACAAATCCAATCCCGAAAAACTGTATAGCTTTTCCATGTTACGGATTGCCGTATCGGTTTTAATTGCCGCTATTTGTATTTTGGCAGCCGTATTCAAATTAATATAAGACAAGGAGGATTAAGATTATGCCACATTTTCCGGGCTGGTTCGTTGCCATTTGTGTTCTGCTTCCCATTGCCAATGCAATATATAAGGCATGGAAAAACAACAAAAAGAAATAGTCGCAGGAGGCATTATGGACTGGGAGATTCACGACAAAAAAAGAATAAGTGACAAATAAAAGCTAACCGCCGTACTATGGACTTCATCCACCATATGCGGCGGTCTGCTTTTTTCCCAGGCAGGCCGGGCGGCCTGATAAGGAAAATCACTTGGAAAGCGGAGAAATAAGAGGTAATATGCTTACACGGCGGTTTGCGTTTGTGCCGCCTTGCGGGGCATCCGCCCCTTTTGGTGGGGATATTGAGGGTGATAGAGGGGATATTAAAGATAAAAAATCTCAATCCAGTTACGCTGTCAAATCGTCTATTCACGCTATCGGAGTTAAAAATCTTCTTATTTTTTCGATACACGAAGTAAAGCATTTTTAGGGATAAATGCTGAAAGAAGGAGGTGGAGG